>NZ_AP025944.1:5825000-6034532 GCF_024349685.1 Pseudomonas sp. LRP2-20 | reverse complement strand
GGATATCCCCTGAGTTTGAAAGCCGGATGAGGCAAAAACAAACCGCCATTGTACCGGTCGAGTGATCAGTTATCCACATGTGGAAACATTCTGAGCTATGACAAATCAGCCATTTAGCGGCAAAAACGTCTTCCAGCCACTGTGAATAAGGTCTGTGGATAACCAGTCATGAGGGCTATGCACAACCCTGAGGTCAGCCCTGTTGATAACTACGCTGTGGATAACAGTCATTTCTGTCCACAGGCTGTTCCCACGTCCAGCACAGGCGCAGCACCTGTTACCGACAAGGTTTCAAATCTCTGTACACTGCATGAATTCTGGGCTCAAAGCAGTTATCCACAGAAGGTTATCCACCTAAGATCTATAAGTTCTTCAGAAAAGCTTTTTATATGTCTCTTCTTTTTTCTAATCTTGTCGTCCGTTTGCCTGCTCGATCAAGCCTTCCAGCTATCCAACCGCCAAAATGCCTTCCATAAGGAAAGACTGGTTGGAAATTGACCTATGGGCTTGCTTTCTCTAGAATCGCCGATCTCTTAAAAAGGGGGCCATTCCGGCCCGTAGTCGACAAACCCAGGTAACAACACCATGAAACGTACTTTCCAACCAAGCACCATCAAGCGCGCTCGCACCCACGGCTTCCGTGCCCGTATGGCTACCAAGAACGGCCGCGCTGTTCTGTCGCGTCGTCGTGCCAAAGGCCGTAAGCGTCTGGCCATTTGATTTTTCGGCACAGGTGGTGAGTCAGGACTTCAGTCGGGAAAAGCGACTGCTTACACCCCGGCACTTCAAAGCGGTCTTCGACTCCCCAACCGGCAAGGTTCCAGGGAAAAACCTGCTGATCCTTGCTCGCGAGAACGGCCTGGATCACCCGCGCCTCGGCCTGGTGATCGGCAAGAAGAGCGTCAAGCTCGCCGTTCAACGCAATCGCCTCAAGCGCTTGATGCGCGATTCCTTCCGGCTCAATCAGCAATTGCTGGGTGGCCTGGACATAGTGATCGTCGCGCGCAAGGGATTGGGTGAGATAGAAAACCCGGAATTGCACCAACACTTTGGCAAGCTCTGGAAACGTCTGGCGCGCAGCCGGCCAACTCCAGCGGCAAACGCCGATTCCGCAGGGGTAGACAGTCAAAATGCGTAAACTGGCCCTCGTTCCGATCCAGTTTTACCGTTACGCCATCAGTCCCCTGATGGCCAATCACTGTCGTTTCTACCCCAGTTGCTCCTGTTACGCTCTTGAAGCCATTGAAAACCATGGCCTCTTGCGTGGCGGGTGGCTAGCCGTTCGTCGCCTGGGGCGTTGTCATCCGTGGAACGACGGCGGTTTCGATCCCGTTCCCCCCGCTCCTTCCTCCCGAACTTCTTCGATAGCCGAGTAATCATGGATATTAAACGCACGATCCTGATCGTCGCCCTGGCAATCGTGTCCTACGTCATGGTCCTCAAGTGGAACGAGGACTACGGCCAGGCTGCCCTGCCGACTCAGAATACTGCTGCCAGCACCACTGCCCCGGCCTTGCCGGATGGCGTGCCGGCCGGTAATGCCAGCGCCGATGTGCCGAGCGCCAATGCCGAATCCAGCCCTGCCGAACTGGCGCCGGTTGCAGTCAGCAAAGACCTGATCCGGGTCAAGACCGATGTGCTGGACCTGGCTATCGATCCGGTCGGTGGTGACATCGTCCAACTGAACCTGCCGCAATACCCACGTCGCCAGGACCACCCGGACATTCCGTTCCAGCTGTTCGACAACGGCGGGGAACGTGTCTACCTGGCACAAAGTGGCCTGACCGGCGTCAATGGTCCTGATGCCCGTTCGTCCGGCCGCCCGCTGTACGCCGCCGAGCAGAAGAGCTACCAGCTGGCCGACGGCCAGCAACAACTGGTGGTCGACCTGAAGTTCAGCGACAACGGCGTCAACTACATCAAGCGCTTCAGCTTCAAGCGCGGTGAGTACGACCTGACCGTCAGCTACCTGATCGACAACCAGAGCGGCCAGGCCTGGAGCGGCAACATGTTCGCCCAGCTCAAGCGTGACGCCAGCTCCGATCCGTCGTCGAGCACCGCCACTGGTACCGCGACCTACCTTGGCGCTGCCATGTGGACTGCTTCCGAGCCTTACAAAAAAGTCTCGATGAAGGACATCGACAAAGGTAGTTTGAAAGAAAATGTGTCTGGCGGCTGGGTTGCCTGGCTGCAGCACTACTTCGTGACCGCCTGGATTCCGGCCAAATCGGACAACAATGTTGTCCAGACCCGCAAGGACAGCCAGGGTAACTACATCATCGGCTACACCGGCCCGGCCCTCAGCGTTCCAGCGGGTGGCAAGGTCGAAACCAGCGCCATGCTGTACGCCGGTCCGAAGATCCAGTCCAAGCTGAAAGAGTTGTCCCCAGGCCTGGAACTGACCGTCGACTACGGTTTCCTGTGGTTCATCGCCCAACCCATCTTCTGGCTGCTGCAACATATCCACAGCCTGCTGGGTAACTGGGGCTGGTCGATCATCGTGCTGACCATGCTCATCAAGGGCCTGTTCTTCCCGCTGTCGGCTGCCAGCTACCGCTCGATGGCGCGTATGCGCGCCGTGGCGCCGAAGCTTGCTGCACTCAAGGAACGCTTCGGTGACGATCGCCAGAAGATGTCCCAGGCGATGATGGAGCTGTACAAGAAAGAGAAGATCAACCCACTGGGCGGCTGCTTGCCGATCCTGGTGCAGATGCCGGTGTTCCTGTCCCTGTACTGGGTACTGCTGGAAAGCGTCGAGATGCGTCAGGCGCCATGGATGCTGTGGATCACCGACCTGTCGATCAAGGATCCGTTCTTCATCCTGCCGATCATCATGGGCGCCACCATGTTCATCCAGCAGCGTCTGAACCCGACTCCGCCGGATCCGATGCAGGCCAAGGTGATGAAAATGATGCCGATCATCTTCACCTTCTTCTTCCTGTGGTTCCCGGCTGGTCTGGTGCTGTACTGGGTTGTGAACAACTGCCTGTCGATCACTCAGCAGTGGTACATCACCCGCCGTATCGAAGCAGCCACCAAAAAAGCTGCTGCTTGACGGGCTACTGCGCTAGCCTGTGAATAAAAACGCCCCCTCGGGGGCGTTTTTGCTATCTGTCGTTTTTGTCGTAGAGGCTTTCGAGCATGAACACTGTGCGTGAAACCATCGCCGCCATCGCCACCGCCCAAGGCCGCGGAGGCGTCGGTATCGTCAGGCTGTCCGGGCCATTGGCGAGCAAGGCTGGCCAGCTGATCACCGGCCGAACGCTGACGCCACGGCATGCCCACTACGGGCCATTTCGCGACGAGGATGGCCTGGTGCTTGATGAGGGCATTTCGCTGTTCTTCCCAGGGCCCAATTCGTTCACCGGCGAGGATGTACTCGAGCTGCAGGGCCATGGCGGCCCAGTGGTCCTGGATATGCTGCTGCAGCGCTGTGTACAAGTTGGCTGCCGCCTGGCGCGCCCGGGCGAGTTCAGCGAGCGTGCGTTCCTCAACGACAAGCTCGACCTGGCCCAGGCCGAAGCCATCGCCGACCTGATCGAGGCGAGTTCCAGCCAGGCCGCGCGCAACGCCTTGCGCTCGCTGCAGGGGGAATTCTCCAAGCGTGTGCACAGCCTGACAGAGGCGCTGATTGCGTTGCGCATCTACGTCGAGGCAGCGATCGACTTCCCCGAAGAGGAAATCGACTTCCTCGCTGATGGCCATGTGTTGTCGATGCTCGATGCAGTGCGCACCGAGTTATCCACCGTGCAGCGCGAGGCCGGGCAGGGCGCCTTGCTGCGTGACGGTATGACAGTGGTGATCGCGGGGCGGCCGAATGCCGGCAAGTCGAGCTTGCTGAACCAGCTGGCGGGGCGCGAGGCCGCCATCGTCACCGACATCGCCGGCACCACCCGGGACATACTCCGGGAACATATCCACATCGATGGCATGCCGCTGCATGTGGTTGACACTGCAGGCCTGCGGGATACCGATGACCATGTGGAAAAGATCGGCGTGGAACGCGCACTGAAGGCCATCGGCGAGGCTGATCGGGTATTGCTGGTGGTCGATTCCACCGCACCTGAGGCCAGCGACCCGTTCGCCTTGTGGCCCGAGTTTCTCGACCAGCGGCCAGACCCGGCCAAGGTCACGCTGATTCGCAACAAGGCCGATCTCAGTGGTGAACGGGTTGGGTTGGAACAATGCGACGACGGCCATGTGACCATTACCCTGAGTGCCAAGGGGGATCACCAGGGGCTGCAACTGCTGCGTGACCACCTCAAGGCCTGCATGGGTTATGAACAGACCGCCGAAAGCGGTTTCAGCGCCCGCCGGCGTCACCTGGATGCCCTGCGCCAAGCCAGTACGCACCTGGAGCATGGTCGTGCTCAGCTGACCCTGGCGGGAGCGGGTGAATTGCTGGCCGAGGACCTGCGTCAGGCGCAGCAGGCGCTGGGCGAGATCACGGGGGCATTCAGTTCCGATGACCTGTTGGGGCGGATCTTCTCCAGTTTCTGCATCGGCAAGTAATCCACAGCTCGTTAAAACCAAGGCCGCTCCTTCTGGAGCGGCTTTTTTTTGCCTGTGATTTATCCACTCGTCGGATTCGAAACCCCAATTCAGTGCCTCAGTCGACATCTGCAGAAGCGTTCGTCGGCCGTCGAACCATCGCGCTGTCGGTCAATTCAGGGGGACGTAAATTCATCCACAGACACAGAACCCTGTTCGGGAGCCCTGTGGAAAACCCGCCTTCAGCTCCGTTGATAAGCAGGCATTTTTGCTGAGGATAAAGGCGCCTGTGGGTAAACAGCCATTTAATCCACAGGCTAAAAGACGTTATCCATAACCCTCATGGTGGGTAAGCCACAGGGTTTATTTTCACTGTAAGCCAGGTAGGCAGAGGGCTATAGAACGTTATCCACAGACAAGGCTGTGTATAAGAATAAACATAAAAACAAAGCTTTTTTAATTTTCTTCTCTTTGATTTTTGTTGTCTGCCACTCATCCACAGACTGATCAAAATTTGCTCAGACGGTTCCTTTAGAGGGGGGGAAGTCCCTATACTTGTCCGCTTACCTTCTCTATTCGCAAAAACAGGCACGAGGTGCGTGGTGGATTTCCCTTCCCGTTTTGAAGTGATCGTCATCGGCGGCGGCCATGCCGGTACCGAGGCTGCGCTTGCGTCAGCACGCATGGGTGTGAAAACCCTGCTGTTGACCCATAACGTGGAAACCCTCGGTCACATGAGCTGCAACCCCGCCATCGGCGGTATTGGCAAAAGCCATCTGGTCAAAGAGATCGATGCGCTCGGCGGCGCGATGGCGCTGGCCACCGACAAGAGCGGCATCCAGTTCCGCATCCTGAACAACCGCAAGGGTCCGGCCGTACGCGCCACCCGCGCACAGGCCGACCGCGCCATCTACAAGGCGGTGGTCCGCGAGATCCTGGAAAACCAGCCGAACCTGTGGATATTCCAGCAGTCCTGCGACGACCTGATCGTCGAACAGGACCAGGTCAAAGGTGTGGTGACCCAGATGGGCCTGCGCTTCTTCGCCGAATCCGTAGTGCTGACCACCGGTACTTTCCTCGGTGGCCTTATCCACATCGGCCTGCAGAATCATTCCGGTGGTCGCGCCGGTGATCCGCCTTCGATTGCTTTGGCTCACCGCATGCGTGAACTGCCGCTGCGCGTCGGCCGCCTGAAAACCGGTACCCCGCCGCGTATCGACGGGCGTTCCGTGGACTTCTCGGTCATGACCGAGCAACCAGGCGATACGCCGATCCCGGTGATGTCGTTCATGGGCAACGCCCAGATGCACCCGCGCCAGGTGAGCTGCTGGATTACCCACACCAACGCCCGCACCCACGAGATCATTGCCTCGAACCTTGACCGCTCACCGATGTACTCCGGTGTGATCGAAGGTGTCGGCCCACGCTATTGCCCGTCGATCGAAGACAAGATCCACCGCTTCGCCGACAAGGAAAGCCACCAGGTGTTCATCGAGCCAGAAGGCCTGACCACCCACGAGCTGTACCCCAACGGTATTTCCACTTCGCTGCCGTTCGATGTGCAGCTGGAGCTGGTGCGCTCGATCCGCGGGATGGAAAACGCCCACATCGTTCGGCCGGGTTACGCCATCGAGTACGACTACTTCGACCCGCGTGACCTCAAGTACAGCCTGGAGACCAAAGTCATCGGTGGCCTGTTCTTCGCCGGCCAGATCAACGGCACCACCGGCTACGAAGAAGCCGGCGCCCAGGGCCTGCTGGCCGGGACCAACGCTGCGCTGCGTGCGCAAGGCCGCGAAAGCTGGTGCCCGCGCCGCGACGAGGCGTACATCGGCGTATTGGTCGACGACCTGATTACCCTGGGTACCCAGGAGCCGTACCGGATGTTCACGTCGCGTGCCGAATACCGGCTGATCCTGCGCGAGGACAACGCTGACCTGCGCCTGACCGAGAAAGGTCGCGAGCTCGGCCTGATCGACGACGAGCGCTGGGCCGCGTTCTGCGCCAAGCGCGACGGCATCGAGCGTGAAGAACAACGCCTGAAGTCGACCTGGGTACGCCCGAACACCGAGCAGGGCCGAGCCATTGTGGATAAGTTCGGCACCCCACTGGCCCACGAGTACAGCCTGCTCAACCTGCTGGCCCGGCCAGAGATCGACTATGCCGGGCTGATCGAAGCGACCGGCGGTGAAGTGATCGATCCACAGGTCGCCGAGCAGGTAGAGATCAAGACCAAGTACGCCGGTTACATCGATCGTCAGCAGCATGAGATCGCCCGTCTGCGCGCCAGCGAAGACACCCGCCTGCCTGTGGATATCGACTACACCACGATTTCCGGGCTGTCGAAGGAAATCCAGGGCAAGCTCGGCCAGACCCGTCCTGAGACGCTGGGCCAGGCTTCGCGTATCCCCGGCGTCACCCCGGCGGCGATTTCCCTGTTGCTGATTCATCTGAAAAAACGCGGCGCTGGCCGCGAATTGGAGCAAAGCGCTTGAGTTCCCTGGTCACCCCGCAACACGCCGAAGAGTTGTCCACAGGTGCGCGCCAGCTCGGTGTCGAGCTGAGCGCCGAGCAGCAGGAGAAGCTGCTGGGCTACCTGGCCCTGTTGATCAAATGGAACAAAGCCTACAACCTCACTGCCGTGCGCGATCCGGACGAGATGGTTTCCCGCCATCTGCTCGACAGTCTCAGTGTCATGTCGTTTATCCACAGCGAGCGTGACAACTGGCTGGATGTTGGCAGCGGCGGTGGCATGCCCGGCATCCCTTTGGCTATCCTGCATCCGCACAAGCAGGTGACGGTACTGGACGCCAATGGCAAGAAGACCCGCTTCCTGACCCAGGTGAAGATGGAACTGAAACTGGACAACCTCACGGTTATCCACAGCCGGGTCGAAGCCTTTAAGCCCTCGCTACCGTTCAGCGGGATCATCTCCCGCGCCTTCAGCAGCATGGAGAACTTCACCAACTGGACCCGCCATCTGGGCGACACCGGGACGCAATGGCTTGCAATGAAGGGGCTGCATCCTGCCGATGAACTGGTAGCATTGCCCGCAGACTTCACAGTGGAAAGCGAGCAGGCCCTGACCGTTCCAGGTTGCCAGGGCCAGCGCCATCTGCTGATACTGCGCCGCAAGGCTTGATTGGGAACACACGCAACAATGGCTAAGGTATTCGCAATCGCGAACCAGAAAGGTGGGGTCGGCAAGACCACCACCTGTATCAACCTCGCAGCATCGCTGGCCGCGACCAAGCGTCGTGTGCTGCTGATCGACCTCGATCCGCAGGGCAACGCGACCATGGGCAGCGGTGTGGACAAACACGAACTCGAGCATTCGGTCTATGACCTGCTGATCGGGGAATGCGACCTTGCCCAGGCCATGCACTACTCCGAGCACGGCGGCTTCCAGTTGCTGCCGGCCAACCGCGACCTGACCGCTGCGGAAGTGGTGCTGCTGGAAATGCAGGTCAAGGAGAGCCGCCTGCGCAACGCGCTGGCGCCGATCCGCGAGAACTACGATTTCATCCTCATCGACTGCCCGCCGTCGCTGTCGATGCTGACGCTCAACGCGCTGGTCGCCTCCGATGGCGTGATCATCCCGATGCAGTGCGAGTACTACGCACTCGAAGGGCTCAGCGACCTTGTGGATAACATCAAGCGCATCGCTGCCCGGTTGAACCCGGAGCTGAAGATCGAAGGCCTGCTGCGCACCATGTACGACCCGCGCCTGAGCCTGAACAACGATGTTTCGGCGCAGCTCAAGGAACACTTCGGCGAACAGCTGTACGACACGGTCATCCCGCGCAACATCCGCCTGGCCGAGGCCCCGAGCTTCGGCATGCCGGCGCTGGCCTACGACAAGCAATCGCGTGGCGCACTGGCCTATCTGGCCCTGGCCGGGGAACTGGTACGCCGTCAACGCCGTCAATCACGCACTGCACAAACAACTTAAGGAATCCGTATGGCCGTCAAGAAACGGGGTCTCGGACGTGGGTTGGATGCTCTGCTCAGTGGTCCTTCCGTCAGCGCGCTCGAAGCGCAGGCTGTGAAGATCGACCAGAAAGAACTGCAACACCTGCCCGTCGAACTGATCCAGCGCGGCAAGTACCAGCCGCGCCGCGACATGGACCCCGAGGCACTGGAAGAACTCGCGCACTCGATTCGCAACCATGGGGTGATGCAGCCGATCGTGGTTCGCCCGATCGACGGTAGCCGCTATGAGATCATTGCCGGTGAGCGCCGCTGGCGCGCCACCCAGCAGGCCGGTCTCGACACCATCCCGGCGATGGTGCGCGAAGTGCCGGATGAAGCCGCCATCGCCATGGCGCTGATCGAGAACATTCAGCGCGAGGACCTCAACCCGCTGGAAGAAGCCCTGGCCCTGCAGCGCCTGCAGCAGGAGTTCGAGCTGACCCAGCAACAGGTGGCCGATGCCGTGGGCAAGTCGCGGGTGACCGTGGCCAACCTGCTGCGCCTGATCTCGCTGCCCGAGGCGATCAAGACCATGCTCGCCCACGGCGACCTGGAAATGGGCCATGCCCGTGCCTTGCTCGGCCTCGAGGAAGATCGTCAGGAAGAGGGGGCGCGTCATGTTGTCGCACGTGGCCTCACCGTGCGCCAAACCGAGGCACTGGTCCGTCAGTGGCTCAATGGCAAGCCTGAGCCGGTCGAACCGAGCAAACCTGATCCGGACATCGCGCGCCTTGAACAACGGCTCGCAGAGCGCCTGGGCTCTGCCGTGCAGATACGCCACGGCAACAAGGGCAAAGGCCAGTTGGTTATTCGCTACAACTCGCTTGACGAGTTGCAAGGCGTGCTTGCTCACATCCGCTGAAACAATTCCTGTTGTAGCGCGCAGTCGGAAATCACTACCGAAGAGTTGAATAGGGGTTAATCCACCCCTATACTCTGCGCGCATTTTGTCGGCACAAATTATGCCAAGTCATAACTGACTTGTTGGTCGACTTCCGAGGAGCAGTTGTGATGGAAATCCGCACGCCAAACCGCCTGCCTTTCCATCGCTGGGCGGTTTTTCCGGTACTGCTGGCTCAATTCGTCGTACTGCTGCTGGCAACCTTGGTGTTGTGGCAGTGGAAAGGGGCGGTCAGTGGATATTCAGGCCTTTGCGGAGGTTTGATTGCCTGGCTGCCCAATGTGTATTTCGCCTGGAAGGCTTTTCGCTTCAGCGGAGCTCGGGCGGCACAAGCTATCGTCAAGTCGTTTTACGCTGGCGAGGCAGGCAAGATGATTTTGACGGCAGTGCTATTTGCACTGACCTTCGCAGGAGTGAAGCCACTGGCGCCGTTAGCAGTATTCGGCGTCTTCGTGTTGACCCTTTTGGTCAGCTGGTTCGCGCCCCTGCTGATGAATAAAAGACTTTCGAGACCTTAGGGCGTTTGAGGCAACCATGGCAGCAGAAACCGCTTCGGGCTATATCCAGCACCACTTGCAGAACCTGACCTACGGTCAACTACCAGACGGCAGCTGGGGCTTTGCCCATTCGGCTGCAGAAGCCAAGGCAATGGGCTTCTGGGCGTTCCACCTGGACACCCTGGGTTGGTCCGTCGCGCTGGGTCTGATCTTCCTGTTCATCTTCCGCATGGCGGCCAAGAAGGCGACTTCCGGCCAACCAGGCGGCCTGCAGAACTTCGTGGAAGTGCTGGTGGACTTCGTCAACGGCAGCGTGAAGGACTCCTTCCACGGCCGTAGCCCGGTGATCGCCCCGCTGGCGCTGACCATCTTCGTCTGGGTGTTCCTGATGAACGCCATCGACCTGGTACCGGTCGACTGGATTCCTCAGCTGGCCATCCTGATTTCCGGTGACCCGCACATTCCGTTCCGCGCCGTGTCGACCACCGACCCGAACGCGACCCTGGCCATGGCCTTCTGCGTGTTCGCCCTGATCATCTTCTACAGCATCAAGGTCAAGGGCCTGGGCGGCTTCATCGGTGAACTCACCCTGCACCCGTTCGGCAGCAAGAACATCTTCCTGCAGATCCTGCTGATCCCGGTCAACTTCCTGCTGGAATTCGTCACCCTGATCGCCAAGCCGATCTCGCTGGCACTGCGTCTTTTCGGCAACATGTACGCCGGCGAGCTGGTGTTCATCCTGATCGCCGTGATGTTCGGCGCCGGCATCCTCTGGCTGAGCGGCCTGGGTGTCGTGCTGCAGTGGGCGTGGGCTGTGTTCCACATCCTGATCATCACGCTGCAAGCTTTCATCTTCATGATGCTGACCATCGTCTACCTGTCGATGGCTCATGAAGATAACCATTAAGACCGCCTGGCGTGTCTTGTAGCCTTCCCCGCTCGTTTGGGGGGAGGGCTTTAAAAGTCCGCAAGGGCAGCTGTACCAAACGATTTGTTTTACCGCTTCAACTTAAAAACCTAACCAATACGACGTAAAAGTCGGGAGGAAAGATGGAAACTGTAGTTGGTCTGACCGCTATCGCTGTTGCTCTGCTGATCGGCCTGGGTGCTCTGGGTACCGCCATTGGTTTCGGCCTGCTGGGCGGCAAGTTCCTGGAAGGCGCTGCTCGTCAGCCTGAGATGGTTCCGATGCTGCAGGTCAAAATGTTCATCGTTGCCGGTCTGCTCGACGCCGTAACCATGATCGGTGTTGGTATCGCTCTGTTCTTCACCTTCGCGAATCCGTTCGTTGGTCAGATCGCCGGCTAATCACTCGTAACCACGAGTTGATGGCTGTGATGAATTAAGACCGAGCGAGGTGTTGGCGTGAACATTAATGCAACCCTGATTGGCCAATCCGTTGCCTTCCTGATTTTTGTACTCTTCTGCATGAAGTACGTATGGCCTCCGGTCATCACTGCCCTGCAAGAGCGCCAAAAGAAGATTGCCGACGGCTTGGACGCTGCCAACCGCGCAGCTCGCGACCTGGAGCTGGCCCAAGAGAAAGTGGGTCAGCAACTGCGTGAAGCTAAAGCACAGGCAGCCGAAATCATTGAGCAAAGCAAGAAACGCGCTGCTCAGCTTGTCGAGGAAGCCCGTGATCAGGCCCGCGTCGAAGCTGACCGTGTGAAGGCTCAGGCTCTGGCCGAGATCGAACAGGAACTGAACAGCGCTAAAGACGCTCTGCGTGCCCAAGTGGGTGCTCTGGCCGTTGGTGGTGCTGAAAAGATCCTTGGCGCCACAATCGATCAAAACGCGCATGCGGAGCTGGTTAACAAACTGGCCGCTGAAATTTAAGCGAGGGCGATCATGGCAGAACTGACCACGTTGGCCCGACCTTACGCTAAGGCTGCCTTTGAGCATGCCCAGGCCCATCAGCAACTGGCCAATTGGTCAGCCATGCTCGGCCTGGCTGCTGCGGTGTCGCAAGACGACACCATGCAGCGCCTGCTCAAGGCCCCGCGACTGACGAGCGCAGAAAAGGCCGCCACGTTCATTGACGTGTGCGGTGACAAGTTCAATGCACAGGCACAGAATTTCATTCATGTTGCCGCGGAAAACGACCGTCTCCTGCTGTTGCCGGAGATTGCCGCCCTCTTCGACCTGTACAAGGCCGAGCAAGAGAAATCCGTGGACGTGGAAGTCACCAGTGCCTTCGCGTTGAACCAAGAACAGCAAGACAAACTCGCCAAGGTTCTCAGTGCACGGTTAGGCCAGGAAGTGCGCCTGCACGCGTCGGAGGATGCCAGCCTGATTGGCGGCGTCGTCATCCGCGCTGGTGACCTGGTAATCGATGGCTCTGTTCGCGGCAAGATCGCGAAACTGGCCGAAGCATTGAAATCTTGAGTTTGAAGGGGCAGCAGAGCAATGCAGCAACTCAATCCTTCCGAAATTAGTGAAATCATCAAGGGCCGCATCGACAACCTCGATGTGAGCTCCCAAGCCCGTAACGAAGGTACCGTTGTTTCGGTATCCGACGGTATCGTGCGGATCCACGGTCTGGCCGACGTCATGTACGGCGAAATGATCGAGTTCCCTGGCAGCGTTTTCGGCATGGCCCTGAACCTGGAGCAAGACTCCGTAGGTGCAGTGATCCTGGGTGCCTATGACACCCTCGCCGAAGGCATGAGCGCCAAGTGCACCGGCCGCATCCTGGAAGTTCCGGTTGGTAAGGAACTGCTGGGTCGCGTCGTTGACGCACTGGGCAACCCGATCGACGGCAAAGGTCCTCTGGGCAACACCCAGACCGACGCGGTCGAGAAAGTGGCCCCAGGCGTGATCTGGCGTAAGTCGGTAGACCAGCCTGTACAGACTGGCTACAAGTCCGTCGACGCCATGATCCCAGTCGGCCGTGGCCAGCGTGAGCTGATCATCGGTGACCGCCAGATCGGCAAGACCGCCATGGCCATCGACGCCATCATCAACCAGAAAGATTCCGGTATTTTCTGTGTTTATGTTGCAGTCGGCCAGAAGCGTTCCACCGTTGCCAACATCGTTCGCAAGCTGGAAGAAGCCGGCGCCCTGGCCAACACCATCGTGGTCGTTGCCAGTGCTTCGGAATCCGCCGCACTGCAGTTCCTGGCGCCATACGCCGGCTGCACCATGGGCGAGTTCTTCCGTGACCGCGGTGAAGACGCCCTGATCGTTTACGATGACCTGTCCAAGCAGGCCGTTGCCTACCGTCAGATCTCCCTGCTGCTGCGTCGTCCACCAGGACGTGAAGCGTACCCAGGCGACGTTTTCTATCTCCACTCCCGTCTGCTGGAGCGTGCATCGCGCGTTTCGGAAGAGTACGTCGAGAAGTTCACCAACGGCGCAGTCACTGGCAAGACCGGTTCCCTGACCGCCCTGCCGATCATCGAAACCCAGGCTGGCGACGTTTCCGCGTTCGTTCCGACCAACGTGATTTCCATCACCGACGGTCAGATCTTCCTGGAATCGGCCATGTTCAACTCGGGCATCCGCCCTGCAGTGAACGCCGGTGTTTCGGTATCCCGCGTAGGTGGTGCCGCTCAGACCAAGATCATCAAGAAGCTGTCCGGTGGTATTCGTACCGCTCTGGCTCAGTACCGTGAACTGGCTGCATTCGCCCAGTTCGCTTCCGATCTGGACGAAGCGACCCGCAAGCAGCTGGAGCATGGTCAGCGCGTAACCGAGCTGATGAAGCAGAAGCAGTACGCGCCAATGTCCATCGCGGACATGGCCCTGTCGCTGTACGCCGCTGAGCGTGGTTTCCTGACTGACGTGGAAGTCTCCAAGGTTGGTAGCTTCGAGCAAGCACTGATCGCCTACTTCAACCGTGATCACGCCGAACTGATGGCGAAGATCAACGTGAAGGGTGACTTCAACGACGAAATCGACGCTGGCATGAAAGCCGGTATCGAGAAGTTCAAGGCCACCCAGACCTGGTAAGCCGCAGCGGGGGCTCCGGCCCCCGCTTGCTAACCTGATAGGTGATACATGGCAGGCGCAAAAGAGATTCGCAGTAAGATTGCGAGCATCAAAAGCACGCAAAAAATTACCAGCGCCATGGAGAAAGTGGCGGTCAGCAAGATGCGCAAGGCACAAATGCGCATGGCTGCTAGCCGTCCTTACGCGGAGCGTATCCGCCAGGTGATCGGTCATCTGGCCAACGCCAACCCGGAATACCGTCACCCGTTCATGATCGAGCGCCCTGTAAAGCGCGCCGGTTATATCGTGGTGAGCAGTGACCGTGGTCTGTGCGGTGGCTTGAACACCAACCTGTTCAAGGCCCTGGTCAAGGACATGAACGAAAACCGCGAACAGGGCGTTGAAATCGACCTGTGCGTGATCGGCAGCAAGGGTGCGGCATTCTTCCGCAACTTTGGCGGCAACGTCGTAGCCGCGATCAGCCACCTGGGCGAAGAGCCATCGATCAACGATCTGATCGGCTCCGTCAAAGTGATGCTGGACGCCTACCTGGACGGCCGTATCGATCGCCTCTCGGTGGTTTCGAACAAGTTCATCAACACCATGACCCAAAAACCGACGGTCGAGCAATTGGTACCGTTGGTGGCAACCCCGGATCAGGATCTCAAGCATCACTGGGACTACCTGTACGAACCCGACGCAAAAGAGCTGCTGGACGGCTTGATGGTGCGTTACGTGGAGTCGCAGGTGTACCAGGCGGTGGTCGAGAACAACGCTGCTGAACAAGCGGCCCGGATGATCGCCATGAAGAACGCCACAGACAACGCCGGTGATTTGATCAAAGAGCTTCAGTTGATCTACAACAAGGCGCGTCAGGCTGCGATCACCCAGGAGATCTCGGAAATCGTCGGCGGCGCTGCCGCGGTTTAACGGTTCAAAAATTCAGAGGATCCAGCTATGAGTAGCGGACGTATCGTTCAAATCATCGGCGCCGTCATCGACGTGGAATTCCCACGTGACGTCGTGCCGAGTGTTTACAACGCGCTGAAAGTACAAGGCGCGGAAACCACCCTCGAAGTTCAGCAGCAGCTGGGCGACGGCGTGGTTCGTACCATTGCGATGGGCTCGACCGAAGGCCTGAAGCGCGGTCTGGATGTCGTCGACACCGGTGCTGCCATTTCCGTTCCAGTTGGTAAGGCCACCCTGGGCCGTATCATGGACGTTCTGGGCAACCCAATCGACGAAGCCGGCCCGATCGGCGAAGACGAGCGTCGCGGTATCCACCAGCCAGCGCCTTCGTTCGCTGACCAGGCAGGCGGCAACGACCTGCTGGAAACCGGCATCAAGGTTATCGACCTGGTTTGCCCGTTCGCCAAGGGTGGTAAGGTTGGTCTGTTCGGTGGTGCCGGTGTCGGCAAGACCGTAAACATGATGGAACTGATCCGTAACATCGCCATGGAACACAGCGGTTACTCCGTGTTCGCTGGTGTGGGTGAGCGTACTCGTGAGGGTAACGACTTCTACCACGAGATGAAGGACTCCAACGTTCTCGACAAAGTAGCACTGGTCTACGGTCAGATGAACGAGCCACCAGGAAACCGTCTGCGCGTAGCGCTGACCGGCCTGACCATGGCTGAGAAGTTCCGTGACGAAGGTAACGACGTTCTGCTGTTCGTCGACAACATCTATCGTTACACCCTGGCCGGTACCGAAGTATCCGCACTGCTGGGCCGTATGCCTTCGGCAGTAGGTTACCAGCCGACCCTGGCTGAAGAGATGGGCGTTCTGCAAGAGCGCATCACCTCCACCAAGGAAGGTTCGATCACCTCCGTCCAGGCCGTATACGTACCTGCGGACGACTTGACCGACCCGTCGCCAGCGACCACCTTCGCCCACTTGGACGCCACCGTCGTTCTGTCCCGTGACATCGCCTCCCTGGGTATCTACCCAGCGGTTGACCCACTGGACTCGACTTCGCGCCAGCTGGACCCGAACGTGATCGGCAACGAGCACTACGAGACCGCTCGTGGCGTTCAGTATGTTCTGCAGCGCTACAAAGAGCTGAAGGACATCATCGCGATCCTGGGTATGGACGAACTGTCCGAAGCCGACAAGCAACTGGTAGCCCGCGCTCGTAAGATCCAGCGCTTCCTGTCGCAGCCGTTCTTCGTGGCCGAAGTCTTCACCGGTTCGCCAGGCAAGTACGTTTCCCTGAAAGACACCATCGCTGGCTTCAGCGGCATCCTCAAAGGTGACTACGACCACCTGCCAGAACAAGCGTTCTACATGGTCGGCAGCATCGACGAAGCGATCGAGAAAGCCAAGAAACTGTAATCCCGGCGCCCCGCAAGGGGCGCTAATCAGGTTGAGGCAAGCAGATGGCTATGACAGTCCATTGCGATATCGTCAGCGCGGAAGGAGAAATCTTCTCCGGCCTGGTCGAGATGGTAGTAGCGCACGGCAACCTGGGCGATCTTGGTATCGCTCCAGGCCACGCCCCGCTGATCACCAATCTCAAGCCTGGTCCGATCACGCTGACCAAGCAAGGTGGCGATCGTGAGGTGTACTACATCTCCGGTGGCTTCCTCGAAGTGCAGCCGAACATGGTCAAGGTTCTTGCCGACACCGTGCAGCGCGCTGCCGACCTGGACGAAGCTCAGGCTCAGGAAGCCCTCAAGGCTGCTGAGAACGCCCTGAACGCGAAAAGCTCGGACTTCGACTACGGTGCTGCTGCCGCACGTCTGGCCGAGGCTGCAGCTCAGCTGCGTACCGTCCAGCAATTGCGCAAGGGCAAGTAATCCGGTTCAGGCCGCATACTTCCGTTGCAATTGAGTTAAAGGGTAGCCTCGGCTACCCTTTTTCTTTTTCCGAATTCTTCTCAGGTCACGTCCCTGACCGCCCAGGATTGGTAGCCAGTCAATGTCCCTTGATATCGTTATTCTCGCCGCTGGCCAAGGCACCCGCATGCGCTCGGCGCTGCCCAAGGTGCTGCACCCGGTAGCCGGCAATTCCATGCTCGGCCACGTTATCCACAGCGCGCGCCAGCTACAGCCACAAGGCATTCATGTGGTGATCGGCCACGGTGCCGAGTTGGTACGTGAACGCCTGGCAGCCGATGACCTGAATTTCGTCATGCAGGACAAGCAGCTGGGTACGGGCCATGCCGTCGCCCAGGCATTGCCGGCGATCAGCGCCGACACGGTGCTGGTGCTTTACGGCGATGTGCCGCTGATCGAAGTGGAAACCCTGCAACGCCTGCTGGCCAAGGTCAGCGACAAGCAACTGGGGCTGCTTACGGTTACCCTGCAGGACCCGACCGGTTATGGTCGCATCGTGCGTGATGGCGAAGGCCAGGTGACCGCTATCGTCGAGCACAAGGATGCCAGCGAAGCGCAGAAGGCAATCAAGGAAGGCAATACCGGCATCCTGGCCCTGCCGGCCGCGCGCCTGGCCGACTGGATGGGCCGCCTGTCGAACAACAATGCGCAGGGCGAGTACTACCTCACTGACGTCATCGCCATGGCGGTGGCCGATGGCTTGGTGGTCGTCACCGAACAGCCGCACGACCCGATGGAAGTGCAGGGTGCCAATGACCGTCGCCAGCTGGCGGAACTCGAGCGCCACTACCAGCTGCGCGAAGGCCGCCGGCTGATGGCCCAGGGTGTCACCCTGCGCGACCCGGCGCGCTTTGATGTACGGGGCGAAGTGACCGTTGGTCGCGACGTGCTGATCGACATCAACGTGATTCTCGAAGGCAAGGTGGTCATCGAGGACGATGTGCAGATCGGCCCCAACTGCGTGATCAAGGACAGCACCCTGCGCAAGGGTGCGATCATCAAGGCCAACACTCATCTTGACGGTGCGGTGATGGGCGAGGGCAGCGATGCCGGCCCGTTCGCCCGCCTGCGCCCGGGCAGCGTGCTTGAAGCCAAGGCCCATGTGGGTAACTTCGTCGAACTGAAGAACGCCCACCTGGGCGAGGGCGCCAAGGCCGGTCACCTGACCTACCTGGGCGATGCCGAGATCGGTGCCCGCACCAACATCGGCGCCGGTACCATCACCTGCAACTACGATGGCGCCAACAAGTTCAAGACAGTGATGGGGGAGGACGTGTTCATCGGCTCCAACAACTCGCTGGTGGCGCCTGTGGAGATCAAGGCCGGCGCGACCACTGCGGCCGGTTCGACCATCACCCAGGCCGTCGAAGCGGGTGACCTGGCGGTGGCGCGTGCGCGCCAGCGCAACATCTCGGGCTGGAAGCGGCCGGAGAAGATCAAGAAAAGCTGAGTTATACACAGCTGCCTGGATCGAAAGCCGACTTATGTGAATAAGTCGGCTTTTTTATTGGCCAATGCATGGGGTGGTCGGTAAAGGTATTTATCCACACCTTGACGAATCGGCCATCTTAGGTTTTGATTGCAACCATTATCTTTCGAATCGAAACTTAAAAGCTCATGTCGAAACGAAACACCCCCCAGCGCCGCCACAACATCCTGGCCATGCTCAGCGAGCAGGGCGAGGTGAGTGTGGATGCCTTGGCCAAGCGATTCGAAACCTCGGAAGTGACCATTCGCAAGGACCTTGCGGCGCTGGAAGCCAACGGCCTGCTGCTGCGCCGCTACGGCGGTGCGGTACCGGTGCCGCAGGAGATGCTCGGTGAACCGGCGCAACCGGTGTCTGCCTACAAGCAGGCTATCGCCCGCGCGGCGGTCGGGCGTATTCGCGAGCATGCGCGGATCATCATCGACAGTGGCAGCACTACCGCTGCCATGATCCCGGAACTGGGCCGCCAGCCCGGTCTGGTGGTGATGACCAACTCGCTGAATGTGGCCCGCGCCATCAGCGAGATCGAACACGAACCGGTGCTGCTGATGACCGGTGGCACCTGGGACCCGCATTCAGAGTCGTTCCAGGGCCAGGTCGCCGAGCAGGTACTACGCTCTTACGATTTCGACCAGCTGTTCATTGGTGCCGACGGCATCGACCTGCAGCGCGGCACCACCACCTTCAATGAACTGCTTGGCCTGAGCCGAGTGATGGCCGAGGTGGCCCGCGAGGTGATCGTGATGGTCGAGTCCGACAAGGTCGGGCGCAAGATCCCCAATCTCGAGCTGCCCTGGGGCAGCGTGCACACCCTTATTACAGACGAACGCCTGCCCGCAGCGGCACGCGAACAGATTCAAGCCCGCGGCATCAACCTGATCTGCGCCGCGATCAGCCAGGAGCAATAATCATGTGTGGAATCGTTGGTGCCGTAGCCGAGCGCAACATCACTGCCATTCTCATCGAAGGCCTCAAGCGTCTTGAATATCGCGGGTACGACAGTGCCGGCCTGGCCGTCTACACCCAGCAGGGCGAGCTGCAGCGCCGCCGCCGCATCGGCAAGGTCGCCGAGCTGGAAGCTGCAATTGCCGCCGAGCCGCTGAACGGCCAGCTGGGTATCGCCCACACCCGTTGGGCCACCCACGGTGCGCCGACCGAAGGCAACGCCCACCCGCATTTCTCCGGCAACGAAGTGGCGGTGGTGCACAACGGCATCATTGAAAACCACGAAGAGCTGCGTGAAGAGCTGAAAGGTCTGGGGTACGTGTTTGCCTCGCAGACCGACACTGAAGTCATCGTGCACCTGATCCACCATACGCTGAAGACTCTCCCCGACCTCGCCGAGGCGCTGAAGTCTGCGGTCAAGCGCCTGCACGGTGCCTATGGCCTGGCGCTGATCAGCGTGAAACAGCCTGATCGCCTGGTAGCCGCGCGCAGCGGCAGCCCGCTGGTGATCGGCCTGGGTCATGGCGAAAACTTCCTCGCCTCCGACCAACTGGCACTGCGCCAGGTCACCGACCGCTTCATGTACCTGGAGGAGGGCGATATCGCCGAGATCCGCCGCGACCAGGTGAAGGTCTGGGACCAGGCTGGCCAGGCGGTGCAGCGTGAAACGGTGCAGTACCACGAAGGCGCCGAAGCGGCCGACAAGGGCGCCTATCGCCACTTCATGCTCAAGGAGATCCACGAGCAGCCGACCGTGGTCCAGCGCACCTTGGAAGGCCGCCTGGGCAAGGACCATGTGATGGTCCAGGCGTTCGGCCCGCAGGCTGCCGAGCTGTTCGGCAAGGTGCGCAACGTACAGATCGTCGCCTGTGGTACCAGCTACCACGCCGGCATGGTCGCCCGTTACTGGCTGGAAAGCCTGGCCGGCATTCCTTGCCAGGTCGAAGTGGCCAGCGAGTTCCGTTATCGCAAGGTGGTGGTGCAGCCAGACACCCTGTTCGTGTCGATCTCCCAGTCCGGCGAAACCGCCGACACCCTGGCCGCCCTGCGCAACGCCAAGGAACTGGGCTTCCTCGGTAGCCTGGCCATCTGCAACGTCGGCATCAGCTCGCTGGTGCGTGAGTCCGACCTGACCCTGCTGACCCTGGCCGGTCCAGAAATTGGCGTGGCCTCGACCAAGGCCTTCACCACCCAGCTGGTTTCGCTGATGCTGCTGACCCTGGCCCTGGGCCAGGTGCGTGGCACCCTCGAAGCGGGCGTCGAAGCCGGGTTGGTGGAAGAACTGCGTCGCCTGCCAGCCCGCCTGGGCGAGGCCCTGGCCATGGACAGCACGGTGGAGAAAACCGCCGAACTGTTCGCCGACAAGCACCACACCCTGTTCCTCGGCCGTGGTGCACAGTACCCGGTGGCCATGGAAGGTGCGCTGAAGCTCAAGGAGATCTCCTACATCCACGCCGAAGCCTACCCGGCAGGTGAGCTCAAGCACGGCCCGCTGGCGCTTGTGGATAACGACATGCCAGTGGTGACCGTGGCGCCGAACAACGAACTGCTGGAGAAACTCAAGTCCAACCTGCAGGAAGTTCGCGCCCGCGGTGGTGAACTGGTGGTGTTCGCCGACGAGAATGCCGGCATGAGCAACGGCGAAGGCACCCACGTGATCAAGGTGCCGCACATCGTCGACGAGCTGGCGCCGATTCTCTACACCATCCCGCTGCAGCTGCTGTCGTATTACGTGGCAGTGCTCAAGGGCACTGACGTCGACCAGCCGCGTAACCTGGCGAAGTCGGTGACTGTGGAATAAGCGAGTCGATGGTCGAAGCTGAAATATGGCTACTTTGCGGTCGCGCAGTGAACGGATTGTCGCAAGCGCGGCTCCGACACGTACAGCGCACGCCTGGAAGGTGGTCATAATCCTGTAGGAGCGGCTAATGAAAAGCCCCGGCTAATAGCCGGGGCTTTTCATTTGTGCGATCAGTATGTTTCAAGCTGCTTTCAGCACAGTCTTCCCTGCCGCCCGTGCTTTGATGTTGCCGATCAGCGCATCCACGCTCAATGCACCCCCGCCGAACGCTGCAATCTGCAACAGGCCGCCTGCGATTGAGATGTTCTTGAAGAAGTTGATGAACTGCCCTTGGTCCGCCAGGTTGTTGTGGAAGGCGAAGGCTGCCATCACGGTGAAGAGCGCCATGACCACCGCGACGATGCGGGTTTGAAAGCCGATGATCAGCAGTGCTGCGAGGCCGAGTTCAACACCCAGTGCGGCCAGGTAGCTCAGTACCGGGAAGGGCAGGCCGCTCGATTCGATATAGGCAATGGTGCCCTCAGGCGAAGTCAGCTTGCTGAAGCCGCTGAGCAGGAAGAGCACCGCCAGCAACACACGACCGACGACAGCAGTTGTACCTTTGAAATTGTTCATCTTGTAGCTCCTGATACTTGAGTTCGAATGGCTCACCGCGCTGTGCCCGGTGGCGTTGTCTGCGGTATGGGGCCATTCTGAAGCGCAATATCAGCCAAGACAATTAGGCTGGAAAGTGAATAATTGTTCCGTAAATTGGGACAATTTGACCTGCCCTTTTTGCGCCTAATCGTTCACATCCACTGCTCAGGAAAACGGAGCACGGGCCTCATTGATCTCATCAGCGCATCAATTAATGAAAAATGAACGATTATCCCGAGCCTCGCTTTCGACGATCATGCTGGAAATAAGCACTTACAATTATTAAGAAACGCTGGAGATCCACCATGAGTCTGCCATCAAGCTCGGCGTCCGAGGGCAAGTCCAAGGCCGGAATGGTCTTCCGGGTAACGTCCGGAAACTTCCTCGAACAGTTCGACTTCTTCCTGTTCGGCTTCTATGCCACGCACATCGCCGGGGCCTTCTTCCCTGCCTCCAATGAATTCGCCTCGTTGATGATGACCTTCGCCGTGTTCGGTGCAGGCTTCCTCATGCGCCCGCTGGGTGCGGTGATCCTGGGTGCCTACATTGATGACGTGGGCCGGCGCAAAGGGCTGATCGTCACCCTGGCGATCATGGCCAGCGGTACCTTGCTGATCGTGCTGGTGCCCGGCTACGCCAGCATCGGGCTATTGGCCCCGGCGCTGGTGCTGATCGGGCGCTTGCTGCAAGGGTTCTCGGCCGGTGCCGAGTTGGGTGGCGTGTCGGTATATCTGGCGGAAATGGCAACGCCCGGGCACAAGGGCTTCTATGCCAGCTGGCAGTCCGCCAGCCAGCAGGTGGCGATCGTCGTCGCCGCAGCGCTGGGCTTTGCCCTGAATGAATGGTTGACTGCCGCCGAAATCGCCCAATGGGGCTGGCGTGTGCCATTTGCTGTGGGCTGCATGATCATCCCGGTGATCTTCCTGCTGCGGCGCAGCCTGCAGGAGACCGAGGAGTTCGCCGCTCGCGAGCATCGTCCAACCATGAAACAGGTGCTGGCCACGCTTGCCGCGAACTCCGCAGTAGTGCTGTTCGGCATGCTGATGGTGGCCATGACCACCACCGCCTTCTACATGATCACGGTTTATGCACCGACCTTCGGCAAGACCGTACTGCAACTGAGTACCGGCGATGCCCTGCTGGTGACCTTGTTGACCGCGGTGTCGAACTTCATCTGGCTGCCTATCGGCGGCGCTCTCAGCGACCGCCTCGGGCGCAAGCCGCTGCTGCTGGCCATGTCGCTGCTGACCTTGATCACCGCTTACCCGGCGCTGACCTATCTGGCTCAATCGCCTACCTTTGGCCACATGCTGGAAGTGCTGCTGTGGTTCTCGTTCCTGTACGGCATGTACAACGGTGCGATGATCCCGGCGCTGACTGAAATCATGCCGGTGGAAGTCCGTGTGGCAGGTTTCTCCCTGGCCTATAGCCTGGCGACCGCCTTGTTCGGCGGTTTCACCCCGGCCATCTCGACCTGGATGATCCACGTCACCAACGACAAGGCCGCTCCGGCCTACTGGATGATGTTCGCCGCGCTCTGTGCATTCGTCGCCACCTGGATGCTCTACCGTCGCCTGGCCAACCGCGCAGCGGTGATCGCATGAGGGCTTCGTTGAAAGCGTTGCTGGCCGCTACTTTGTTCGCCAGCTGCAGCCTTGCCCAGGCTGCCGAACTGACTGTGATGACCTCGGGCGGCTTCACTGCCGCCTACAAGCAGCTGGGGCCGAAGTATGCAGCGCAGAGCGGCGATACGCTGGTCACCGTGCTGGGCCCCTCCATGGGCAAGGCACCTGAGGCGATACCCAACCGCCTAGCTCGGGGCGAGCATGCCGATGTGGTGATCATGGTCGGCTATGCGCTGGACGAACTGATCCGCCAGGGCAAGGTGGACCCGGCCCCACGCGTGGAACTGGCTGATTCGCGCATCGGCATGGTGGTCAAGCAGGGCCAGGCCAAGCCTGATATCGCCACTCCTGATCAGCTGAAGCAGACACTGCTGGCGGCAAAGTCGGTGGCCTATTCGGACAGCGCCAGTGGCGTGTATATCGAGAAGGAGCTGTACAAGAAGCTGGGTATCGAGAACCAGCTGGTCGGTAAGAGCACGATGGTGGAACGTATTCCGGTGGCGTCGCAGGTGGCTCAGGGCACCTATGAGCTTGGCTTCCAGCAGGTTGCCGAATTGTTGCCAGTGCCGGGTGTCACCTTCGTGGGCAAGATTCCGGAAAACCTGCAGTCGGTGACCCGCTTCGCCGGCGGTATTCCGAAAGGCGCCGAGCATCCGGCCGAAGCGAAACAGCTGCTGGATTACCTGGCTTCGCCTACCGTGCAGCCTGATGTGCGGGCCACCGGGCTGGATTCAGTCGCCCGGTAACACCCCGGGCAGTTCGCGAATCAACCTGACCATCTCAAGCGCCGCAGGTGTCAATGTGCGCCCGCGGCGCTTGAGCAGGCCCATCTTGCGGCTGACCTGCGGTTCGACCAGTGCAATGCTGGCGAGGATCGGATGCGGCGTCAGCGGCAGGGCGATCGATGGCACCGCCGCAATACCCAGCCCCGCTTCGATCAGGCCAAGCAGGGTGGTTACATGCCTGGCTTCGCAAACACTCTCCTTGCTGACCTGCATCCCCGCCAGCGCCCGATCCAGTACCAGGCGGTTGCCAGACGACTTGCCCAGGCTGATGTAGTCATGTTCGTAGGCTTGTGCCCAGGTCACCTCGTCCAGCTTGGCCAGCGGATGGTCCTGGCGGCAGGCAATGACGTAGCGCTCCTCGAGCAAGTCGCTGAATTCGATTTCTGGTGCGAGGTTGCCGGTGAAACTCAGGCCGAAGTCCGCTTCGCCGGAGGCCACGGCGGCACTGACTTCGTTGGCGGAGGCGTCGTACAGGTTGATCCGGACTTTCGGGTACTGCGCATGGAAGGCACGGATCGCATGGGGCATGAAGTAATAGGCGGCAGATGGCACGCAGGCGATGGTCAGGGTACCGGTGCGCAGCGAGCCACCATCGCCGACGCTCAGCAGCGCCAGGTCCAGGTCGTCCAGCAGCCGCTCGACCTGGGGCAGGAACGCCCGCCCGACATTGGTCAGCGACACTTTGCGCGTGGTGCGTTCGAGCAGCTTCACGCCCAGTGCCGACTCAAGTTTTTCGATGCGCCGGCTCAACGCTGACTGGGTGATGCGGATGGTGTCGGCGGCGCGGCGGAAGCTGCCTTGCTCGACGACAGCGCGGAAAGCTTGCAGGTCATTCAGATCGAAGTTGATGCTCAACCGGTGGCTCCGCTGGTTTGATCGAAAGCGTGCATCAATGGTATTTCGAAAAAACCGGCGGAGCCAGCGGGGGTCAGATCTGCATGGCCATGCCGTGCACGTTCATCGCTGCCTGGCGCAGGGCTTCGGAGCGGGTCGGGTGCGGGTGGCAGATCAGGGCGATGTCTTCAGCCGAGGCGGCGAACTCCATGGCCACGCAGAATTCGCCAATCATCTCGCTGACACTCGGACCGACCAGGTGCACGCCGAGCACTTCATCGGTGTTGGCATCGGCGATGACCTTGGCGAAGCCTTCGGTCTCGTGGTTGATCTTGGCGCGGCTGTTGGCGGTGAAGGGAAACTTGCCGACCTTGTAGGCGCGGCCTTCGGCCTTCAACTGCTCTTCGGTCTTGCCGACGGTAGCCAGTTCCGGACGGGTGTAGATCACGCCTGGGATCAGGTTGTAGTTCACTTCATGCGGCTTGCCGGCGATACGCTCGATGCAGGCGACCGCTTCGTCTTCAGCCTTGTGCGCCAGCATCGGGCCGGAGGTGACGTCGCCGATCACCCACACACCTGGCACCGAGGTACGGTGGTGGTCGTTGCTCAGCGTGCCGCGCTTGTCGGTTTCCAGCCCTACGCTCTCAAGGTTAAGGCCCTTGGTATAAGGACGACGGCCGATCGCGACCAGCACGTAGTCAGCCTGCAGGGTTTCGGCGGCACCGCCAGCGGCCGGCTCGAGGGTCAGGCTGACACCGTCGGCTTCACTCTTCGCCTGGGTGACCTTGCTGCCCAGCTTGAAGGCCATGCCTTGCTTGGCCAGGGCTTTCTGCAGGGTCTTGGCGGTTTCTTCATCAGTGCCAGGGCAGATGCGGTCGAGGTACTCGATGACGGTGACTTGTGCACCCAGCCGGCGCCATACCGAACCCAGTTCCAGGCCGATGACGCCCGCGCCGATCACCACCAGATGCTTGGGTACCTGTGGCAAAGACAGGGCACCGGTGGAGTCGATGATGCGCTGGTTGTCGATGGTCACGCCGGGCAGGGGAGTGGGCTCGGAGCCAGTGGCGATGACGATGTCCTTGGCCTGCAGGGCGGTCTCGCTGCCATCTTCAGCCTTGACGATGACCTTGCCGACACCATCCAGCCGGCCCCAGCCTTTCACCCAGTCGACCTTGTTCTTGCGGAACAGGTATTCGATGCCCTTGGTCAGGCCGGTGACGCTCTCGTCCTTCTGTTTCATCATCTGGGCGAGGTTGAGCGTTGGCTTCACTTCAATGCCGAGGTGGGCGAACTCGTCGCCGCTGGCGGCTTCATAAAGCTCCGACGCGTGCAGCAATGCCTTGGACGGCATGCAACCGACGTTCAGGCAGGTGCCACCGAGGGTCGAGCGGCCTTCCACGCAGGCGACGCTGAGGCCCAGTTGGCCGGCGCGGATCGCTGCGTTGTAGCCGCCAGGGCCGCCGCCAATGATCACCACGTCATAGGATTTCATGGGTTTTGTACTCCAGATGAGGAAGCGCGAGAGGGGCATAAGGTTAAGCTGAGAAGGCTGGATTGTATACAATCTGTTGCTTTCATCAGATCAGTTGGTTCTAGACCTTGGTCTCGTTTAGAGGAAACATCCCACGAATGAACTACTCTGTTCCGGCGACGTTCGAAGTTTCAGGCGTCGTGGCCTTTTAGGGATAGGAGGAGTGTTCATGCTTGCTCAACTTCCACCGGCACTGCAAAGCCTGCATCTGCCGCTGCGGCTGAAACTGTGGGATGGCAACGAGTTCGATCTTGGCCCAAGCCCGCAGGTCACCATCCTGGTGAAGGAGCCGCAGCTGATCAGCCAACTGACCCATCCGAGCATGGACCAGCTGGGCACTGCATTCGTGGAGGGCAAGCTGGAGCTGGAAGGCGATATCGGCGAAGCCATTCGGGTGTGCGACGAGCTCAGTGAAGCATTGTTGACCGACGAGGAAGACGCCCCGCCAACGCGGCTGTCCCATGACAAGAGCACAGACGCCAAGGCCATCTCCTACCACTACGATGTTTCCAATGCGTTCTATCAACTCTGGCTCGACCAGGACATGGCCTATTCCTGTGCCTACTTCCGCGAGGCAGACAACACCCTGGATCAGGCTCAACAGGACAAGTTCGACCACCTGTGCCGCAAGCTGCGCCTGGATGCCGGTGATTACCTGCTCGACGTGGGCTGTGGTTGGGGCGGGCTTGCGCGTTTTGCCGCGCGCGAGTATGGCGCCAAGGTATTCGGCATCACCCTGAGCAAGGAGCAGCTCAAGCTCGGGCGCGAGCGCGTGAAGGCAGAGGGCCTGGCCGGCAAGGTTGACCTGCAGATTCTCGACTACCGCGACCTGCCTCAGGATGGCCGCTTCGACAAGGTCGTCAGCGTTGGTATGTTCGAGCATGTCGGGCACGCCAACCTGGCGCTGTATTGCCAGAAGCTGTTCGGTGCAGTGAGGGAAGGTGGCGTGGTGATGAACCACGGGATTACTGCCAAGCACGTCGATGGCCGACCGGTCGGGCGCGGTGCAGGTGAGTTCATCGACCGATACGTGTTCCCCCATGGTGAGCTGCCGCACCTGTCGATGATCACTGCGAGCATCTGTGAGGCAGGGTTGGAAGTGGTGGACGTGGAGAGCCTGCGCCTGCACTACGCCAAGACGCTGCACCACTGGAGCGAGAACCTGGAGAACCAGCTGCACAAAGCGGCAGCGCTGGTGCCGGAGAGAACCTTGCGCATCTGGCGCTTGTACCTGGCCGGCTGTGCCTATGCGTTCCAGAAGGGCTGGATCAACCTGCATCAGATTCTGGCCGTGAAGCCGTATGCCGATGGGCACCACGATCTGCCCTGGACGCGGGAAGACCTTTACCGTTGACCTTGCTCTGAATGAGGAAGGGGCCGCATCTGCGGCCCTTTCTTCATTCAGAGAATGGGTGAAATCAGCCGCGCTATGCGCATCCCCAACTGTTGGACACGATGGGTATCGCGGCTGTCCTCGGCGGTAATCTCGCGGGCCTGCTCGAAGTCGTCCAGCAACATCGCTTCCACCTGGTCAGCGAACGGGCGGTCTACGGTCAGCAAGGTGATCTCGAAGTTGAGCCGAAACGAGCGGTTGTCCAGGTTGGCGCTGCCGATCGCACTGACCTCGTCATCCACCAGCACCACCTTCTGGTGCAGGAAGCCTGGCTGGTAGCGAAACATGCGTACCCCTGCCCGAACCGCTTCGAATGCGAACAGGCTGGACGCTGCATAGACAATCCTGTGATCGGGCCGGGACGGGATCAGCACGCGTACATCCACCCCGCGCAGCACGGCCAGGCGCAGGGCAGCGAATACAGCTTCATCCGGAATGAAGTAGGGGCTGGTGATCCATACCCGTTTTACCGCCGAGTGGATGGCTTCGATAAAGAACAGGGAACAGGTTTCCTGCGGGTCTGCCGGGCCACTGGCCAGGGCTTGGCAAAGCACGCCGTTGTCAGGGTAGGTGTCCGGCAGGATCAACGGCGGCAGCTGGCGCGTGGCCCAGTACCAGTCTTCGGCGAACGACTCTTGCAGGCAGGCCAGTACCGGGCCGCTGATCTGCACATGGGTATCGCGCCAAGGTGACAGGTGCGGGTTTTTGCCGAGGTACTCATCACCCACGTTGTGCCCACCGATGAAGCCGAGCAGGCCATCGACCACGACGATCTTGCGGTGGTTGCGGAAGTTGACCTGAAGGCGGTTGAACAAACCTCGACGGGTAGCAAAGGCGTGGATCTGCACACCACCATCACGCAACACCTGGCTGTAGCTGCTGGGCAGGGCATGGCTGCCGACCCGGTCATACAGCACGAATACCTTCACACCCTCGGCGGCCTTGCGCAGCAGCAGTTGCTGCAGGGCCTTGCCAAGGCCGTCGTCATGGATGATGAAGAACTGCACCAGCACCACTTCACGTGCTTGTTCGATGGCGGCGAATATGGCGTCGAAGGTGGCTTTGCCATTGATCAGCAGCTTCACTTGATTATTGGCCAGGCAAGGCATTCGCCCGAGTTTCGGCATGGCGCGCAAGGCGGCGTAGCTTTCCGACTCTCTGGCAGTGAGGGCTTCCTCGACCCAGGGGCGCCAGTTGAGGTTGGCCATGGCGACGTGCATTTCCTGGTTGGCCTGGCGCCGGGCCTGGATGTAGGCGTAGAAGGAGCGCGCACCAAAAATCAGGTATGGAATAAGTGTGAAGTATGGAATGAAGAACAGTGACATGGCCCAGGCGATTGCACCTTGGGCGGTGCGCACGGTGAACACTGCATGCAACGCGGCGATCATGCCAAGCAAGTGGACCAGGCCGAGCACGTAGCCGAAGAAGTAGGGGCTGTGGTAATCCATACGCATCCTGCTTGGCGAATACACAGTGTTTAACAGAACACGTTCCATGTCCGCCTTGCAACCTGAAAGCGGATTTGGCGTCTAAGGCTGAGCCCGGCCCGTTGGCCGGTTTTTCGAGGAGCGTTCGTTCATGAAGATTCGTCTGCCACTGTTGGCTCTGGCCTTGGGCCTGAGCAGCCCACTGGTGCATGCGCAGATGTTGCAACCTGGCCTGTGGGAGCTGACTACCAGCAACATGCAGGTCGATGGCAAGCCATTACCCGACATGCAGTTCATGCTCGGGCAGTTGAAGAACCTGCCACCGGAACAGCGGGCCATGATGGAAGGTGTGTTGGCCAAGCAGGGCGTTACGATTGGCGGCAATGGCGTGCGCTCGTGCCTGACGCGTGAGCAGGTCCAGACCAACGACATTCCGCTGCAGGATCCGAAGTCCGGTTGCACGCAAAAAATCACCGACCGTTCAGGCAATGTCTGGAAGTTTCAATTCAGCTGCCCGAAAGCCCAAGGCACTGGCCAGGCGACGTTCCTCAGCGACAAGGAATTCACCACGCAGGTCAACGGCACCTTCAATGCCTCGGGCGTTCAGCAGCAAGGCAGCATGAACACCCGGGCCGTATGGCTCGGCAACGACTGTGGAACAGTCAAACCCCGTACCTGAGTTTCACCACTGCCACTGGCTGCTGGCTACCGCATCGTGGGCATGCAGGCTCTCTGCATGTTCCACGCGCAGCTTGAAGGCCGTCGCCCACTCCAACTGTCGTAGTGACTGATACAGCCGCCGAGCGGCGTCTTCACAGAACATCAGGTTCTGCCCATTGGCCAAGGCGAACGCCTGTTCGTCTGCGCGCTTCACTGCGGTCTGCACGGCGGTACCCAGGCTGTGCTCAATCCGGTTGATCAATTCGGTGACCGGTAATGACGCCAGATTGTTCTGCAGGCGCACGTTGATCAGCGCTTGGCTGCGCTGGCTATGGGGCGTCGCGACGATGCCCTTGCTACTACCGAGCCATTCCAATACTGCACTGCGCTCTAGCTGTTGTTCTGCGAAATCAGCCTCAAACTGCTGTTGAATCAATTGCCTGGCCAGGGCTGCCGAGCAGGGGCAGGTTGAGGAGTAAGGCACACGCACTGATAGTTCCACGTGGAACATTTCATTTTCTATCTTCGCTTCGAGGGTAATTGGATAGCGCTTCCAGCCGGCGAGCGGGCTGACCAGAGCAGGCCGTTTCAGCAGGTGCTCGAAAGACAGGTTGAGATAAGCCGCATTGGAAAGCCCTTCGTGGCTGGCAAGGAAGTCTGCCAGAAGACGGCGTATGGCCAAGGGCGTCAATGGCTGTTGTTCAAGCGCTTCCAGCGCGAGGTACAGGCGAGACATGTGAATACCCCGCGCAGTGCCATCCACCAGGCTGACACCGGCATCAGCCATGGCCGATAGATGATGGCCGTCGAACTGGATGGGCAGGGCGATACCGCACATGCCAACCCAATCCAGCGGGGCGGTGTGCTCTTGGGGCTGTGTGGCAATGTCCGGAAGCGTCAGGCTAGTCATGGGCGATACCAGGCAAGAAGGTCAGCGACATCCGCCGACCAGGCTGCAATGCAAATTGAAACGTTGGCCGCTGGAGCTGGAAATACGATTCAAGGTGGTCCAGCCAACACGTCGGCTGTAGCCGAACCAGGCTTCACCATCGCTGGCCAGGCCGGTGAAAAACGTCAGCGCGCCGTAGCGGCTGTTGGTCTGCGACCAAAGCCGGCGTGTCGTCGTATCGAAGCCGCGTAGGTAAAAATGGCTGCCCTCGGTGCGCACGCTGTAGTAACTGCCATTGCCGTCCTGGCAGGCGAGCAACGTTGCGCTGCGGGTACACAGCGCCAGCGAGTTGCTCTGCGCCAATGCCAGGGCTGGCAGAGGTGTGAGAAACAGCAGCAACAGGGCAGCAGGTGACAGGCGCATTTCCATCTCCGAATGACGCTTGCGACAAGTACGACTTGGCGAAATTGTATTGTTACTTTATAACATTATGCAATGCATCGTTTCGAGTGCGTCCGCCTGAAGAGGTTTCACCATGTCCAATCGCCTCCCTGTCACCGTGCTTTCCGGCTTCCTGGGCGCCGGCAAGAGCACCTTGCTCAACCATGTGCTGCGTAATCGCGACAACCTCCGGGTCGCGGTGATCGTCAACGACATGAGTGAAATCAACATCGACGCCAGCGAAGTGCAGCGCAACGTCAGCCTCAACCGTGCCGAAGAAAAACTGGTCGAGATGAGCAACGGCTGCATCTGCTGCACTCTGCGGGAAGACCTGCTGGAGGAAGTCGCGCGGCTTGCCGAGGAGGGTCGTTTCGACTATTTGCTCATCGAGTCCACGGGCATCTCAGAGCCGCTTCCGGTTGCCGAGACCTTCACCTTCCGCGATGAGCAAGGCCGCAGCCTGTCCGACATGGCGCGCCTGGACACCATGGTCACCGTGGTCGATGGCCTGAACTTCCTGCGCGACTATCAGCAAGCCGACAGCCTGGCCAGCCGTGGCGAGACGCTGGGCGAAGAGGATGAGCGATCCATCAGTGATCTGTTGATCGAACAGGTCGAGTTCGCCGATGTGCTGCTGCTGAGCAAGATCGACCTGATCAGCCAGCACGAGCGCGAAGAACTCATCGCCATCCTGCGTAGCCTCAATGCCCGCGCGCAGATCGTGCCGATGGTCATGGGCCAGGTGCCGCTGGCGCGGATTCTCGACACCGGGCTGTTCGACTTCGATCAGGCCGCACAGGCACCCGGTTGGCTGCAGGAGTTGCGCGGCGCACACATTCCGGAAACCGAGGAGTACGGCATCGCGGCGACCACCTGGCAAGCCCGCCGGCCCCTGCACCCACAACGCTTCTTCGACTTTATCCACAATACCTGGAGCAATGGTCGGCTGCTGCGCTCCAAGGGCTTTTTCTGGCTGGCCAGCAAGTTCCAGGAAGCCGGCAGCTGGTCGCAGGCCGGCGGCATGATGCGCCACGGCCTGGCCGGGCGCTGGTGGCGTTTTGTGCCACGCGAGCATTGGCCGCAGGATGAGCAGAGCACCGCCGACATTCTCAAGCATTGGCACGCCGAAACCGGTGACTGCCGCCAGGAACTGGTATTCATCGGGCAGAACATCGACTTCGCACAGTTATCCACAGAGCTCGATGCCTGCCTGCTGAGTGATGAGGAAATGGCGCTCGGTCCGATGGCCTGGCTTCGCCTGCCGGATCCGTTCGGCCCCTGGCACGCCGAGGAAGCAGCATGAAGCTGGCGCCGCGCCCTGTGGATATCCGCCAGGCGTTTGGTGAAGCGCCAAAGGTACTTACCGAGATCTTCCAGGATGGCGTAAACCTGGCCGTCTGGCAGCGCCGCCTGCCGGCCCAGCTGGAAGACTTTGCCGCCTTGGTGGTCAGCCTTGGCCAATCGCTGGCTGACCAGCGTGTACTCGATGTGAACGAGCACCAGCCGCCGCTGTTGCCGGGCTTGCTGCAGGAGGCTGCCGATCTGCATGGCTACGAGGGGTTTGTCGCCGATGTGAAGTGGCTGGTATCGGCCTACACCTGCCTGCTCGGAGCACGGCGGGTGGGGTTGCGGCTGCGGGTGCTGCAAGGGGCCATGTGCCCGCGCTTCCATGTGGATAACGTGCCCTTGCGCTTGCTGACCACCTACATTGGCCCTGGCAGCGAGTGGTTGGAAGAAGGCGCAGTAGAGCGGACCGGCCTGCATCTGGCAGTGGCGCCTGTGGATAACATTCGGCGCCTGCAGGCGGGTGAGGTGGCTGTCCTCAAAGGGGAAAAATGGCTGGGTAATGAAGGTGCGGGACTTATCCACCGCTCGCCTGCCAGCGAACAGCGGCGTCTGTTGCTCAGCCTTGACTGGCTGGCATGACGGGGCATAGTGGGGGGAAACCCGCATAGAAGCCCTGGCATGCTGCAGAACATTCCCACCCATGTCATCGCCGGCCCCTTGGGCGCCGGAAAGACCAGCCTGATCCGCCAACTGATGGCCCAGCGGCCGGCAAACGAACGCTGGGCCGTGCTGGTTAACGAGTTTGGCCAGGTCGGCCTCGATGCGGCGCTGCTCAGCCGTGATGAGGACGGTATTGCCATCGGCGAAGTGGCCGGAGGTTGCCTGTGCTGCGTAAACGGCACACCGTTCCAGGTCGGCCTGGGCCGTCTGCTGCGCAAGGCACGGCCCGATCGGCTGTTCATCGAGCCCTCCGGGCTGGGTCATCCTTTGCAACTGCTGAACCAACTGGGGCAGGCACCCTGGGTTGGGGTGCTGGCGGTGCAGCCGTTGGTGATGGTGCTGGATGCTCAGGCTCTGGCGCGAGGCGAGCCATTGCCGGAGGCTCAGCAACAGGCCCTGCAAGCGGCAGCGCTGGTGCTGCTGAATAAAGCCGATGCTGTGGATGAAGATATCAAGTTGTTGATAAATAAAGATTTTTTAAATATCCACAAGGTTTGGACCCGGCAGGGCTTGGTCCAGCTCGAAATGCTGCCTGTTTCATCCACAAGTCAGATCAGTGACAGTTCTGTGAATAATTTGCCTGAGCAAAGCCTATCCACAGCCCCTTCAGCACTGTGGATAGATCCAGCTGTGCCGATTTGTTCGGCCCAGGAGGGTGAGGGGGGTTGGAGCATAGGCTGGCGCTGGCACCCCAGTCAGCGATTCGATCCACAGCGCTTGCAGGCGTTTCTCGCAGCCTGGCCATGGAAGCGCGCCAAGGGAGTTATCCACAGCAAGGATGGCTGGCAGTCATTCAATGGCTTGCAAGGTGACTTGTCGCAGTGGCAGCCGAGCGACTGGCGCAAGGACTCGCGCATCGAGCTTATCTTCAATGGACAGCAATCTCAGTCGCTGCTGATGGATGCAATCGCCCGCTGCTTGATAAGTTAACCGGTTGGGGCTGCTTCGCAGCCCTTCGCGGGCAAGCCCGCTCCCACAGGTATTGCGCTGCTCCCGTGGGAGCGGGCTTGCCCGCGAAGGGCCGCAAAGCGGCCCCAACTTCAGTTGCGCCAGCGATTGTGCTCCTGGCGCCACTGCTGCATCTCGATCACATTGTCAGCCCGTGGCGGCGTCTTGATCTCGAACGGGTAGGGCGCCAGTTCGATCTGTACGCTGTGGGCACCGAACTGGGTCACGGTGCCGGGGTGGCGCTGTTCGCCGGTCACGGTGAACTCGAAGGCATAAACCCGAGCCAGGCGCTTCCTGCCGTTGGCATCGCGGATGAAGGCGATGCGTTTGAGCGCAACGGCGTCATCCAGCAGCTCCAGGTCGAGCTTGGCGCAATGCTGTTTGACCCGCTCCAGGGCCTTCTCGCGCAGCCCATGGTTGTGCCATAACCAAGCGCCTGCCGTGGCCAACAACATCAGGACGAAGAGATTCTCCAGGGTCAACATTTACGTATGCTCCAAACAGGTCGAACCAGCTTAACTGCGTCCCTGGCCTGTCGTACAGGTGGCAATCGAGTTCATACTGCGCGCTGCACAATCCTTGAAACAGCTTTGGAATCCGCCCGCATGAAACGTACCCCGCATCTGCTCGCCATCCAGTCCCACGTGGTGTTCGGCCACGCCGGCAACAGCGCTGCGGTGTTCCCCATGCAGCGTATCGGGGTCAACGTCTGGCCCCTTAATACAGTACAGTTTTCCAATCACACTCAGTATGGCCAGTGGGCGGGTGAAGTGCTCGCTCCAGCGCAAATTCCTGCGTTGGTGGAAGGCATTTCCAACATCGGCGAGCTGGGGCACTGCGATGCGGTGCTTTCCGGCTACCTGGGCAGTGCCGAACAGGGCCGGGCGATACTCGCCGGCGTTGCGCGGATCAAGGCGGTGAACCCGAAGGCGTTGTACCTGTGCGACCCGGTCATGGGCCATGCGCAGAAGGGCTGTATCGTTCCGCAGGAAGTCAGTGAGTTCCTGCTCGATGAAGCCGCGGCCGAGGCAGATATCCTCTGCCCCAATCAGCTGGAACTGGACAGCTTCTGCGGCCGTCGTGCGCAATCCCTCGAGGACTGCGTGAACATGGCGCGCAGCCTGCTCGAGCGTGGCCCGCAGGTGGTGCTGGTCAAGCACCTGGCCTATCCGGGGCGTACTGAAGACATGTTCGAGATGTTGCTGGTAACCCGCGAAGAGAGCTGGCACCTGCGCCGCCCCCTGCTGGCTTTCCCGCAGCAACCGGTTGGCGTGGGTGACCTGACGTCGGGGTTGTTCCTGGCCCGCGTGCTGCTGGGCGACAGCTGGCTGCAGGCCTTCGAGTTCACCGCAGCGGCCGTGCATGAGGTGCTGCAGGAAACCCAGGCCTGCGCCAGCTACGAGCTGCAGCTGGTGCGGGCCCAGGATCGCATCGCTCACCCGCGCGTGCGCTTCGAGGCGCAGCGCCTGGCGTTCTAGATCGAGTCGGTTTTCAGGTCCTGGTAGCGCTTTTCCAGTTCCTGACGGATCTGGCGGCGCTGCTGGCCCTGCAGGAAGCGGCGTTTCTCTTCGCTGGTATTTGGCTGCAGTGGCGGCACCGGCACCGGGCGGCGGTTGTCATCGACCGCAACCATGGTGAAGAAGCAGCTGTTGGAATGGCGTACCGACCGTTCGCGGATGTTTTCGGTGACCACCTTGATACCCACTTCCATCGAGGTGTTGCCGGTGTAGTTGACCGATGCGAGGAAAGTGACCAGCTCGCCGACGTGCACCGGCTCGCGGAAGATCACCTGGTCGACCGACAGGGTCACCACATAACTGCCGGCGTAACGGCTGGCGCAGGCATAGGCCACTTCGTCGAGGTACTTGAGCAAGGTGCCGCCGTGTACGTTGCCAGAAAAGTTGGCCATGTCCGGGGTCATCAGGACGGTCATGCTCAGCTGGGCGTTTCCAGGTTCCATAGTGTGCTCACGGTGAGGTTGCGCTGAATCGGGGTGGGTATCTTCTGACACTTCTGCTTCCCCTCTTGAAGATTTGCCTTCCTGTTACGGGACGTTGCCGAACGCTCTATCGTCACGCCTGATGCGTCATCAGAGGCGGCTGATCGGCCGATCTGTTTCTACATATTGCACCGGCATTTTGCAGCGGGGTGCGATGTTACCCTGAGTACGCCCATGCAACATGGGCTTTCCTGCATTCAATACAGTATGTACTTGCTGCTCGCTCGGCTTGGCCTTGGCAGAGGAGCGGTCTGCCCGGGCATCCAGCAAAGTCGAAAAGGAGTATCGCGCCATGCATGCCATCAGCTTCATCCAGGACCTGGCAGTGATCATGCTGGTCGCCGGCGTGGTGACGATTCTCTTTCATCGCCTCAAGCAGCCCGTGGTGCTGGGCTACATCGTCGCGGGTTTCATCATCGGCCCACATACCCCGCCGTTCGGCCTGATCCACGATGAAGACACGATCAAGACCCTGGCCGAGCTGGGGGTGATTTTCCTGATGTTCTGCCTGGGTCTGGAGTTCAGCCTGCGCAAGCTGTTCAAGGTCGGCGCCACGGCATTCATCGCGGCGTTCCTGGAAATCGTCCTGATGATCTGGATCGGTTTCGAGATCGGCCGCTGGTTCGGCTGGAACACCATGGACGCGCTGTTCCTCGGCGCGATTCTGGCGATCTCCTCGACCACCATCATCGTCAAGGCGCTGAACGACCTGAAGATGAAGAACGAGCGTTTCGCCCAGCTGATCTTCGGCGTGCTGATCGTTGAAGACATCCTCGGCATCGGCATCATCGCCTTGCTGTCCGGCATCGCCGTCAGTGGCTCGGTCAGCTCCGGCGAGGTGTTCTCGACGGTCGGCAAGCTGTCGTTGTTCATGATTGTCGCGCTGGTCATCGGCATTCTGCTGGTGCCGCGGCTGCTGGCCTACGTGGCAAAGTTCGAAAGCAACGAGATGCTGTTGATCACCGTGCTGGGCCTGTGCTTCGGCTTCTGCCTGCTGGTGGTCAAGCTGGAATACAGCATGGTGCTGGGGGCCTTCCTGATCGGCGCGATCATGGCCGAGTCGCGCCAGCTGCTGAAGATCGAACGCCTGATCGAACCCGTTCGCGACCTGTTCAGCGCGATCTTCTTCGTCGCCATCGGCCTGATGATTGACCCACAGGTGCTGGTCGACTACGCCTGGCCGATCGTGGTCATCACCCTTGCGGTGGTGCTGGGCAAGATGCTGTCGTGCGGCATGGGCGCATTCATTGCCGGTAACGATGGCCGTACCTCGCTGCGGGTGGGCATGGGTCTTTCGCAGATTGGCGAATTCTCCTTCATCATCGCGGCTTTGGGGATGACCTTGCAGGTCACCAGTGACTTCCTTTATCCGGTGGCGGTGGCGGTTTCGGCCATCACCACGCTGCTGACGCCATACCTGATCCGCGCCGCCGATCCGCTGTCGCAAAAGCTCGGCAACATCGTGCCAAGGCGCCTGGCACGGGTGCTGTCACTCTATGGAGAGTGGTTGCGCAACATTCAGCCGCAAGGCGAAAGCGCCATGCTGGCGGCGATGATCCGGCGCATCCTGCTGCAGGTCGGCGTCAACCTGGCGTTGGTGATCGCCATCTTCTTCAGCGGCGGTTATTTCGCCGGGCGCATCGGCAGTTGGCTCAATGAGTGGGTGACGGATGTCAGCCAGCAGAAGGCGCTGATCTGGGGCGCGGCGCTGCTGCTGTCGCTACCGTTTCTGATTGCCGCCTATCGCAAGCTCAAGGCACTGTCGATGCTGTTGGCCGAGATGGGGGTTAAGCCGGAAATGGCCGGGCGGCATACCCAGCGCGTGCGTCGCGTGGTTGCCGAGGTGATTCCGCTGCTGTCGTTGCTGGTGATCTTCCTGCTGCTGTCGGCATTGTCGGCCAGCATCCTGCCGACCAGCGAGCTGTTGCTGGTGATCGCAGTGGTCGCGGCAGTGGTGGTGGCGTTGCTGTGGCGCTGGTTCATCCGCGTGCATTCACGGATGCAGATCGCCTTGCTGGAGACGCTGGAGAACAGTCGAGATCATTCACACTGAGGGCAAGCCCTCTGCGCAAGATTTCACCGTCGTCCGAGGGGATGGAGCGGTAACGATGTCGCCAGGCGCAGAAAGCCTGGCGATTTTACCTGCATTGATGGCACTAAGCCATTTTCAGTGGGTCAGCTTTCCAGCCACACGTCCCGTGCCCAGTGCCACACCGATTCCCAGCTTTCTTCGGCAATGGCTTCTTCGTCGCCATCCCACAGCACTACGGTGCCATCTTCCTCGACGCAGTAGTAGTTGTTGCCGTCCTCGCACAGCGGAATCAGGTCGCGCGGAACACCGGCGTCCCAGGCGTTGGCGGCGACGTCGGGCAGGTAGGTGTGGGATTGCGGGTCGGTGCAGGTCACCGGCTCAAGCGAGCCGTACACCACATCGCTGACGGTCAGCAGAAACTCCTTGAACACGAACGGAATGTTGATGAACAGCTGTTCCTCGATCTCGACCAGTTGGTCCTCATCGGGAAGCTCCAGCGGCACCGGCACGGGTTCATTGGCTTCACGGAGTTGTTCGATCACTTCTTCCACGGTTTACATCCTCTGACCTTGATGACAACGCTGCGCGTTATACCCTAGTAGCCCGCTCTGGCAAAAGCAAAAACCCCGGGACAGGCCCGGGGTTTTTTGTGCAACGTGTGACGGTTAACCGTTTTGACGGATACCGGCGACCAGCCAAGGCTGGTTCTCGCCCTGGGCGCGAACCATGTGCCAGCTTTCGCTGAAGGCCTCGCCCTGGTCGAAGCGCGAGGTCTTCGACACGCCACGGAAGGTCAGGGTGGCGTCGGTGCGGTCGGCGCGATCGTCGACACCGTCCAGTTGTACGTCGAGGTCATCGATGTAGGTGGACTGGAAGCCATCACCCAGGTCGGCACGCTCGCGCTTGAGGAACTCGAGCATCTGCGGGGTGACGAACTCGGCGATCTTGTCCATTTCGTTGGCATCCCAGTGCTGCTGCAGCGACTGGAAGTGGCTGCGGGCTGCGGCCAGGAAGCTCTGCTCGTTGAACCACGCCGGTGCGTTGATCACCGGGGCGGCTGCGGCAGCAGGGGCAGCCGAACCACCGAAGATCGACGGCTGAGCAGGCTGCTGGCCATGCGCTTCACGCTGGAACGGCGCGTGGCCCGGCGCGGCCATTTGCGGCTGCTGCTGGCGACGGCGTGCGGCAATGAAGCGGAACACCAGGAAGGCGATCAGGCCCATGATCAGGAAGTCCATGATCTGCATGCCCTGGAAGCCGTCACCCATGAACATGGAAGCCAGCAGGCCACCGGCGGCGAGGCCGGCCAGAGGGCCCAGCCAGCGCGAAGCACCGCTGGCGGCGGCCGGGGCGCGGCCAGGAGCGGTCGGCGCGGCAGCAGGCGTGGTTGGCGTAGCCTGGCGGGTCTGGTGGATAGGCGCGGCGCCCGAGCTCTTGCCGCCGCCAAATCGCTTGGCGTTGGCGTCCAGGCTCAGCGTCAGGCCGACGCAGAGCGCCAGTGCGATGCTAAGAAAACGTTGCATAAATGGGATTTCCCCTGTTGTGGATTGCACGCGCGCCATGGTGCACAGGTTCCTGTGCACATGACCAGCGACAAGATGTTTCCAGCTTTTGCCTGAATGGTTCGAGGCTTTAGATGGCCTCGAGCTTGGCGTACCCCAGCATGAGCCATTTGCTGCCTTCGGCAAAGTTCACCTGCACCCGCGCCTGGGCACCGGAACCCTCGAAGTTGAGGATGACCCCTTCGCCAAACACCGCGTGCTGCACGCGCTGGCCCAGGTTGAAGGCGGTCTGCGGAATATTGGCATTGGCAAACAGGTTGCTGTTGGTGCTCGTCGAACCGCCGAATGGTCGGCTGACACTGTTGGAAAGTCGTACTTCCTGAACCAGTCCGCTCGGAATCTCACGTACGAAACGAGACACCTTGTTGTAGGTTTCGCTGCCATAGAGGCGACGGGTCTCGGCATAGGTCATGATCAGCTGGCGCATGGCGCGGGTGATACCCACGTAGGCCAGGCGGCGTTCCTCTTCCAGGCGGCCGGGTTCTTCCAGGCTCATCTTGTGCGGGAACAGGCCTTCTTCCATGCCTACCAGGAACACGTATGGGAATTCCAGGCCCTTGGCGCTGTGCAGGGTCATCAATTGGATGCTGTCTTCGTGCTCGTCCGCCTGGGTGTCGCCGGCTTCCAGCGAGGCATGGCCCAGGAATGCCGACAGCGGCGACAGGTCGGCGTCGTCTTCGCTGGTTTCGAAGTTGCGCGCGGCGCTGACCAGTTCCTCAAGGTTTTCTACCCGTGCCTGGCCCTTTTCACCCTTTTCTTCCTGGTGATAGATGATCAGGCCGGACTGCTCGATGGCGGTCTGGGTCATGGTGTGCAGCGGCATGTCGGCGACCTTGCTGGCCAGGCCCTCGATCAACTCGATGAAGGCACCCAGGGCAGAGGCCGCGCGGCCTTTCAGCGCCTTGGCGGCCAGCAGCTGGCACATGGCTTCCCACATCGACAGCTGGCTGTGGCGGGCATGCTCGCGAATGGCCTCGACGGTTTTCTCGCCGATTCCACGGGGTGGCACGTTGATCACCCGCTCCAGGGCCGCATCGTTGCCGCGGCCCTCGATCAGGCGCAGGTAGGCCATGGCATTCTTGATTTCGGCGCGTTCGAAGAAGCGCTGGCCACCGTAGATGCGATAGGGGATGCGTTCGCGCAGCAAGGCTTCTTCCAGCACCCGCGACTGGGCGTTGGAGCGATACAGGATGGCGATGTCGCTGCGCGCGTTGCCTTGCTTGATCAGGCTCTCGATGGTCTCGACCACATAGCGCGCTTCATCGTGTTCGTTGTAGGCGGCGTACAGCGTCAGCGGCTCGCCTTCACCCATGTCGGTCCACAGTTCCTTGCCCAGGCGCCCGCTGTTGTTGGCGATCAGCGCGTTGGCGGCCTTGAGGATGCCGCCGGTGGAGCGGTAGTTCTGCTCCAGGCGGATCATCTCGGCATCAGGGAAGTCGGCGGTGTACTGGTGAATGTTTTCGATCTTGGCACCGCGCCAACCGTAGATGGACTGGTCGTCGTCGCCCACAGCCATCAGGCTGCCACCATTCTTGCCCGCCAGCAGGCGCAGCCAGGCGTACTGCACGGCGTTGGTGTCCTGGAACTCGTCCACCAGCAGGTGACGGAAGCGCCGCTGGTAGTGTTCCAGCAAGCCAGGGTGGTCGCGCCACAGGTCGAGGGCGCGCAGCAGCAATTCGGAGAAGTCGATGACCCCGGCGCGTTCGCAGGCCTGTTCATAGGCGCTGTAGACATCGCGCATGGTCTGCAGGAACAGGTCGCCGCTGGCCTGGATGTGTTGCGGGCGCAGGCCCTCGTCCTTTTGCCCGTTGATGAACCACTGGGCCTGACGCGCCGGCCATTTCTGCTCGTCCAGGCCGAGTTCGCGCATGACGCGCTTGATCAGCCGTTGCTGATCATCGCTGTCGAGGATCTGGAAGTTCTGCACCAGGCGTGCTTCCTGCCAGTGTGCCCGCAGCAGGCGGTGCGCCAGGCCGTGGAAGGTGCCCACCCACATGCCCGCCGGATTGATGCCCAGCAACTGCTCGATCCGCTGGCGCATTTCGGCGGCAGCCTTGTTGGTGAAGGTCACCGACAGAATCGAGTGCGGCGAGGCCTGCTCGACCTGGATCAGCCAGGCGATGCGGTGCACCAGCACGCGGGTTTTACCGGAACCGGCGCCAGCAAGCACCAGTTGACGCCCAAGCGTGGCCGCGACGGCCTGGCGTTGGGCATCGTTGAGGGAATTCAGCAGGAGGGAGAGGTCATCTGTGTGCATCCGGCCATTCTAGGGGGAGGCCGGTTAAGGGGCAAACATCTACTGTATGAATATTCACCTCAAGCGCTGTCGCTCATCGAGTTCTGACGCCAGTCAGCCTGATCGCCGCATGGCTGCGATCAGGCTGACTGGCGCCAGGCTTACTTGACTGCCTCGCGGTAGCCAATTTCAACCCTTTGCGAACCCTTTGGCTCGATGATCTCGAGAGTCCTCCATGAAGTACCGCCTTCGCGCCTGTAGAAAACCTCCTTCTCGGTAAGGACCTGAAGGGCAACGCTTCCGTTATCCACAAGTTTCAACTCGAGTACTTCCCAGCCCCCGTGGTGGCGTACTTCGGGTGCTACCAGAACAGGTTCGATGCCTGTGTGGGCAACCGTCACGGTTCCTCGCACTTCGAAGCAAGTCGGCTCGCCGGGTGCATCGCTGTTGTAGGCAATCAGATTTTTGATCGTGTTCATGATGAAGTCCCTGGTAATTGAGATAGCGCTGATAGACGCAGCGCCACTTTCGCTTTCCAGGGTGGCCGATGGGATCCGGTAACATTTCAGCTATACCAGCGTCTGCTCCGCGCGAGGTAGTGAAAGATGACCAGGAGCAGTTTGGCCAGGTCTGCCGTTTGTGTAAGATCGCAGCTCGTTGAGTGCCAACCATAACAAGAACTCTACAAGAACCAGCGCTATGACCCAGGACTGCACGGCGATCGGAGTATCGCTGGAGATGACAAGGAATGTGCGCAGGCAGTTCGCCACCCAGCTCTCCGTCGAGCGAACGCGTCTGCTGTATCAAGGCTCTCTGTTACCCACATTGTTCATGCTGCTCAACGGCTTGCTCTGCGCCTGGCTGTTGTGGAGCCCTGGGCGTTATCTGCTGGTGGGCGTGTGGCTGGTATGGCTGCTGGCGCTGGTGGCCCTCCGGGTGATCCAGGTTGCGGCGTTCGACGCCGCCTCGGCGCAACGCCAGGCCAACCCCGGCTGGCGCCGCATGTTCCTGTTCGGTTCGGCATTCAGTGGTTTGACCTTGGCCTGCGCCGCGATCGCCTTGGTGCCGCAAGACAACTTCGTGCAGCAGGCCTGGGTGTTCGGCTTGCTGGGGATGGCCACTTTAAGTGCGAGCATCGCCTATGCAGTCAGCCTGCCGGCCTTTCTCAGCTTTGCCTTGCCCTGCCTGTTGCCGCCGATCCTGTTCCTGTTCTACTTCGAGGCGGGGCAGCAGCGTGGCTGGGGCTGGCTTGGCCTGATTTTGCTGGCGGCGCTGGTGGTGGTGGCCTGGCAGGTCAACCGGCTACTCGACCGCAGCCTGCTGCGGCGCTTCCAGAATCAGGCGTTGAACCAGGACCTGCTACGGATCTCCGCGCAGAAGGTGCTCGAAGAACAGCAGCGCCTGGCGGCCACGGTGTTCGAAGCCTGCAATGAAGGCGTGGTGATTCTGAGTGCCGAATTCGTGGTGCTTGCAGTGAATCAGGCCTACTGCCAGATGACCGGCTACAACCGTTCCGAGCTACTGGCGCGCGAATGGTTCGAGTTGCCGTGCCATAGCGATGCGCGCCGGCACAGCCAGGCCATCGAGTCGGCGCTGGCGCAGCAAGGCGGCTGGCAGGCTGAGCTGGTAGAGGCGCGCAAGCACGGCGAGTTGCATCCGCAACGGTTGCAACTGACGGCTGTGCGCGACACCCAGGGCCAGTTGAGCCAGGTGGTCGGATTCTTCACCGACCTGTCTTCGCGGCGGGCCTCCGAGGAGCGCTTGCGCTACCTGGCGCACTACGACGAATTGAGCGGGCTGGCCAACCGTTCACTGTTCCGCCTGCGTCTGCAGGAAGCCGCTCAACGCGTGCGCAGCAACGGCCGCAGCCTCGCCCTGCTGCATGTCGATCTGGACCGCTTCAAGCTACTCAATGAAAGCCTGGGTCATGAGCTGGCCGATCAGCTGATTCGCAAGATTGCCCGGCGAATTGTCAGCACCGTTCCCGAGGCAGATACCGTGGCGCGGCTTTCTGGCGATGAGTTTGCCGTCCTGTTCGATGGTTACAGCAACCTGTCGAGCCTGGTGCGGGTCACCACCCGGTTGTTGAACAAGCTGCGCAAGCCGCAGCGGCTCGACGGGCACGAGGTCGTGGTCAGCGCTTCGGTGGGCATCAGTGTGCTGTCCGACGCCACGCTCGATGCCGATGCCCTGATCAGCCAGGCAGACATGGCCAAGCAGCATGCCAAGCATCTGGGCGGCGACAACTTCCAGTTCTATACCGAGAGCCTGCGCGCCAGCACTCTCGAGCGCCTGCAGCTGGAGAACCAGCTACGCAAGGCCATCGATGAAGAACAACTCATGGTCTTTTACCAGCCCAAGCTGTGCCTGCTCAGTGGGCGTCTGCATGCCGCCGAGGCCCTGGTGCGCTGGCAACATCCAGGGTGGGGCATGGTGCCCCCAGGGGAGTTCATCGGCCTGGCCGAAGAAACCGGGCTGATTGCCCCTATCGGCGAGTTCGTGCTCCGCCATGCCTGCAGGCAGGCTCGCGATTGGCAGCGCCAGGGGCTGGAGGTGCGGGTTTCGGTCAACCTGTCGGTGTACCAGTTGCGCCAGGGCAAGCTGGTCAGCCTGGTGCGTCAGGTGCTTGAGGAGACCGGCCTGGCACCGCACCTTCTGGAGCTGGAGCTTACCGAAAGCCAGCTGCTGGACAGCGTCGAGCACATCATCGCGACCTTCGAGCAATTGCACGCGCTGGGGGTGAAACTGGCCATCGACGATTTTGGCACCGGCTATTCGTCATTGAGCTACCTCAAGCGGTTGCCGGTGGACTATGTGAAGATCGACCAGGCATTCATCCGCGGCTTGCACGAAGGCAGCCAGGATGCGGCCATTACCCAGGCAATCATCACCCTGTCCAGGAGCCTGGGCCTGAAGGTGGTGGCGGAAGGGGTGGAAACGGCGGAACAGCTGGCGTTCCTGCGGGAACACGCGTGTGATGAGGCCCAGGGCTACCTGATCAGCAGGCCTGTCCCGGAGCCTGAGTTCAGGCAGATGCTTGCCCGCCCTTGGACGCATTGAGGCAAGGTCCCTCAGCCATGCCAGTGCCTGCCGTGCCTGGCCAGCAGGCTGTTGGCCTGTTCCGGGCCGTTGCTGCCAGCAGCATAGTGGCGGGGCGCCTGGAAGTGCTCTTCCCAACCCTTGATGATCGGGTCGATCCAGGTCCAGGCAGCCTCCACTTCGTCGCGGCGCATGAACAACGTCGAGTCGCCCTCCAGGATGTCCAGCAGCAGGCGTTCGTAGGCGTCCCATCGGCGGGTCTGGCCAAATACCTGGGCTAGGTTCAGGTCCAGATCGACCGGCTCCAGGCGCATGCCCTTGCCGGGGCTCTTGGTCATCATGCGCAGGCTGATGCGTTCCTCGGGCTGCAGCTGGATCAGCAGCTGGTTGACCTGGCCGCCGCTGAACAGCTCGTGGGGCACCGGTTTGAACTGGATGACGATTTGCGACGAGCGCCGCGCCATGCGCTTGCCGGTACGCAGGTAGAAGGGCACGCCGGCCCAGCGCCAGTTGTCGATGTGGGCGTGCACGGCGACGAAGGTTTCGGTGTCGGTGTCGTTGTCGACGTCCTTCTCGAAGTAGTAGGCCGGTACTTCCTGGCCGCCGATGTGCCCGGCACCGTACTGGCCGCGCACGGTCTTGTCCTGCACGTCCTGGCCGGTGATGGGCTTGAGGGCACGCAGGATCTTCACTTTCTCGTCGCGCACGGCTTCGGCCTCGAATTGCGCCGGCGGTTCCATGGCCACCAGGCACAGCAGCTGCAAAAGGTGATTCTGCAGCATGTCACGGGTCGCCCCGGCGCGGTCGTAGTAGCCACCGCGGTTTTCCACACCCAGGGTTTCGCAGACGCTGATCTGCACATGGTCGACCTGGCCGTTGCGCCACACCGGTTCCAGCAGGGCATTGGCGAAGCGCAGGGCCATCAGGTTCTGCACGGTTTCCTTGCCCAGGTAGTGATCGATGCGAAACACCTGCGATTCGTCGAACACCGCGCCGATCGCTTCGTTGATGGCGGTGGCGGATGCCAGCGAGTGGCCGATCGGTTTCTCCAGCACGATGCGCGCTTCACTGTCGGCCAACCCGGCAACACGCAGATGGTTGGCGATCGGTACGAAGAGGTTGGGCGCAGTGGCCAGGTAGTAGATGCGGGTCAGCCCTCCAGGCTCGCCGAGGTAGCGCGCCAGGCGGCCGAAATCGGCGCTTTGCGCGGCGTCCATGGGGAAGTAGTCGAGGCGGGCGGAAAAGCGTTGCCACACGTCCTCGTCGAAGTCGTGGCGGGCGATCTGCGCCCGGCAATGGCGCTCGGCGAGCTTGAGGTATTCGTTACGGCTAATGTGCCGGCGGGCGAGGGCAATGATGCGCACCGCGTTGTTCAGGCGTGCCTCGCGATACAGGTGATAGAGCGCCGGCAGCAGTTTGTGCAGGGCCAGGTCACCGGTGCCACCGAACACCAGAATGTCGCAAGGAATAGTCAAACCACCACTCTCCACGTTCGTTTAACTGGGCGGGTTGGCGTCCATGTAGTATAACTACAAGAAAGCTACATCCCGGCCAGCCGATCATAACCGAGTCCAGCCCGTGAATCTGTTGCAACATATCGCCCAATCGCGCCACCTGCTGCGCAAATCGGAACTCAAAGTGGCCGACCACGTGCTGCTCGACCCGGCTGCCGTCATGCACAGCTCGATGGCCGACCTGGCGCACAGCGTGGGCATCAGCGAGCCGACGATCGTGCGTTTCTGCCGGGCGATCGGTTGTTCGGGCTTCCAGGACCTCAAGCTCAAGCTGGCGCAAAGCCTGGCAGCCGGTGCCAGTTTCGGCCAGTTCGCGATTCATGAGGACGACTCGGTTGCCGACTACAGCCTGAAGATTTTCGACACCACCCTGCACACGCTGATGGAAGTACGCGAGCACCTCGACCCCCAGGCCCTGCAACAGGCCGTGAGTGCCATGGCTCAGGCGCAACGCGTGGAGTTCTACGGCTTTGGCGCGTCCGGTGCGGTAGCCGCCGACGCCCAGCACAAGTTCTTCCGCCTGCTGCTCAGCGCTGCGGCCTACTCCGACCCGCACATGCAGGCCATGTCGGCGGTGACGTTGAAGCCGGGTGACGTGGCGGTGTGCATTTCCCAGTCGGGGCGTTCCAAGGACTTGCTGATCACCGCCAACCTGGTGCGTGAAAGCGGTGCCAACCTGATCACTCTGTGCCCGAGCGCGACGCCGCTGGCGGAACTGTCGACGGTCAACCTGGCGATCGACGTGCATGAAGATACCGAGATCTACACCCCGCTGACCTCGCGTATCGCTCACCTGGTAGTCATCGATGTGTTGGCCATGGGCGTGGCCATGGCCCGTGGGCCGAGCCTGGTCAATCACCTGAAGAGCGTGAAGCGCAGCTTGCGCAGCCTGCGTTTGTCGCCCAAGTCGATCAAGGCTACAGACGACTGATATCAGCCTGTACCGGCCTCTTCGCCGGCAAGCCCGCTTCCACAGGAATCGCACTGCCTTCAAGAAGCATACAGTACCTGTGGGAGCGGGCTTGCCCGCGAATAGGCCCGCACAGGCAAAGCAGATTTCACGGTTTTGTCACCATTCCACAGCCAAACCGTAAACCGCCGAGGCCAGTCTGAAACTCCCGCATCCTAACTGGGAGACAGGCAATGGCTCGTGACTTCGACGGTACGTACCAACCCAGCGCCAAGGCTCGCAAGCAGCAGGAAAAGGATCAGCGCCGCATGGAATACCGCCGCGCGATCGAGAGCTATTGCGACCAACGTCAACTGCTCCGTGACCTTGTGGATTACCCCGAGTTACAAGCACTCACGGTATGGCAGGCGTCGGCGGCAGCTTCCCCGAGAAGCGCTCAACAAGCGCGCTGATCAACGCACGTTCGCTGCGGATGAACGCAAGAAAGGCCAAGGCCACCGGCGACTGTCGCTTGGCCTTGGCCTGCACCACACACCAGCTGCGGTACAGCGGCAACTCTTCCACCGGCAGCTCCCTGAGCACCCCCGTGGCCAGCTCCAGGTTCACGGCGTGGCGGGTCAGCAGGGCGATCCCCAGGCCGGCGATCACGCATTCGCGCTGGGCATCGGCCGAAGCGACCTCCAGTGTCTGGGTGAAGTGCACGCGCTTGTCCTTGAAGTACTCCTCGCAGGCCTTGCGCGTTCCCGAACCTTGCTCGCGGACCAGCAGGGTATGAGGCTCCAGGTCCTGCAGGCGCAGCTGTTCGAGCTTGCACAGCGGGTGTTCAGGCGGGGCCACAGCCACGATCGGGTTGTTCAGAAACGGCAGAAACTCCAGGCCCATGTCCTGCGGCACCATGGACATGATGATCAGATCGTCGCGGTTGTCGGAAAGCCGGCGGATCGCCTGGGCCCGATTGACCACGGTAAGGGTCAGGTTGACCTCCGGGTGACGCTGCTTGAAGGCGGCGAACAGGTGTGGCACGAAGTACTTGGCACTGGACTCGATCGCCAGTTTCAGCTGCCCCTGCAATGAGCCCTGCATGTCCGACAGCTGCATGTCGAGGCTTTCCAGGCGCCCGAAGATGTCGCGGCTGGCCCGCTGCAGCGCTTCGGCGGCTTCGGTCAGGTAGAGCTTCTTGCCGACGTACTCGAACAGCGGCTGGCCAATCAGCTCCTCGAGCTGACGGATCTGTAGACTAACGGCGGGTTGCGTCAGTGCCATCTCCTCCGCCGCTCGGCTGTAAGAGCGTAAATCACACACCTCGTTGAAGATCTGCAATTGACGCAATGTCATACGCATCAAGGACTTACGCATTTTTATCGGCTCTTTGGCAATACCTTGTTACCGAACTATAAGCTTTTGCTAATACAGCCTCTAACAAATATTGATTTTTGTTTATCGACCTTCAGCGCTAGGGTGAATGTGCGACTGGCCAGCAACCTCTGGTCACGCGCCGACCGGTAAAACCGGATCGACTGTTCCTACGGCTTTGGGAAGACTCCAGTGATAAAAAAAATCCTGATCGCCAACCGGGGTGAAATCGCAGTTCGGATCGTCCGTGCCTGCGCCGAGATGGGCATTCGCTCTGTCGCGATCTATTCCGATGCCGACCGTCATGCCTTGCACGTCAAGCGCGCCGACGAGGCCTACAGCATTGGTGCCGAGCCGCTGGCCGGCTACCTGAACCCGCGCAAGCTGGTGAACCTTGCTGTGGAAACCGGCTGTGACGCCCTGCACCCGGGCTACGGTTTCCTTTCGGAAAACGCCGAACTGGCGGAGATCTGCGCCGAGCGCGGGATCAAGTTCATCGGCCCGGCCGCCGACGTCATCCGCCGCATGGGCGACAAGACCGAAGCGCGTCGCACCATGATCCAGGCCGGTGTGCCGGTGACCCCCGGTACCGAAGGCAACGTTGCCGATATTCATGAGGCCCTGAGCGAAGGCGACCGTATCGGTTACCCGGTGATGCTCAAGGCCACTTCCGGTGGTGGCGGCCGTGGTATCCGCCGCTGCAACAGCCGTGAAGAGCTGGAACAGAACTTCCCGCGGGTGATCTCCGAGGCCACCAAGGCCTTCGGTTCGGCCGAAGTGTTCCTGGAAAAGTGCATCGTCAACCCCAAGCACATCGAGGCGCAGATCCTGGGTGACAGCTTCGGCAACGTCGTGCACCTGTTCGAGCGCGACTGCTCGATCCAGCGCCGTAACCAGAAACTCATCGAAATCGCTCCGAGCCCACAGCTCACCCCCGAGCAGCGCGCCTACATCGGCGACCTGGCGGTACGTGCAGCCAAGGCGGTGAACTACGAGAACGCCGGTACCGTGGAGTTCCTGCTCGCCGATGGCGAGGTGTACTTCATGGAGATGAACACCCGGGTGCAGGTGGAACACACCATCACCGAGGAAATCACCGGGATCGACATCGTCCGTGAGCAGATCCGCATCGCTTCCGGGCTGCCGCTGTCGGTGAAACAGGAAGACATCCAGCACCGTGGCTATGCGTTGCAGTTCCGCATCAACGCCGAAGACCCGAAGAACAACTTCCTGCCCAGCTTCGGCAAGATCACCCGTTACTACGCCCCCGGCGGCCCGGGTGTGCGTACCGACACGGCTATCTACACCGGCTACACCATTCCACCGTTCTACGACTCCATGTGCCTGAAACTGGTGGTCTGGGCGTTGACCTGGGAAGAAGCCATGGACCGCGGCCTGCGGGCCCTGGACGACATGCGCGTGCAGGGGGTGAAGACCACCGCCGCGTACTACCAGGAAATCCTGCGCAATCCGGAATTCCGTAGCGGTCAGTTCAATACCAGCTTCGTCGAAAGCCACCCGGAACTGACCAACTACTCGATCAAGCGCAAACCCGAAGAGCTGGCCCTGGCCATCGCCGCCGCCATCGCCGCCCACGCAGGCCTGTGAGGAACCCTATAATGTCCAAGAAAATTCACGTAACCGACACGATCCTGCGCGACGCCCACCAGTCCCTGCTGGCTACCCGCATGCGTACCGAAGACATGCTGCCGATCTGCGACAAGCTCGACAAAGTCGGCTACTGGTCGCTGGAAGTCTGGGGTGGCGCCACCTTCGATGCCTGCGTGCGCTTCCTCAAGGAAGACCCGTGGGAGCGCCTGCGCAAACTGCGTGCGGCCCTGCCTAATACCCGCCTGCAAATGCTGCTGCGTGGCCAGAACCTGCTCGGCTATCGCCATTACAGCGACGACGTGGTCAAGGCCTTCGTCGCCAAGGCTGCGGTCAACGGCATCGACGTGTTCCGCATCTTCGACGCGATGAACGACGTGCGTAACCTGCGTGTTGCCATCGAAGCGGTGAAGGCTGCTGGCAAGCACGCCCAGGGCACCATCGCCTACACCGTCAGCCCCGTGCACACCATCGAGGCCTTCGTTGCCCAGGCCAAGCAGATGGAAGCCATGGGTTGCGACTCGATTGCGATCAAGGACATGGCTGGCTTGCTGACGCCGTTCGCCACCGGCGAGCTGGTCAGGGCACTGAAGGCCGAGCAGTCGCTGCCGGTGTTCATCCACTCCCACGACACCGCCGGCCTGGCCGCCATGTGCCAGCTCAAGGCCGTGGAAAACGGTGCCGACCACATCGACACCGCGATCTCCAGCTTCGCCTGGGGCACCAGCCACCCGGGTACCGAGTCGATGGTCGCCGCGCTCAAGGGCAGCGAGTTCGACACTGGCCTGGACCTGGAACTGCTGCAGGAAATCGGCCTGTACTTCTACGCCGTGCGCAAGAAGTACCACCAGTTCGAGAGCGAGTTCACCGCCGTGGACACCCGCGTGCAGGTCAACCAGGTGCCAGGCGGGATGATTTCCAACCTGGCCAACCAGCTCAAGGAGCAGGGCGCGCTGAGCCGCATGAACGAGGTGCTGGCCGAGATCCCGCGTGTGCGTGAAGACCTCGGCTTCCCGCCGCTGGTGACCCCGACCTCGCAGATCGTCGGTACCCAGGCGTTCTTCAACGTGCTGGCCGGCGAGCGCTACAAGACCATCACCAACGAGGTGAAGCTGTACCTGCAAGGCGGTTACGGCAAGGCCCCAGGTGTGGTCAACGAGCAGCTGCGCCGCCAGGCGATCGGCAGCGAAGAAGTGATCGATGTGCGCCCGGCCGACCTGCTCAAGCCAGAGATGGCCAAGCTGCGCGCCGACATCGGTGCACTGGCCCGTTGCGAAGAAGACGTGCTGACCTTCGCGATGTTCCCGGACATTGGCCGCAAGTTCCTCGAAGAACGCGAAGCCGGTACCCTGACCCCCGAAGCCCTGCTGCCGATTCCCGAAGCAGGCGCTGTGGCGTCCCATGCCGGTGAAGGGGTACCGACCGAGTTCGTCATCGACGTACACGGTGAAACCTACCGCGTCGACATCACCGGGGTGGGCGTCAAGGCCGAAGGCAAGCGTCACTTCTACCTGTCGATCGACGGCATGCCGGAAGAAGTGGTGTTCGAGCCGCTCAATGAGTTCGTCGGCGGCGGTGGCAGCAAGCGCAAGCAGGCCAGCGCGCCGGGCCACGTCAGCACCACCATGCCGGGCAACATCGTCGATGTGCTGGTCAAGGAAGGTGATGTGGTCAAGGCCGGCCAGGCGGTGCTGATCACCGAGGCGATGAAGATGGAGACTGAAGTGCAGGCGGCCATCGCCGGCAAGGTCGTGGCCATCCACGTTGCCAAGGGCGATCGAGTGACGCCGGGCGAGATCCTGATCGAGATCGAAGGCTGAGATCAGCCCTCATCTACAAGCGGTTAACCTCTGGGGAGCGGATGCTCCCCTTTTTTTATCGTCAGCAGTGCATTTTAATGCAGATTTTATAAAGATGAGCTACCTTTATCTGCATTAAAATGCAGGTAAAGGATGGAGACTGTAGAGAATCTGCACTATGCTGCAGATAACACGCCCGAATCGTCCGGCAGCATGCAGTAAATTGCAGGTGAACCATGCACAGACTCACGCTCCAACTCCATGATCAAGGGCGGTGGCATGATGCTGTTGCCATCGCCTTTGCCGAGCCTGAAAAGAGCCTCTCTAGTCCCTGTGAGTTCGGGTACACCTCCGAGTACGTCAAAACCAATCTGGATGCCTACGACAGTCTGTTCTGCCAGGCCGCAAGCGCCAGGCTGCCGGTGGACTTCGGCTCCCATCGTCTGCCGCACGCTCCGGCATTCCTTTACGACATCGCGCCCGCTGGGGCTGCGAAGCGTTTTTTGCTCAGGCATATCGGCCGAGAGAAACCGGAAGGCATGGGTGAGGACCTGTATTTGCTCGGGCGCTCCACCCCGGCCCCTATTGGCAATCTGCGCATCAAGGAGTCGGTCGAGGAACTGGACCTTGCGGACCCGATCGGTTTTTCACGGCAAGACGTCATCACTCGCGATCAACGCTTTCTCGAATACGCGGCATCTGTTGGCATTGCCGGATATCTTGTCCGGTCTTGGGCTCCCGGATGCAGTGATGAATCATCCGGCGATTGCGCTGGGCAAGCTTGAGCGCCGGATGGCGGAGTGGGGGTTGGCATGACGGTTTCCATCGACGCCCGCGGGCTGATGATCGATGGCGTGCGCGAAGGTATTGCCGATGGCAGCCTTGAGCTGGGGGCTGCCGTGCGACGGCTGCGCGTGGAGGTGGCGAAGATGCAGCAGACTCAGTTTGCGCGGATGTGCAAGATTTCCGTGCGTACGCTCATTCAGATCGAGCAGGGGGACGGCAATCCCACGCTCAAGTCGTTGAACGCTGTATTCAAACCATTTGGTTTGCAGATGGGTGTCGTAAGGCGCGCGAGCCAGGTCAGGTAAACCCCTCAGACCAATCACAGGCCGGCTGGCCCGTGATCGGTCTTGATGATCAGCCCCTGCGGCAGTCCACAAGTGTTCGTGCCTGGCCTTCCGGCCTCTGGTTTTCTGCGCTCAACCACTGCTCGAACCCCGCCGCGACCTGCGGCCATTCATCATCGGTAATTGAGTACCACGCCGTATCGCGGTTGTGGTCCTTCACCACCAGGTGTTTGCGGAACACGCCCTCGAAAACGAAGCCGAAGCGCTCTGCCGCGCGCTTGGAGCGGGCGTTGGCGTTGTTGCACTTCCACTCCAGCCGACGGTTGCCCAGCTCAAAGCCAAGCTTGGCCAGCAAGTAGACGGCTTCGGTGCTTTTAGGCGTGCGTTGCATGGGGGCGCCGAAAGCGATATGGCCGATCTCGATGCGGCCGTGGTCCGGCACGATCGACATCAGCGTGAGCATGCCTTGGGCTTGGCCGCTGGTGCGATCGATGACCGTGAAGTACAGAGGATCGTGGCCGGCGGCGTTGCCATGCAGCCAGCGGTCGAAGGCGGCGCGCTCGGTGAAGGGGCCGTAGGGCAGGTAGTCCCACAGCAGCGGATCGGACGCCGGGCCTTGCAGCGTGGTCCAGAGGTCGTCGCCGTGGCGCGCCGGGTCGAGTTTCTCCAGGCGGATGAAGCGGCCGTCGATGGGCTCGGCCTTGGGCGTAGCGGCAGGTTTCCAGTTCAGTGCGTCAGTCATGTGCGGCCTACAACCCTTTGCGGAATTGGATGAAGCCCGGGCGCTCGGCAACCTGCTCGTACAGGCTGATGGCGGTGGCGTTGGTTTCGTGGGTCAGCCAGTGCACCTTGATGCAGCCAGCGGCCTTGGCCGTGGCATACACGTGCTCGATCAGCTGGCGGCCGATGCCCAGGCCGCGCTGGCTGCTGTCGACGTAGAGGTCCTGCAGGTAGCAGGAATTCTCGATGCTCCAGTTGGAACGATGGTAGATGAAGTTGACCATGCCCACCGCCTTGCCATCGACCCATGCCAGGGTCGAATGCGTCGGTTCATTCGGGTCGAGCAGGCGTTGCCAGGTGCTGAGGCTGACCGTTTCGGCCAGTTCGGTCTGGTAGAAGCGCAGGTAGGCTTGCCACAGGGCGAGCCAGGCGGCGTGGTCTTGGGCGCTGACAGGGCGCAGGGTAACGCTGGGCATGGGCTTTTCCTTCAGAGTTGGCGCATGTGCGCCGCAAGTTGGTTGTCCAGGTAGTCCGGGCTGGCGCCCAGGCCATCGCGCACGCCAGCGATATCCTGCGCCGAGCGGTTCTGGCTGAGCTTGCGCGCGCCTTGCAGGCGGGTGATGGGCAGGCGGATGCCAACGATGGCGCGGAGCATGCTGTCGAGGTAGTCGGCGGGGGCGTCGGCGACTTTCCAGGGCTCGCTGCGGCCCTGTTCGTGGCGGTCAGTCAGGCGGCTGACGATCTGCAGCAGTGGTGCGGCGTCGTGGATCACTTCGGCCGTGCCGTAAGCGTGTACGGCAAGGTAGTTCCAGGTCGGCACCACCTTGGGGTTTTCGGCCTTGCTCGGGTAATAGCTGGGGCTGACATAGGCATCGGCACCCGGAAACACCAGCAATGCTTCGGCGCCTTGCTCCAGCGCCTGCCATTGCCGGTTAGCTCGCGCCAGGTGGGCGTAGACCGTGCCGAATTCGCCCTCGTCGGTGGCCAGCAACACCGGCAGGTGCGTGGCCAGCAGGCCCTGTTCACCGTGGCTGACCAGCACGGCCAGGCGGGTGTCGCGCATGTGCTGGTGCAAGCGCTCAAGGTCATGTTCCTGATGGGGTTTGCTGTTGTACATGCGCTGAGTCCTTGTCGAATGGCTCCATCGTAGGCAGGCTATTGGCTCTGAGTAAGAGCCATTAAAGGCTGTTTTCATAGGTCCAATCTCATGAGCGAGCGCTCCCTCGTATTGCCTTTCGATCCTGCTGGAATCGTTCTCGATCGTCGCCGTGGTCTCAGTCAGCAGCTGTACCAGGCCTTGCGTGCACGGGTGCTCGATGGCCGACTGAGCAGCGGTACCCGGTTGCCGGCCACGCGCGAACTGGCGAACGTGCTGGCGCTGTCGCGCAACAGCGTGGTGCGTGCCTACGACCAGTTGTATGCCGAGGGCTACATTGAAAGCCGGGTCGGTGATGGCACCTATGTGAGTCGCCTGGCAAAACTATCCACACAACTGTCCACAGGGTTATCCCGGGGTTTATCAACAGACTTATCCACATTTTCGCTTGGAAATACTGAGGATTTATCCAGCAACAAGCTTTCCAGTGAGCCGTTGGAGCGTCTGAAAAGTAACCATCTGCCGCCACCAAAAAGCGGTGCGCCGAGGGCATTTCGAGTTGGGATTCCGGCATTCGATCTATTCCCGTTCGACGTCTGGGCCAAGCTACAGGCGGGTTTCTGGCGCAATCCGGCCCTTTCGCAGCTTGGTTATGGCGACCCGGCGGGTGAACCACTGTTACGCGACCTGATTGCAGCCTACTTGCGCCGTTCACGCGGCCTCTCCTGCGCGGCTGAACAAATAGTGATCACCAGTGGCGCGCAGCAGGCGATAAGCCTTTGTGCACAGTTGCTGTTGCAGCCGGGCGACGGGGTGGCTGTGGAAAACCCGGGTTACCGGGCGGCCGGGTACACCTTTGCCGTGGCCGGTGGCAAGGTCACTGGCGTGCCGGTGGACGAGGAGGGCATGGATTGCCAGCGCCTGGAGCAGGTGACGGGCTGCCGGTTGGCCTACGTTACCCCTGCGCACCAGTATCCGACCGGGGTGACCATGAGCTTGCCTCGGCGCCTGGCCCTGCTGGCCTGGGCTGAGCGCAACGACGGTTGGATCATCGAGGATGACTACGACGGGGAGTATCGCTACAGCGGTGCGCCCCTGGCCCCGCTGGCAGCGCTCGACCGCCAGGGGCGGGTGTTGTACGTCGGTACCTTCGGCAAGATCGCCTTCCCGGCATTGCGCCTGGGCTACCTGGTGTTGCCGCCGCGACTGGTGCAGGCGTTCAGCCAAGGCAGGGCACTGGCTGTTCGGCATTCGGAGGTGGGGACGCAGTGCGTGATGGCCGAGTTCATGGCGCAGGGGCATTTCCAGCGGCATATTCGGCGCATGCGCAAGGCAGCGTTGAGCCGGCGCAATGTGCTCAAGGCCGGGTGGCCGGTGGATGTGCCTGGGCTCGGTGCGATGCCTGAAGTGGCGGCGGGGCTGCACGTGAAGGTGGATGTGGATAACTTTGCGCGGGAGCAGCAGCTGGTGGCCAGGGCCGAGGCGGTGGGCGTCGAGGTGAACCCGCTGAGCAGCTACTGGCTGGAGGAAAGCGAGGTGCCTGTGGATAAGCGGGCAGGGCTGGTGCTGGGGTTTGCGGCGGTGCCGGAAGGGCAGATTGCCGAAGCCTTGATGCGTTTGCGCAAGGCCTGGAGAGCGTGAGTGGGGCCGCTGCGCGGCCCATCGCCGGCAAGCCCGGCTCCCACAGGGGTAGTGCAAAGCTCAAGGCTTGCGCTTGACCTGTAGGAGCCGAGCTTGCCGGCGATGGGCTGCGAAGCAGCCCCTGGCTTACCTCAGGTACCGGACTTGATCCGGGTCCAGGCCCGAGTTCGCGCCCTTTCAGCCTCACGCGACAGCGGCTTCAAGGTATACAGCTTGGTCATCGCCTCCGCTGTCGGGTACAGGTTCGGATTGTTGCGAATCGCCGGGCTGACCTTGTCGGTGGCATCCTTGTTCGGGTTCGGATAGCCGACGAAGTCGCTGATCGGCGCGATTACTTCAGGTCGCAGCAGGTAGTTGATGAAGGCATGGGCGTCCGCCGGGTTCGCCGCGTTCTTCGGGATCGCCAGCATGTCGAACCAGATCGGCGCACCTTCCTTGGGCAGGCGCATGTCCACCACCACGCCGTTCTTCGCATCCTTGGCGCGGTTGGCAGCCTGCGAGAAGCTGCCGCTGTAGCCCACCGCCACGCAGATATCGCCGTTGGCGATGTCGGCCATGTACTTCGAGGAATGGAAGTAAGTGATGTAGGGGCGGATCTTCAGCATCAGTTCCTCGGCCTTCTTGTAGTCGGCCGGCTTGTCGCTGTTCGGCGGCAGGCCCAGGTGCTGCAGGGCCAGAGGCAGGATCTCCGAAGGCGAGTCAAGCAGCGCCACGCCGCATTGCTTGAGCTTGGCGATGTTCTCTTCCTTGAAGATCAGGTCCCAGCTGTCGACCGGTGCCTGGTCGCCGAGCACGGCCTTGACCTTGTCCGGGTTGAAACCGATCAGGATGGTGCCGTACATGTAGGGCACGGCGAACTTGTTGCCCGGATCGTTGGCTTCGATCAGCTTCATCAGCGCCGGGTCCAGGTGTTGCCAGTTTGGCAGTTTGCTGCGGTCCAACGGCTGGAACACCCCGGCCTCGATCTGCTTGGCGAGGAACACGTTGGACGGCACGACCACGTCGTAGCCGGAGTTGCCGGTGAGCAGCTTGGCCTCGAGCGCTTCGTTGGTGTCGAAGATGTCATAGATCAGCTTGACGCCACTGTCCTTCTGGAAGTCGCTCAAGGTCTGCGGGGTGATGTAATCGAACCAGTTATACACACGCAGGGTGCGCTGCTCGGCCTGAGCGTGCAGGGCACCGGTGAACAGGGTGGCAGCGATGAACGGGGCGAGCAGACGCTTGAGTCGGACCATTACTGGGCTCCTGGCTGGGCGCGCTGGAAACCTTCCAGCACATTGACCGCGTTGATACCGATTTCTTCCACAGCGTAGCCACCTTCCATCACGAACAGGGTTGGCTTGCCGAGCTGGGCGATGCGCTTGCCCATTTCCAGGTAATCCGGGCTGTCCAGCTTGAACTGGGAGATCGGGTCGTCCTTGAAGGTGTCCACGCCCAGGGAAATCACCAGCACGTCGGCATCATAGTCGGCGATGCGCTGGCAGGCGGCTTCCAGTGCAGCGCTCCAGGCCGCCCAGTCACTGCCGGCGGGCAACGGGTAGTTGATGTTGCAGCCCTCGCCTGGGCCCTCGCCGGTTTCGTCGGCATAGCCGAGGAAGAACGGGAACTCAGCTTGTGGATCGCCGTGGATCGAGGCGAAGAACACGTCGCTGCGCTGGTAGAAGATGTCCTGGGTGCCGTTGCCGTGGTGGTAGTCGACGTCGAGGATCGCCACCTTGGCGCGGCCTTGGTCGAGGAAAGCCTGGGCTGCAATCGCAGCATTGTTGAGGTAGCAGTAGCCACCCATGACTTCAGCGGCAGCGTGGTGCCCTGGTGGGCGGCACAGGGCGAAGGCCGAGTGCGCGCCTTGCTGGATTGCCGCCTGGGCAGTCAGGGCGACTTGCGCGGCGCTGTAGGCGGCTTGCCAGGTGCCTGCGGTGATCGGGGCGCCGGCGTCGAAGCTGTAGTAGCCCAGTTCGCCATGCAGGCCGGTTGGCTTGACCTGGCGCAGGGTGCGCGCCGGCCAGGTGAAAGGCAACAGGTCGCCGTCGTGGCCCAGCGCAGCCCAGCGTGCCCAGGCGCCCTGGAAGAAATCGAGGTAGTCGGCACTGTGGATGCGTTGCAGCGGCGCACGGCCGAAGTCGGTCGGGCCCTGGATGTCGCCGAGGTTGCGCTTTTTCACTTGCTCGAGGACATGGTCGGCCCGTGAGGGCATTTCGAAGCACGGCATCAGTTTGCCGTCGATCAGCTCGCAGCGGCCGTGGTGCAGGCGATGATCATCGGAATAGATCGTCAGCATTTGTTGTTCTCCGGTGGTACTGGCGTGGGCCCATTTTCACGGGCGGCCGAGTGCCGGAGAACGACGCAAACGGCCAAAAGGGGATCGATGTGGCCAAGCTCGTTGGCCGCTACAGGTCAACCGCGGAAATGGCTGGGCGCCACACCGCTCCAACGCTGGAATGCATGGCGGAAGCTCGCGGTCTCGCTGAACCCCAGCGTTTCGGCAATCCGGTAGATCGGCATCTGCTCATCGGCCAGTAATTGCTTGGCTCGATCGAAGCGCAGTTCATCGAGCAGTTGTTGATAACTGCAGCCCAGCGCCTGCAGGTGCCGGCGCAAGGTTCGCGACGAGCAGTTCATCTGCCGCGCCAGCCCCTCCAGGCCCGGCGCCGCATCCAGCTGTTGCAGCAACAGCTGGCGGATCCGCCCGAGCCAGGCCTGGCGCCCGGTGAACTCCAGGTTCAGGCGCCGGCAGCGCTCGCTCATGGCCTTGTGGGTAATCGGGTCGGCCAGCGGCAATGGCATGTCCAGCCAGCGCCGTTCGAAGGCAAAGGCGTTGTCCTCGGCGTCGAAAGCCAGTGGGCACTGGAAGGCGCCGGTGTAGAGGTTGTGGTAGCTGGGTCGCGAGTGCTCGAAGCGTGCACCAAGCAGCGGCAGCGTGCGGCCGAGCAGGTCATCGCAGATCACTTTCAGCGACACCAGGCAGAATTCGGCATTGAAGGCGGCGAGGGCAGGGCTGTCATGGTATTCGCTGGCGCTGAACCAGACGCGTTGGCCGTCATCGACCAGGCGCAGCTTGAAGACTGTTCCCAGCAGTGCCGGATAGTGCAGCGCCAGGCGCAGGGCGTCACCCAAAGTGGCACTGGAGAGCAGGGCGTAACCGAGCATGCCGTAGCACGACACATGCATGCGCCGGCCCAGCTCAAGGCCGATCTCCTCGCGCCGGGCCACGGCATTGGCGCACACCTGCAGCTCTTGCTGGGTGGTGATGCGCGCGTCGCTATGGCCCAGGTCGGCCGGGCCTATGCCGCTGCCGGCGAGCAACGTCGTCGCCTCGCAACCCTCTTCCTGGAACAGGTTGAGGATCAGCGAAACCGCGTTGAGGGTGGTCAGGTGGCTGTGCAGCATGCTCGGTCATCCCGTGGGCCTGGGAAGCATTATGGAGCAAGTTACGTGCCGGGCGATTAAAGAAGCAGTCAGGCATGACGGACCCGAAACAACTGTGGGAGCGAATTTATTCGCGATGCGCCGCGCGGGCGGCACTCGATCTCCCAGGCACCAAATGTCTTCTGTCAGGCGAAAAAAAAGGCCCGGAGCGTGCGCTCGGGCCTTTGAAAGGTTGAGAGGTGTCTAGTCCCTCGACCTGGTGAGACTGTTTGCAGCGGCCTGGTTACGCCTTCAGCGGAACCAGACGTGGAGCGATCATGTTTTCCGGACGCAGGATGTCGTCGAGCATCGCGTCGTCCAGCAGCTTTTCTTCACGCACCAGTTCCAGTACGCCGCGGCCGGTTTCCAGGGCAACGCGGGCGATACGGGTGGCGTTTTCGTAGCCGATGTACGGGTTCAGGGCGGTGACCAGGCCGATCGAGTGCTCGACCAGTTCACGGCAGCGCTGTTCGTTGGCGGTGATGCCGACGATGCAGTGTTCGCGCAGCATGTCCATGGCGCGCTGGAGCAGGCGGATCGAGTCGAAGATCTTGTAGGCGATCAGCGGCTCCATCACGTTCAACTGCAGCTGGCCACCTTCGGCGGCGACGGTCAGGGCCAGGTCGTTGCCCATGATGGCGAAGGCCACCTGGTTGACGGCCTCAGGGATTACCGGGTTGACCTTGCCTGGCATGATCGAGCTGCCTGGCTGACGCGCTGGCAGGTTGATCTCGTTGATGCCGGTACGCGGGCCGCTGGACAGCAGGCGCAGGTCGTTGCAGATCTTCGACAGCTTGACCGCGGTACGCTTGAGCATGCCGGAGAACAGCACGAAGGCGCCCATGTCGGAGGTGGCTTCGATCAGGTCGGCAGCCGGTACCAGCGGTTGGCCGCTGATGGTGGCCAGGCGCTGTACGGCCAGGGCCTGGTAGCCAGGGTCGGCGTTGATGCCGGTACCGATGGCAGTACCACCCAGGTTGATTTCGGTCAGCAGTTCCGGAGCCAGCGAGCGCAGGCGCTGCAGGTCTTCGGTCATGGTGGTGGCGAAGGCGCGGAATTCCTGGCCCAGGGTCATCGGCACGGCGTCCTGCAGCTGGGTACGGCCCATCTTCAGTACGTGGTCGAATTCCTTGCCTTTGGCAGCGAAGGCCTGGATCAGGCTGTCGAGGCTGGCCAGCAGGGCGTCGTGGCCCAGCAGCAGGCCCAGGCGGATGGCGGTCGGGTAGGCGTCGTTGGTCGACTGCGCCATGTTCACGTCGTTGTTAGGGTGCAGGTACTGGTACTCACCCTTCTGGTGGCCCATGGCCTCCAGCGCGACGTTGGCGATGACTTCGTTCGCGTTCATGTTGGTGGAAGTACCGGCACCACCCTGGATCATGTCCACCACGAACTGGTCGTGGTAATCGCCTTTGATCAGGCGAGCGCAGGCTGCACTGATGGCAGCGTGCTTGGCATCGCTCAGGTGACCCAGCTCACGGTTGGCGTCGGCAGCAGCCTGCTTGACCATGGCCAGGGCCACGACCAGCTTCGGGTAGTGCGACAGCGGAACACCGGAGAGGTGGAAGTTGTTGGCAGCGCGCAGGGTCTGGATGCCGTAGTAGGCATCGGCAGGGACTTCAAGGGTACCAAGCAGATCTTTTTCGACGCGGAACGATGCAGCGGAGGACATGATGGATATCATCTCGATTTTGACCCGGCACATGCCGGAATGGCGCCAATCCTAGGCCTGAAGGGGATTTTGCGGCCAATGCTGTTGCACGCTAACCTATGCACAAACGGCATAGTGTTTCATGTGACGCCAATTGACATTCGAGCGTGTTCCATTTTGGTGCACGCCGGGAGATCTGCTTCATGAACCTCGAAAGCAAGTGGCTGGAGGACTTCAGTGCCCTGGCCTCCACCCGCAGTTTTTCCCAGGCGGCCGAGCGACGTTTCGTCACGCAACCCGCTTTCAGCCGGCGTATACGCAGCCTGGAAGCGGCCCTGGGGCTGACCTTGGTGAATCGTTCCCGCACGCCGATAGAACTGACCGAGGCAGGTCAGCTGTTTCTCGTCACTGCGCGCACTGTTGTCGACCAGTTGAGCGAAGTTCTCCGCCATTTGCACCACCTCGAAGGTGGCCAGGGCGAGGTGATCCAGGTGGCTGCCGCGCACTCTCTGGCATCGGGCTTTTTCCCACGCTGGGTGGCCCAGTTGCGCAACGATGGTTTGAACATCGCCACCCGCCTGGTTGCGACTAACGTCGGAGACGCGGTGCATGCCCTGCGGGAAGGTGGCTGCGACCTGATGCTGGCTTTCTACGACCCGGATGCGGCGCTGCAGATGGACGCCGAGATCTTCCCGTCGCTGCACATGGGCACCACCGAGATGCTGCCGGTGTGCGCCGTGGGGAACGATGGCAAGCCCATGTTCGACCTGGAAGGCGATGCCAGCGTGCCGTTGCTGGCCTACAGTGCCGGCGCGTTTCTCGGGCGTTCGGTGAACTTGCTGCTGCGCCAGCGCAACCTGCGCTACACCACTGTGTATGAAACGGCCATGGCTGACAGTCTCAAGAGCATGGCACTGGAGGGGATGGGGATCGCCTGGGTGCCGCGCCTGTCCATGCGAGGTGAGCTGGAGCGCGGTGAGCTGGTGATCTGCGGAGGCAGCCAGTGGCATGTACCGCTGGAAATCCGCCTTTACCGCTGCGCACTGGTACGCAAGGCCAACGTGCGCCTGCTGTGGCGCAAGCTGGAGTCGGCAGGTGGCCCGGGCGAGGTCTCAGTTTGAGTTGTGCTTCAGGTAGTCGGCTATGGCTGCACGGTTCTGGTCGCTGTATCGATAGCAGTTGGAGCGCAGCGGCACACGATTGGGCACCATGTAGGTTTCGCAGAACCAGCCATTGAACTCGGTCTTTGCATTATCGTGGGTGGCGGAAAGCATATGACCTAGTTCATGACCGGGGGCCGCATAGGTGACCATCGAAGCGATGCCGGTGTTGCCGTTGAAATGGGCAAGCCCTGCGACGAAGTTCAGCCCGCTTCGGTCATAGCTGTCCTTGGTCAGCAGCAGGTCCTTGTTCATGAAGGAGAAGGGTCTGGCCGAACGCTGAGTCGTTATTTCCTCGGTGAAGGCATCGAGTATCTGAGTGGATGACATCGCGCGATAGTCGATGTCGGTCAGGCCCCGGATGGCGCGTTGAAAGATCACTTCGATCGGATGCTGCGTGAAACTACGCATTTCATCGAGCCAGTGCTGGAAGTAGTCATCCTGCAATTGCTTGTCGCTGATACCTGCCAGTTCATCATGCGGATAAACGGTAACCACCAGGGATCTGGCTGCCCAGGCCGAGGGCAGGATCATGCTGCAGGCGAGGCCAAGGGTGAGCGCGATGTAGCGGGCTTTGAGCATCTTTGCATCCTTCGAGGGTGACCGGTGGCGAAGGGGCGAATTCTCTGGGCCTGTCGCACCTTCGAGCAGAGGGAAAAGTTGTCCCGCGAGACAGCTTGCCCTTTGATCCGACATGTGCTTGTGGGGGTGGGCGGCTCGCCCAGAAATACGCTACAATCCCGCGCCTTCGACCGACCCGGTCGAATCAGAATCCGTATGACAAGCCACGCCGGTCCACCTGCGTGGCTTGTTGCTTTTAGCGCGCCAGAAGGCGCTTGCAGGAGAGGCTCGACGATGAGTGCACTGGTTGGCGTGATCATGGGCTCCAAGTCCGATTGGTCCACCCTTAGCCACACCGCCGATATGCTGGAAAAACTCGGCATTCCCTACGAAGTGAAGGTGGTTTCCGCCCACCGCACCCCGGACTTGCTGTTCCAGTATGCCGAAGAGGCCGAAGGGCGTGGCATCGAGGTGATCATTGCGGGTGCCGGTGGCGCTGCCCACCTGCCAGGCATGTGTGCCGCCAAGACCCACCTGCCGGTGCTGGGTGTGCCAGTGCAGTCGTCGATGCTGTCGGGCGTCGATTCGCTGCTGTCGATCGTGCAGATGCCGGCCGGTGTGCCAGTGGCCACCCTGGCCATCGGCCGCGCTGGCGCCGTCAACGCCGCGCTGCTGTCGGCGAGCATCCTGGGCGCCAAGTACCCGCAGTATCACGCGGCGCTCAAGCAGTTCCGCAGCGAACAGACCGACACCGTGCTGGACAATCCAGACCCGCGCCAGGCTTGAGGTTGAACCCATGAAGATCGGTGTAATCGGTGGCGGCCAGCTGGGCCGCATGCTGGCCCTGGCGGGTACCCCGCTGGGCATGAACTTCGCCTTCCTCGACCCGGCGCCAGACGCCTGTGCCGCCCCGCTGGGCGAGCACCTGCGTGCCGACTACGGCGACCAGGACCACCTGCGCCAGCTGGCCGACGAAGTCGACCTGGTGACCTTCGAGTTCGAAAGCGTCCCGGCCGAAACCGTGGCTTTCCTGTCGCAATTCGTCCCGGTCTACCCGAGTGCCGAAGCCCTGCGCATCGCCCGCGACCGCCTGTTCGAGAAGAGCATGTTCCGCGACCTGGGCATCCCGACCCCAGCCTTCGCCGACATCCTCTCGCAGGCAGACCTCGACGCGGCGGTCGCCAGCATCGGCCTGCCAGCGGTGCTCAAGACCCGCACCCTGGGTTACGACGGCAAGGGCCAGAAGGTGCTGCGCACGCCTGAAGACGTGGTGGATACCTTTGCCGAACTGGGCAGCGTGCCATGCCTGCTGGAAGGCTTCGTACCGTTCACTGGCGAAGTATCGCTGGTGGCCGTGCGTGCCCGCGATGGTGAAACCCGCTTCTATCCGCTGGTGCACAACACCCACGAGAGCGGCATCCTGCGCCTGTCGGTAGCCAGCGAAGCGCACCCGTTGCAGGCCCTGGCCGAAGACTACGTCGGCCGTGTGCTCAAGCAGCTGGATTACGTTGGTGTGATGGCCTTCGAATTCTTCGAGGTCGACGGTGGCCTGAAAGCCAACGAAATCGCCCCGCGTGTGCATAACTCCGGGCACTGGACCATCGAAGGCGCCGAGTGCAGCCAGTTCGAGAACCACCTGCGCGCCGTGGCCGGCCTGCCGCTGGGTTCGACCGCCAAAGTCGGTGAGAGCGCCATGCTCAACTTCATCGGCGAAGTGCCGGCGGTGGACAAGGTAGTGGCCATCGACGGCTGCCACCTGCATCACTACGGCAAGGCCTTCAAGGTCGGGCGCAAGGTCGGCCACGCCACCCTGCGTTGCCAGGACATGGCCACCCTCCAGGCCAGAATCGCTGAAGTAGAGGCGTTGATCAGCAACTGATCGAAGCGCGCAATCGAACTTCTGCCAGCGGCTTGCCCTCTGAAATGGCAACAAGCCAAAGCGCTGTCTAGGCTTTGGCTTGTTCCATCTTCATTTCAGAGGGACTGCCATGGGCATCATTGGAACCATCTTCATCGGCCTCATCGTCGGCCTGCTGGCCCGCTTCCTCAAGCCGGGCGACGACAGCATGGGCTGGATCATGACCATTCTGCTGGGTATCGCCGGCTCCCTGCTCGCCACCTATGGCGGCCAGGCGCTGGGGATCTACCAGGCGGGCCAGGCCGCTGGATTCATCGGTGCGCTGGTCGGTGCGATCATCCTTCTGGTGATCTACGGATTCATCAAGAAACGCTGAATACTGGTTAGAATGCCCGGCAATTCATCCCGAGTTGCCGAGCATTTTCATGCGTGCCTTTTTCCTCATTCCGTTGCTTCTGGCCAGCACCCTGGCCCATGCCGAACTGCCCGAAACCGACTGGCTGGAGCTGATGCCCAAGTCGGACCAGAAGGCCCTCGAAGAAATGCCCGAGATCGATCACAACTCGCCGGAAGCCAATGGCACCTTCACCGCCAAGGGCGGCCTCAAGCAGAGCAAGGGTCTGCCGGCGGTGATGTATTCGACCAAGACCGTGGCCGCCATGAACGGCAAGGACATCCGCCTGGGCGGCTACCCGGTGCCGCTGGAAAGCGATGCCAAGGGCAACAGCACCTTGTTCTTCCTCGTGCCTTACCCTGGCGCCTGCATCCACGTGCCGCCGCCGCCGCCCAACCAGTTGGTACTGGTACGTTATCCGAAGGGGTTGAAGATCGATGACATCTACACACCGCTGTGGGTCAGCGGCAAGCTGAAGGTGGAGAAGGTCAGCAATGACCTGGCTGATGCGGCCTATGCGCTGGATGCGGGGCAGGTGAGGGTGGTCGAAGACGCCGACCTCTGATCGCCTGTGCCGGCCTCTTCGCGGCGGTTCGACGCCTCGATAAACCCGCTCCCACAGGTACCACATAGCTTTCGAAGGCTAGAATCGATTCTGTGGGAGCGGGCTTACCCGCGAAAAGGCCGCCGCCAGCTTCAGATCCTTTCGCTACCAATCCTGACCTGCAACGAATGGCTGGAGCCCGGCTTGAGTTCCACCACATCATCCCAGACATTCGCCGTCTCGATGCACAGCATCCGCTGCCAGCCATCGTCGGCCATGTCCGCCAGCTCCTTGGCCCGCTCGGTCCAGGGGTTCCAGATGACTGCCGAGCGCGATCCGCTACTGGTCAAGGTAATCCGCCGCGCCCAGTGCGGGTCGACAATGCTCAGCGTCTGCGGCGTACCCAGGTAGATCCGGTCGGTTTCCCCGGCAAACCCCAACGCACCCTGCTGCTGGCGCTGTTCCCAGTCGGCCAGGGTCTCGATGTAGTGCAGTCCCTCGACCCCTTCGACCCGCGCCTGGCGCACGTCGCTGACGGCGAAATAGCTGTGCAGGGCCTGGCTGATGGTCACGGGGCTGTTGCCCATGTTGCGGCTGGTCAGGGCCACGCTCAGCGTGTCACCCAGAACGATCTGCAGCTTCAGTTCGACATCATGCGGCCAACCCGGCAGATCGCCCTGGGCCTCTGGCAGCTCGAACTCGATGTGCAGGTCCGCCCCTTGCTCCTCGACGGCCAGCAACTGCCAGTCACGCGTACGCGCCAGGCCGTGGGCGGGCGCCGGCTCGCCATGGAACATGGCCTGCACCGATGCGGGATTGCGCTGCAGGTTGCCAAACCACGGCCAGCACACCGGCACACCGGCACGCACCGATTTGCCCTGGCGGAAGATGGCCTGGTCGCTCAGCCACAGCAGCGGTGGCTCGCCAACACGCTGGTAGCTGAGGATCTGCGCGCCCTGCTGGGCGATCAGTAGTTCGGCGCGGTCGCTGCTGATGCGCCAGCAGTTGAGTTCGCCGTGTTGCTCGGATTCGACCTTGAAGGTAGCCATTGCGCTCGTCTCATTGATTGCCTGTGGGCCCTTGGACCCGGTGACGTGCAATGAGTTTACCGCTCGCGAGGCTCAGCGACGAGGCACCGAGCGGGTTCGGCCGCTGCCGTCGATGGCGACGAACACGAACGTCGCTTCCGTGACCTTGCGCCATTCGCTGGACAGCGGGTCGTCGCTCCACACCTCGACCATCATGCGAATCGAGCTGCGGCCGATTTCCAGGGTCTGGGTATAGAACGACAGCTGCGCGCCCACGGCCACCGGCACCAGGAATGCCATGCGGTCGATGGATACCGTGGCCACCCGGCCGCCAGCGACGCGGCTGGCCATGGCGGTGCCGGCCAGGTCCATCTGCGCGACCAGCCAGCCGCCGAAGATGTCGCCGAAGCCATTGGTTTCGCGCGGCAGCGCGGTGATCTGCAAGGCCAGATCGCCTTGCGGGATAGGATCTTCTTGTTCGAGCTCAATCATGCGATGGGGCCTCTGACCCGTGACGCTTTCGTTGGTGTGGCGCAAGGCCGGGAAAACGATTCAGCTGACAACATACTACGCCGATTCCGTTTCGCTGGGCGGCCATAGGGAAACTCTGCGAAACCGTCTGACATCACGACCGGCGTTTTCGCACAACTTCCCTCGGTTAAAGCAACCTTTTCCTACGAACGGCCAGTATATATAGCCAATCGCCCAGCGACGACCGCACATTCACGAATATCTGTATGGATTTTGTATCGCTTTCAGCGCAGCTCGGCAATTTGCTATCTTCGCTCCTCGCCCCAATCCAGAAGCCGCGTGCCAAGCGGCCTGCATGCCCTACAAGAGAATGACGAGCGATGACCTCCGTGCCGAGCAGTATCGAGCAGCCCTCGCGGCCGCTGACCCGCAGTGACTACAAGACCCTCTCACTGTCCGCGTTGGGCGGAGCCCTGGAGTTCTACGACTTCATCATCTTCGTGTTCTTCGCCACGGTGGTCGGCAAGCTGTTCTTCCCCGCCGACATGCCCGAATGGCTGCGCCTGATGCAGACCTTCGGCATCTTCGCCGCCGGTTACCTGGCACGGCCGCTGGGTGGCATCGTCATGGCTCACTTTGGTGACCTGCTCGGGCGCAAGAAGATGTTCACCCTGAGCATCTTCATGATGGCCCTGCCGACCCTGATCATGGGCTTGCTGCCGACTTATGCACAGGTCGGTCTGTTGGCGCCGATCCTGTTGCTGCTGATGCGGGTGATCCAGGGCGCGGCCATCGGTGGTGAAGTGCCGGGCGCCTGGGTGTTCGTCTCCGAGCACGTGCCGGCGCGCAACACCGGTTACGCCTGCGGCACCCTGACCGCCGGCCTGACGGCGGGCATCCTGCTCGGATCGCTGGTGGCGACCCTGATCAACACCCTCTACAGCGCTGAAGAAGTGGCTGACTACGCCTGGCGGATCCCGTTCCTGCTCGGCGGTGTGTTCGGCCTGTTCTCGGTGTACCTGCGCCGTTGGCTGCACGAAACCCCGGTGTTCGCCGAGATGCAGCAGCGCAAGGCCCTGGCCGAAGAGCTGCCGCTGCGCGCAGTGCTGCGCGACCACCGGGGTCCGATCATCCTGTCGATGTTGCTGACCTGGATGCTTTCGGCAGGCATCGTGGTGGTGATCCTGATGACCCCGGCTCTGCTGCAGAGCCTCTACCACGTCAGCCCCACCGATTCGCTCAAGGCCAACAGCCTGGCGATCGTGTTGCTGAGCATCGGCTGCATAGGCGCCGGCAGCCTGGCCGACCGCTTCGGTGCGGGCCGGGTGTTCGTGATCGGTAGCCTGCTGTTGCTGGCCAGCTCCTGGACCTTCTACCACAGCCTGCCGACCCATCCTGAGCTGCTGTTCCCGCTGTATGCGGTGACCGGGTTGTGCGTGGGCGTAATCGGTGCGGTGCCGTACGTGATGGTCAAGGCGTTCCCGGCGGTGGTGCGCTTCAGCGGGCTGTCGTTCTCCTACAACGTTGCCTACGCCATCTTCGGCGGCCTCACGCCGATGGTGGTGACGGCGCTGCTCAAGGTCAGCCCAATGGCACCTGCCTACTACGTGGCTGGCCTGTGCGCCGTCGGTCTGGCCGTGGGCCTGTACCTGCTCGCCAACAAGCGCTGATCTGCGCCAAGGCGACTGGCCTCTTCGCGGCTAAAGCCGCTCCCACAGGTACGGTGCAGGCCCTGGGGTCTGTGCAAAACCCTGTGGGAGCGGCTTCAGCCGCGAAGAGCCGGACCTGTTTTCGGTGATGGCCTTTCATCCATTTGTCACATTCAAGTCATATCGTATTCATGCGGCCTGCAGATACTTGGCCCCGTTCCATCCAACACCCCCATATTCCTGCTAGGAGCAAGGCATGAAACTGAAGCGTTTGATGGCGGCCCTCACCTTTGCCGCCGCTGGCGTTGCAGCCGCCAACGCGGTAGCCGCTGTCGACCCTGCGATCCCGACCTACACCAAGACCACCGGTGTTTCGGGCAACCTCTCCAGCGTCGGTTCCGACACCCTCGCGAACCTGATGACTCTGTGGGCCGAGGCCTACAAGAAGGAATATCCGAACGTAAACATCCAGATCCAGGCGGCCGGTTCCTCCACCGCGCCACCCGCGCTGACCGAAGGCACCGCCAACCTGGGCCCGATGAGCCGCAAGATGAAGGACGTCGAGCTGCAGGCCTTCGAGCAGAAGTACGGCTACAAGCCGACCGCCATCCCGGTCGCCGTAGACGCCCTGGCCGTGTTCGTGCACAAGGACAACCCGATCAAGGGCCTGACCATGGCCCAGGTCGACGCCATCTTCTCGTCCACCCGCCTGTGCGGCGCCAAAACCGAGGTCAAGACCTGGGGCGACCTGGGCGTGACCGGCGACCTGGCCAACAAGCCGGTTCAGCTGTTCGGCCGCAACTCGGTATCGGGCACCTACGGCTACTTCAAGGAAGAAGCCCTGTGCAAAGGCGACTTCAAGCCTAGCGTCAACGAACAACCGGGCTCGGCTTCGGTCGTGCAGTCGATCAGCTCCTCGCTGAACGGCATCGGCTACTCGGGCATCGGTTACAAGACTGCCAGCGTCAAGACTGTGGCCCTGGCCAAGAAAGAAGGCGGCGAGTTCGTTGAAGACAACGAAACCAACGCCCTGAACGGCACCTACCCGCTGTCGCGCTTCCTGTACGTCTACGTCAACAAGGCACCGAACAAGCCTCTGGCCCCGCTGGAAGCCGAGTTCGTCAAGCTGGTGCTGTCGCAAGCGGGCCAGCAGGTCGTGGTGAAGGATGGCTACATCCCGCTGCCAGCCAAAGTGGTCGACAAGACCCTGGCTGACCTGGGCCTTTCCCACGCGGGTAACGTTGCAAAGAAGTAACTGACTGAGGATGAGGCCGGTGCTGATGCCCGGCCTCTTCCACGACTTTCCAGTCCGGTGCCAGGGTTCCTGAGCGGCGGGCTTTTTTGCGTCAACTCACTGTCATGTTTTTGTCATACGGGACCGCTAGGGTGTGCGCATGAATGATCTGGCCAATTCCACAATGACCCCAAACTCCCCTCCCGTGCGGATTGACTTCAATACGCCCGAGTTGCAACGCAAGCGCCGGATGCGCGCCCTCAAGGACCGCCTGACCCGCTGGTACGTACTGGTAGGCGGGCTTGCCGTATTGGCGGCCATTACGCTGATCTTCTTCTATCTGGCTTATGTGGTGCTGCCACTGTTCCAGGGCGCCGAGCTGACCAGCAAGAAAGCCCTGAAGCCGACCTGGCTGCAACAGGATGCCGGCAAGCCACTGATGATCGCCCTTGAAGAGCAGAACCTGGTCGGCATGCGCGTTTCGGACAAGGGGCAGGCCATTTTCTTCGACACCAAGAGCGGTAACCAACTCAGTAGTGTCGACTTGCCACTGCCGGCAGGCACCCAGGTCACGTCGATCAGCGCCGACCAGCCGGGCAGCCCGCTGGTCGTACTCGGTTTATCCAATGGTCAGGCGCTGGTGTTCCACCACGCCTACAAGATCACCTACCCGGACAACAAGAAGACCATCTCCCCAGGCATCGACTATCCGTACGGCCAGGCGCCGTTCGTGCTCGATGAGCAGGGCCGCGCGCTGGAGCACGTGAGCGTCAACGTCAATGGCGAAACCCTGGTGCTGGCCGGCTCCACCGGGGCGCACCTGCAGGTGATCGAGCTGTCGCGTACGGAAAACATGCTGACCGGCGAGACCAGCACCGAGCAGAACCGCATCGAATTGCCACAGATGACCGAAGTGGTGAAGAACATCTTCATCGACCCGCGTCAGCAGTGGCTGTATGTGATCAACGGTCGCGCCACCGCGGATGTGTTCAGTCTCCGCGACAAGAGCCTCAATGGCCGCTACAAGCTGGCCGAAAGTGCCGACACCGAAATCACCGCCACCGCCCAGCTGGTTGGCGGTATCTCGCTGATCATTGGTGACTCCAAGGGCGGCCTGGCCCAGTGGTTCATGGCTCGCGATCCGGATGGCGAGCAGCGCTTGAAGCAGATCCGTACCTTCCAGTTGGGCAAGGCGCCTATTGTCCAGATTGATGCCGAAGAGCGCCGCAAGGGCTTCGTCGCCCTGGATAGCGAAGGCAAGCTCGGCGTGTTCCACAGCACCGCGCACCGCACCCTGCTGGTCGAGCAGGTTGCCGAAGGCCCAGGCATCCTGGCCCTGTCGCCACGCGCCAATCGCATCATCATCGAAGAAGGCGGCAAGCTGCTGCCATTGAGCCTGCGCAACCCGCATCCGGAAATCTCCTTCAGCGCGTTGTGGGGCAAGGTCTGGTACGAAAACTACGACGAGCCCAAGTACGTCTGGCAGTCGACCGCGTCGAACACCGACTTCGAACCCAAGCTTAGCCTCTCGCCGCTGACCTTCGGTACCCTCAAGGCGGCGTTCTACGCGATGATCCTTGCCGCCCCGCTGGCCATTGCCGCCGCTATCTACACCGCCTACTTCATGGCGCCGGGCATGCGCCGCAAGGTCAAGCCGGTGATCGAACTGATGGAAGCGATGCCGACGGTGATCCTCGGCTTCTTCGCCGGCCTGTTCCTCGCACCCTACCTGGAAGGCCACCTGCCAGGCGTGTTCAGCCTGTTCCTGATCATGCCCATCGGTATCTTGCTGACGGGCTTCACCTGGAGCCGACTGCCGGAGTCGATCCGCCTGCGTATCCCGGATGGCTGGGAAGCGGCGATCCTGATCCCGGTGATCCTCGCCATCGGCTGGTTCGCCCTGTCAGTCAGCCCGTACCTCGAAAGCTGGTTCTTCGGTGGCGACATGCGTCTGTGGATCGAGCACACGCTCGGCCTGCGCTACGACCAGCGCAACGCCCTGGTGGTGGGTATCGCCATGGGCTTCGCGGTCATCCCGAACATCTACTCGATCGCCGAAGACGCCGTGTTCAGCGTGCCGCGCAGCCTGACCCTGGGCTCCCTGGCGCTGGGGGCGACGCCGTGGCAGACCTTGACCCGCGTGGTCATCCTCACCGCCAGCCCGGGTATCTTCTCGGCGCTGATGATCGGCCTGGGCCGTGCGGTAGGCGAGACCATGATCGTGCTGATGGCCACCGGCAACACCCCGGTGATGGAACTGAACCTGTTCGAAGGCATGCGCACCCTGGCCGCCAACGTGGCGGTGGAAATGCCTGAATCGGAAGTCGGCGGCAGCCACTATCGTGTGCTGTTCCTCGCCGCCCTCGTGCTGCTGATGTTCACCTTCGTCATGAACACCTTGGCCGAGCTGATTCGCCAGCGTCTGCGCAAGAAATACTCGTCGCTTTGATAGAAAGGTAGCGATCCGTGAAAAAGGATTCCCTCAAAGGCTGGTTCAAGAGCGGCGCCCCAGGCGTCTGGGTCAGCGGTGGCGCGGTGGCCATGGCGGTGATCATGACCGTTGGCCTGCTGGCGGTGATCGCCGTGCGCGGCCTGGGCCACTTCTGGCCAGCCGACCTGATCCAGGCCACCTACAAGGTGCCGGGCCAGGCCGACCATGTCGTCATCGGCGAAGTGGTGCAGAAGGAAGAGGTACCGCGTGCCCGCCTCAAGGGCGCCGGCCTGCCGGTGCCGGACGATGGCCCGGAGTTCATGACCCGCGAGCTGGTCAAGGTGGGTAACCGCGACCTCAACGGCAGCGACTTCACCTGGGTGGTCGGCGACTGGCTGGTCGATGAGCAGCACCCGGCCGACCTGATCGCCCTGGAGCGCCGCGAGTGGGGCAACTTCTACGGTTACCTGGTCAGCGTCAAGGAAGAAGGCCGCGTGGTTGCCCAAGGACCGGCGGCCTGGAACGAGCTGCAAGCCCGTCTCAAGCGCGCCAACCAGCTCAACAGCGAACTGCAAACCCTCGAGAAGAAGGACATCGGTGCCATCAACCATGGCCTTGAACGCTTGCGCCTGCACGGCCGCAAGCTGGAGCTGGACGGCAAGCTGGACGCCACCGCCCAGGCCGACATGGAAGCCGAGCGCGCCGAGCTGAACAGCCGCTACAAGGCCATCGAGGAGCGCCTGCTGGGCTTGCACCAGGCCTTTGCCCGCGACAGCCTGGTGGCCCGCGACGGCAACGGCCGCGAAGTGGAAATCAACCTGAGCAAGGTGGTGCATGCCATCCAGCCGAACGGTATGTCCGGCTTCAGCAAGCTGGGGACCTACTTCGCCAAGGTCTGGGAATTCCTCAGCGACGACCCGCGTGAAGCCAACACCGAGGGCGGTATCTTCCCGGCCATCTTCGGTACCGTGATGATGACCCTGATCATGGCCGTGATCGTCACGCCGTTCGGCGTGCTGGCCGCGGTCTACCTGCGCGAATACGCCAGGCAAGGCGCGGTGACCCGCCTGATCCGCATCGCCGTGAACAACCTGGCCGGCGTACCGGCGATCGTCTACGGTGTTTTCGGCCTGGGCTTCTTCGTCTACGTGCTGGGCGGCTCGATCGACCGGCTGTTCTTCCCCGAAGCATTGCCGGCACCGACCCTGGGCACCCCAGGTTTGCTGTGGGCGTCGCTGACCCTGGCGCTGCTGGCCGTGCCGGTGGTGATCGTGGCCACCGAGGAAGGCCTGGCGCGCATTCCGCGGACCGTGCGCGAAGGCTCCCTGGCCCTGGGTGCGACCAAGGCCGAAACCCTGTGGAAGATCGTCCTGCCGATGGCCAGCCCGGCCATGATGACCGGCATGATCCTCGCCGTGGCCCGCGCCGCCGGTGAAGTGGCGCCGCTGATGCTGGTAGGTGTGGTGAAGCTGGCGCCATCGCTGCCACTGGACGGCAACTACCCGTACCTGCACCTGGACCAGAAGATCATGCACCTGGGCTTCCACATCTACGACGTCGGCTTCCAGAGCCCGAACGTCGAAGCCGCGCGACCGCTGGTGTACGCCACCGCGCTGCTGCTGGTGCTGGTGATCGCCACCCTCAACCTGTCGGCTGTGTGGATCCGTAACCACCTGCGCGAGAAGTACAAGGCGCTCGACAGCTGAGCCTGACTTGCAAGCGTGCCGCCGGCCAGCCGGGCGGCCCTTTGAAACGTATTGATAGCGTATGGAGTTGACCATGCAGCATGATTCCCATACCCACGGCATCGACATGTCTGCCCTGGGTCGCGACAAGCAGGGCCTGCGCCTGGCCGAAGAAACCGTGGCCATCGAGGTACCGGGCCTGAGCCTGTTCTACGGCGACAAACAAGCGCTGTTCGACGTGCAGATGAACATTCCCAAGCAGCGCGTGACTGCCTTCATCGGCCCGTCCGGCTGCGGCAAGTCGACCTTGCTGCGCACCTTCAACCGCATGAACGACCTGGTCGACGGCTGCCGCGTGGAAGGCGCCATCAACCTGTATGGCAACAACATCTACCGCAAGGGCGAAGACGTGGCCGAGCTGCGTCGCCGGGTGGGCATGGTGTTCCAGAAACCCAACCCGTTCCCCAAGACCATCTACGAGAACGTGGTGTACGGCCTGCGTATCCAGGGCATCAACAAAAAGCGCGTGCTCGACGAAGCCGTGGAATGGGCACTGAAGGGCGCTGCCCTGTGGGACGAGGTCAAGGACCGCCTGCACGAGTCCGCCCTGGGCCTGTCCGGCGGCCAGCAGCAGCGTCTGGTGATCGCCCGTACCATCGCCGTCGAGCCGGAAGTGCTGCTGCTCGACGAGCCGTGCTCGGCACTGGACCCGATCTCGACGCTGAAGGTCGAAGAGCTGATCTACGAACTGAAATCCAAGTACACCATCGTCATCGTGACCCACAACATGCAGCAGGCGGCCCGTGTTTCGGACTACACCGCGTTCATGTACATGGGCAAACTGGTCGAATTCGGTGATACCGACACCCTGTTCACCAACCCGGCGAAGAAGCAGACCGAAGACTACATCACCGGTCGTTACGGCTAAGCGCTGCTCGTGATGAGCACCTGGCTTCTGTAGGAGCGGGTTTACCCGCGAAGCAGACGCCTCGGTGCCTGGCACCGGCTTCGCCGGTGATCGCGGGTAAACCCGCTCCTACACGGACGCGCTACCAAAGGACAAAACGATGATCAACAAAGAAAGCCTGACGCACCATATTTCCCAGCAGTTCAACGCCGAACTCGAAGAGGTGCGCAGCCACTTGCTGGCCATGGGTGGCCTGGTCGAGAAGCAGGTGAACGATGCCGTTACCGCACTGATCGAAGCCGACTCGGGCCTGGCCCAGCAGGTGCGGGAAGTCGACGAGCAGATCAACCAGATGGAGCGCAACATCGACGAGGAATGCCTGCGCATTCTCGCCCGCCGCCAGCCGGCGGCCTCCGACCTGCGCCTGATCATCAGCATCTCCAAGTCGGTGATCGACCTTGAGCGCATTGGCGACGAATCGACCAAGATCGCCCGCCGCGCCATCCAGCTGTGCGAGGAAGGCGAGTCGCCGCGTGGCTACGTCGAGGTGCGCCATATCGGCGACCAGGTGCGCAACATGGTGCGCGACGCCCTCGATGCCTTCGCCCGCTTCGACGCCGACCTGGCGCTGGCGGTGGCCCAGTACGACAAGACCATCGACCGCGAATACAAGACCGCCCTGCGCGAACTGGTCACCTACATGATGGAAGACCCGCGTTCGATCTCGCGTGTGCTCAGCGTGATCTGGGTGCTGCGTTCGCTGGAGCGGATCGGCGACCACGCGCGCAACATCTCGGAGCTGGTGATCTACCTGGTGCGCGGTACCGATGTACGCCACATGGGCCTCAAGCGCATGAAGGCAGAAGTCGAAGGCACTGCGCAAGAGGCGGCCGAAAACGCTAATGTTCCGGGCAAACCTGACGATAAATAAGATTGCTCGCGAGCATCGACGCCCGGCCTGTGCCGGGCGTTTTCGTGTGTGGCAGAGCAATCAGCAGGCACCCGCGAACGATGCGAAGAAGTCCCGGCGTGACCCTAGAGTTGGCAAGTGGCCACCATTGCGCGGTAGGCTAGTCGGGTTCAAGAGGAGTATCGATGAGTAAAGTCAATGTGCTGGTCGTGGATGACGCGCCGTTCATTCGTGACCTGGTAAGGAAGTGCCTGCGCAATGCCTTCCCGGGCATGGTCATCGAAGACGCGGTCAACGGCCGCAAGGCCATGGCCATGCTGGCCAAGGAGCCGTTCGACCTGGTCCTGTGCGACTGGGAGATGCCGGAGATGTCCGGCCTTGAGTTGCTGACCTGGTGTCGTCAGCAGCCCGAAATGAAGGACCTGCAGTTCATCATGGTGACCAGCCGTGGTGACAAGGAGAACGTGATCCAGGCCATCCAGGCCGGCGTCTCCGATTTCGTCGGCAAGCCGTTCACCAACGAGCAGCTGCTGACCAAGGTGAAGAAAGCCCTGAGCAAGATCGGCAAGCTGGAAAGCCTGGTGGCCGGTGCGCCAGCACGGGTGAATTCGGCATTCGCCAACGACTCGCTGAGTGCGCTGACCGGCGGCAAGCCTGAAGCGGCCAAGGTGGCGGCGCCTGCTGCCACAGCTGCCAAGCCGTTGCTCAATGCACCCAAGCCGCAGACTGCTGCGGCGGCTGCGGCCCAGGCCGGACGGGGGCAGGGCCAGCTGCGCCTGTCCAGCGGTACCCAGCCCTGCGTGATCAAGGCGCTGAGCCTCAAGGAAGCCTTGCTGGTGGTGCGTCGCAGCGCGGCGCTGCCACAGGTGCTGGAGGGTGCGGTGCTTGATCTGGAGCAGGGTGAGAACGCCGAAGTGGCGCGCCTGAACGGCTACCTGCACGCCATCGCCGCGCTGGAACCCAAACCGGAAAGCGACTGGCTGCAGCTGACCTTCAAGTTCGTCGACCAGGATGCGCAGAAACTCGACTACCTGTCACGCCTGATTGCCCGCGGTACCCAGCAGAAGCACTTCACCCCCGGCGCCTGATCAAGGCCACACACACAGGATTATCACCAGCTCCCAGGCATGCGCTGTACTTGTGGGAGCCGCGCTTGTCGTGGCGACGAACCGCGTCGATGGGCCGCGAAGCGGCCCCGGCAATTTATGCAACAACCTTGAAATCATGGGGCCGCTTCGCGGCCCATCGACGCGGTTCGTCGCCACGACAAGCGCGGCTCCCACAGGGATCGCGTCAGCTTCAGGCAATTGAGCAAAGACAGAATCTCCCACAGGGATCGCGTCAGCTTCAGGCAATTGAGCAAAGACAGAATCTCCCACAAGGTCCGCATCAACCTGCCGGGTTCTTCCGACCAGCTGCAATACCCCCCGCCAATCCCGCTGCTAGTCTTCGACAGACCAAACCTGTCAAAAAGCCACCATCATGCCAGCCGCCGCCCGCTTGCTGCTGTTCTGTGCCTTGCTTTCGGCCTCGGCGTCGAGCATGGGCATGACTATCTACAAGACCGTCGACAACACCGGCGTGGTCTCGTACTCGGATCGCTACAGCCCGGGGGCGAAAACCTTCGAGCTCAGCGAGCCGATCCTCGATCGCATTGATGGCAAGGTGCGCCTGCAGGCCGAAACCTTCCCAGGCGGCGTGCGCTTCATGGTGCGCAACGAATTGTACGTGCCGATGCAGGTCGAGCTGCGAATCGACAAGCTGAGCAACGCCTTTGGCGGCAACCAGCCGCGCAGCATCCGCACCGTGGTGGGGCCGCGCTCCAGCAAGGTGTTGAGTTCAGTGCTGGCTGCGCCTGGTGGCCAGCTGCAATATGCCACCCGTTTCCAGTACGCCATGGGCGATCCTGGTCAGCGCTCATTGGCTTACCGCTACCCGTTTCCCTGGAAGGGTGGGCCATTTCGCCTGACCCAGGGCCCCAACGGCCGTTTCAGCCACTTCGGCCCCAGAAGCCGCTATGCGATGGACATCGCCATGCCGGAGGGCACGCCGATCATTGCCGCGCGCGGCGGGATGGTGGTGAAGATCGAGAATGGCCAGAGTGGTCGGGGCACCAACCCGGGGGGTAATTTCGTACGGATCCTGCACCCCGACGGCACCATGGGTGTGTACCTGCACCTGATGCGTGGTTCGGTCTTGGTGCGCGAGGGGCAACAGGTGGTGGTCGGGCAGGCCCTGGCCAAGTCTGGCAATACCGGTAACAGCACCGGGCCCCACCTGCATTTCGTGGTTCAGCGCAATGTGGGGCTGGCGCTGGAGTCGATACCGTTCCAGTTCGACCGGCCGCTTGGCGGGTTGCCGGACTTCACCGCCGGCAACCCGTAGGGTCAGTCGAGTTTGAGCACCTTTGCCAGGACGATCTTCGGCCCTTTCATCTTCTTGATGATGATGCGCAGGCCTTCGACCTCCAGCACTTCCTCTTCTTCAGGCACGCGCTTGAGGGTCTCGTAGACCAGGCCGGCGAGGGTTTCTGCCTCGATGTGGTCGAGGTCGACACCGAGCAGGCGCTCGACCTTGAACAGCGGCGTATCGCCCCGTACCAGCAACTTGCCCGGCTGGTAGGCGAGGATGCCGCGTTCGGTCTTGCGATGTTCGTCCTGGATGTCGCCCACCAGCACTTCCAGCACGTCTTCCATGGTCAGGTAGCCGATCACCTTGCCGTCGGCTTCCTCCACCAGCACGAAGTGCGCGCCACCCTTGCGGAACTGCTCCAACAGCTGCGACAGCGGCATGTGCCGCGATACGCGCTCCAGCGGGCGGGCCAGGTCGTCCAGGTCGATGGTCTCGGGCAGGTGTTCGAGTTCGGCCAGCTCCAGCAGCAAGTCCTTGATGTGCAGCAGGCCGGTGAACTCCTCGCGCTCGGCGTCGTACACCGGGTAGCGGCTGAACTTGTGCCGGCGCACCAGCGCCAGGATCTCTTTGAGCGGCGCGTGGGCGTCGATGCTGACCATGTCCTCACGGGAGTTGGCCCAGTCCACCACTTCCAGTTCGCCCATCTCCACGGCCGAGGCAAGCACGCGCATGCCCTGGTCGCTCGGGTCCTGGCCACGGCTGGAGTGCAGGATCAGCTTGAGCTCTTCGCGGCTGTAGTGGTGCTCATGGTGCGGGCCGGGCTCACCTTGGCCGGCGATGCGCAGGATGGTGTTGGCGCTGGCGTTGAGCAGGTAGATGGCGGGGTACATGGTCCAGTAGAACAGGTACAGCGGCACGGCGGTCCACAGCGACAGCAGTTCGGGTTTGCGGATCGCCCAAGACTTGGGCGCCAGTTCGCCGACCACGATGTGCAGGTACGAAATGACGAAGAAAGCGACAAAGAACGAGACCGCTTTGACCAGCTCAGCGCTTTCCACGCCCAGGTAGGCCAGTAGTGGCTCGAGCAGGTGGGCGAAGGCAGGCTCACCGACCCAGCCAAGGCCCAGCGAGGCGAGGGTGATGCCGAGCTGGCAGGCCGACAGGTAGGCGTCGAGCTGGTTGTGCACCTTGCGCAGGATGCTGCCGCGCCAGCCATGCAGTTCGGCGATGGACTCGACGCGGGTGGCGCGCAGCTTGACCATGGCGAACTCGGCGGCAACGAAGAAGCCGTTGAGCAGCACCAGCAGGAAGGCAAAGATGATCATGCCGAAATCGGCGAATAACGAGGTGAGGCTGATACCAGGGGAAGGGTCCATGATGGAGTTTTTACGGGGTCCGTCTTTGAGATAGAGAGAAAAAAAGTGCCAGCTCTTGCTGGCACAGGGGATCCAATGTAGCGGCTGGTGCCACAAAAGCAAAGGGCTGCAAAGCAGCCCTCGGTACTTCAGGCCTTGCCGTTGGCCAATTGTGCCGGCCCAAAGTGACAGGTAAAGGTACTGCCATGCCCCGGCACGCTGCTGATTTCCAGCTTGCCGCGGTGGCGCATCAGCACGTGCTTGACGATCGCCAGCCCCAGGCCGGTGCCCCCGGTATTCGACGCGCGGCTGGAATCGACCCGGTAGAAGCGTTCGGTCAGCCGCGGCAGGTGCTTGGCGTCGATGCCGACCCCGGAATCCTGCACAGACAGGTGCGCGCCGTGTTCGTCGCCCCACCAGCGGATGCGGATGCTGCCTTCATCCTGGGTGTACTTGACCGCGTTGAACACCAGGTTGGAGAAGGCGCTGCGCAGTTCCGACTCGCTGCCTTTCAGGCGCAGGCCCGGCGCGGCATCCAGGGTGATTTTCTGCTTCCGCGGACCGGACAGTGCCTGGGCATCGTTCTTGATCGCGGCGAGCAAGGCATCGACCGCCACGGGCTGGTTGTCCGACGGGTAGTCGGTGGCTTCCAGCTTGGCCAGCAGCAGCAGGTCGTTGAGCAAGGTCTGCATGCGCGAGCCTTGCTGGGTCATCTGCTGCAGCGCCCGGGCCCAGCGCGGGTTCACGTCCTCGACGTTGTCCAGCAAGGTTTCCAGGTAGCCGGTGATCACCGTCAGTGGCGTGCGCAACTCGTGGGAGACGTTGGCGACGAAGTCCTTGCGCATTTGCTCGAGCTGGTGGATACGGGTGACATCGCGCACCAGCATCAGGTGCTCGTTGTTGCCGTAGCGGGTGATGTGCAGTTGCACGCGCAGGCGGTCGTTGATCGGTGAGGGGATTTCCAGCGGTTCGACGTAGTTCCCCGCCTCGAAGTATTCCTTGAAGCGCGGGTGGCGCACCAGGTTGGTCACCGGCTGGCCGCCGTCCTGTGGGGTCTTGAAGCCCAGCAGCGTTTCTGCGGCGCGGTTCCACCACTCCAGGTTGCCGTCGCTGTCGAGCATGATCACCGCATCTCGCAGTGCTGCGGTGGATTCCTGGACGCGGTCGATGACTGCCTGCAGGCGACCGCGCACGCGCTGGTCGCGGCGTTGCAGGTGGTAGATGCTGTCGAACACCTCGCCCCACAGGCCGTAGCCATCGGGCGGTGCTTCGTCGGGTTGGTGGTTGCGCAGCCAGTCGTGCAGGCGCAGCAGCTGCTTGAGGGTCCAGCCCAGGTAGAGCGCCAGGCCGATGGCCAGGCTCCAGCCGTAATAGCCGCTGACCAGGCCGCCGATCAGGCAGACGGTGATCAGCAGCAACAGGTGGCGAATCAGGGTCGCGTGCCAGTTCTGGTTCAATTGACGGTCCTTGTACAACGACTTGCAGCTTGGCGCTTGTAGGCTCGATCAGCTCTTGGTCGAGAAGCGGTAGCCAGTGCCCCGGACGGTTTGTACCAGATTTTCGTAGGCTTCACCCAGTGCCTTGCGCAGGCGGCGGATGTGCACGTCGACGGTGCGCTCCTCGACATAGACGTTGCCGCCCCACACTTGGTCGAGCAGCTGGCCGCGGGTGTAGGCACGCTCCTGGTGAGTCATGAAGAACTGCAGCAGGCGGTATTCGGTAGGGCCCATTTCGGCTGGTTTGCCGTCGATGGTCACGCGGTGGCTGATCGGATCGAGCAGCAGGCCGCCAACTTCGATCGGCGCTTCGCTGTCGCTCGGGCCGGTGCGACGCAGCACGGCCTTCAGGCGGGCGACCAGCTCGCGGGGCGAGAACGGCTTGGTGATGTAGTCGTCGGCGCCGACTTCCAGGCCCTGGATTTTGTTGTCCTCTTCACCCTTGGCGGTGAGCATGATGATCGGAATGTCGCCGGTCAGCTCGTCGCGCTTGAGGCGGCGTGCCAGCTCGATGCCAGAGGTGCCAGGGAGCATCCAGTCGAGCAGGATCAGGTCCGGTTTGCGGTCGACGATGATCGCGTGGGCCTGCTGGGAATTCTCCGCTTCGAGGCAGTCATAGCCGGCCATTTCCAGGGCAACGGCGATCATCTCGCGAATAGGTGCTTCGTCGTCGACGATCAGAATGTTTCTGCCAACCATGCTCAAAACCTCTCCCAGGAATCGTGTCTTGGCCCGCATTAGATAACGGAATTATTGCAGCTGTGTGACAGGGTGTTGGCCGTTCTGGCGACATTGCGTGACTGGGCTAGGCTTCACAGGGCCGCTGCGGCGGTAAACAGAATGCATTCCACCCCCGAATTCATGGTGATTCCAATGACACGACATACGCTGAGCTGGATGGCCCTTTTCGCTGCACTGGCGCTGCCGGGGGTGGCGTCTGCCCACCATGCCATGGAAAAAGACGGCATGTGGGTCGATCATGCCGGGATGACGTTGTACACCTTCGACAAGGACGCCAACGGCAAGTCGATGTGCAACGGCGATTGTGCGACGAACTGGCCTCCACTGATGGTCAAGGACGGTGAGAAGGCCGAAGGCAAGTGGACGCAGATCAAGCGTGACGACGGCAAGATGCAGTGGGCCTATGACGGCAAGCCGCTGTACACCTTCGTCAAGGACAAGAAGGCCGGGGACATGACCGGTGACGGCATGAAGGACGTCTGGCACGTCGCCAAGCCGTAAAGGCTGACACTTGACCCTGTGGGAGCGGGCTCACCCGCGAATGCTGCGGTGGAGCCACCCTCGCATTCGCGGGTGAACCCGCTCCCACGGGGGGAGGCAAGGGTCAGCGCAAGGCGTAATCCAGCACCACCCCGATGAACACCAGCATCCCCGCCCAGTGATTGTGCAGAAACGCCTTGAAGCATGACTCGCGGTCCAGCTTGCGCGTTGACCAGTATTCCCAGGCAAAGCACGCCGCAGCCCCCAGCAAGCCCAGGTGGAACCAGCCACCCAGCTCGAAACGGCTGCCCGCCAGCAGCAGGCAGCCCAGCGACAGCAGCTGCAAGGTCAGGATGATTGCCCGGTCCGCGTCGCCGAACAGGATCGCAGTCGATTTCACCCCGATCTTCAGGTCGTCATCGCGGTCGACCATGGCGTAGTAGGTGTCGTAACCCACCGTCCACAGCAGGTTGGCGATGTACAGCAGCCAGGCACTGGCCGGCAGCTCGCCGCCGGCCGCGGTGAAGGCCATGGGAATGCCCCAGGAATACGCCGCACCCAGCACCACCTGCGGGTAGTAGGTGTAGCGCTTCATGAACGGGTAGCAGGACGCCAGCGCCACCGCGCCGAACGACAGCCACACGGTACGGCTGTTGGTGCACAGCACCAGCAGGAAGCTGACACCCACCAGGATGGCGAACAACGCCAGCGCCTCGCGCGATCTGACCCGGCCACTGGCAAGCGGGCGGTCGGCGGTACGTTTGACGTGGCCATCGACCTTGCGGTCGGCAAAATCGTTGATGCAACAGCCGGCGGCGCGCATCAGCACCACGCCCAGGCCGAAGATCAGCACGTTGGCCAGGGTCGGCGAGCCGTGCCCGGCGATCCATACCGCTGACAGAGTCGGCCACAGCAGCAGATAGATGCCGATCGGCCGGTCCATGCGGCTGAGTTGGACGAAGTCCCAGGCCCGAGGGTGCAGGCGATTGAGCGACTTGAGCAGTTGCAGGTACATCAGCGGTTCTCCTCCTTGGCCGCTTGCCACAGTGTAGGCAGGAAAACCTCGGCCACCAGCAGGTCGAGGCCGTCACGCGCGAAGCGCGAGCGGCGCCCCCACAGACCGTCTTGCGCGGCATGGGCGGGCAGCCACGCCTGTGGGTAACGGCACACTTCGATCGGGTGGCGGATGAACGCCTGGTCGCAGAACAGCAATTCACCCAGCGAGCGGCTGCCCAGGGTTTCCAGGTCCAGGCCACCTCGTTCCAGGGCGCTGCGGCTGGCCACGCTGCGGGCGAACACCCAAGGTTCACCATGCCCACGCAGGAACACTTCGCGCACCCAGCCTTCGGCGCCTGGGGCGATGTTCAGGGCCAGGCATTCATCTTCGCGCAGCGGTTGCCAGCCTTCGAACAGGGGGGTGACACTGAAGTGGTGCTGGGACAGCTGGGTGAGGCGGCGAGTCAGGGAGCCTTCGTCGAACAGCCAGCCCAGGGTTGGCTGGTCGATTTCAGTGGTCAGCTGTGAATACGGCAGCCACGCGACAGCGGCTGCTTGCGGGGATTCGTACGACACGTCGGTATGCTTGATTACAGCCAGAGAGGCGGCGAGCTTAGCATGATTGCCCCGACTGCTTGCATAATGCCGGGCTACAACAAAACCTGTGCGACACCGAGGAAAATGACCTGATGAAAAAGTGGCAGTGTATTGTCTGTGGCCTGATCTATGACGAAGCCGAAGGTTGGCCGGACGATGGCATCCCGCCGGGTACCCGCTGGGAAGACGTGCCGGCAGACTGGCTATGCCCTGATTGCGGTGTGGGCAAGAGCGACTTCGAAATGATCGCCATCGGCTAAAAGAGGAAAGCAGCGCATGACGCTCCCCGTGGTGATTATCGGTACCGGCCTGGCCGGCTATAACCTGGCCCGTGAATTTCGCAAGCTCGATGGCGACACGCCGCTGCTGCTGATTACCGCCGATGACGGCCGCTCCTACTCCAAACCCATGCTCTCCACCGGCTTTGCCAAACAGAAGGACGCCGATGGCCTGTGCATGGCCGAACCTGGCGTGATGGCCGAGCAGCTCAAGGCCGAGATCCGCACCCATACCCGCATCAGCGGCATCGATCCGGGCCACAGGCGCCTGTGGGTCGGTGAAGAGGCGATCGAGTATCGCGACCTGGTGCTGGCCTGGGGCGCGCAGACCGTGCAGGTGCCGATCGAAGGCGAGGGTGCCGAGCGGGTGTTCCCGATCAACGACCTGGAAGACTATGCGCGCTTTCGTGCCGCTGCCGAGGGCAAGCAGCGGGTGCTGATTCTCGGTGCCGGGCTGATCGGCTGCGAGTTTGCCAACGACATGCGCCTGGGCGGCTTCCAGGTCGATGTGGTGGCACCTTGCGAACAGGTCATGCCGACCTTGTTGCACCCGGCTGCCGCCGCAGCCGTGCAAGCCGGCCTGGAAGGGCTGGGCGTGCGTTTCCACCTCGGCCCGGTGCTGACTCGCCTGCAACAGGCGGGTGAAGGGCTTGAGGCCCACCTGTCCGATGGGCAAGTGATCGCCTGCGACCTGGTGGTGTCAGCCATCGGCCTGCGTCCACGGACCGACCTCGCTGCCGCCGCCGGGTTGCAGACCAACCGCGGCGTGGTGGTGGACCGCCAGCTGCGCACCTCGCACAGCAACATCTTCGCCCTGGGCGACTGCGCCGAAGTCGACGGCATCAACCTGTTGTACGTGATGCCGCTGATGGCCTGCGCCCGTGCCTTGGCCCAGACCCTGGCCGGCAACCCGACCCAGGTCAGCTATGGGCCGATGCCGATCACTGTGAAGACCCCGGCTTGCCCGCTGGTGGTTTCACCGCCGCCAGCAGGCCGCGAAGGCAATTGGCAGGTCGAAGGGCAGGGTAGCGACCTGAAAGTGCTCTGCCACGCCGCCGACGGGCAGTTGCTCGGCTATGCCCTGACCGGCAGCGCGGTCATGGAAAAACTCGCGCTCAATCGGCAGTTACCCGCCCTGATGGCGTGAATGGCGGGCGTTCTGTCGGATTTATCCTGTTGTTGCCAACACAATGGCCGCCCAGATACTGGCGCGGCCTCGGTGGGCGTGCCATTCTCAGTTCCGTCTGCCGCAGATTAGAGCCTGCGGTGCCTTGAACGCTGCTTCAATGGCAGCACGGCATAACAACAAGAAATCCCGTCAAAGAGGCTTCACTATGCGTAAACCAGAACTCGCCGCTGTCATCGCCGAAAAGGCCGACCTGACCAAGGAAAAGGCCAACCAGGTGCTGAACGCCATTCTCGACAGCATCACCGGTGCCCTGGACAAGGACACGGTCACCCTGGTCGGCTTCGGTACCTTTGAAAAACGCCATCGTGGTGCCCGCACTGGCAAGAACCCGCAAACCGGTCAGCCGGTGAAGATCAAGGCCAGTAACACGGTTGCCTTCAAGCCTGGCAAGAACCTGCGCGACAGCGTCAACGCTCCCGCCAAGCCTGCCAAGAAAAAGTGATCGACTGCTGTCCCCCAGTACATCCAAGCGGGCGCCCCAGGGCGCCCGTTATGCATTCTGGAGGGGAAGTGTTGCGAACTTGCGTAATTAGTTCAGGAAAAGGATAAACTGCGCGCTTCAGTCATTTTTCATTCGAGGCGCGTTGATGAAGTTTCGCTTTCTTCTCTGGGCCATGGGGCTGCTGATGGCCAGGGCCAGCCGCAACAACCCGGCGTTCCAGCAGCAACTCAAGGACAAGGACCTGGTGTTCCAGATGCAGACGCTGGACGGCAAGGTGGCGCGGCACTTCATCGTCAGCGGCGAGCGCATCAGCAGCAAGGGTGGCAGCCATCCGCAGCCGGCCTTTGCCATTGCCTTCAAGGACGCGGCTTACGGCTTTGCCACGATGCAGGCGGGCAACAAGCAGCTGGCATTCATGCAGGGCATTCAGGACAAGAACATCCAGATCAAGGGCAATCCGGCACTGGTGATGTGGTTCCAGGGGCTGATGAAGTACCTGAAACCCAAGAAGAAAGGCTGATGCATTCCCTGGGTTGATCCGGGACCTTGTGGGAGCGGGGCCGCCTTAATGGGGGGCGTTGAGCTGCGAAGCCAGGTCCCGCAGCAAGGCCTCGGCCTCGAGCACTTTGTTCACCACATCCTCGGCCTTGTCCCGGGTGATCCCCACACGCTCCAGCAACTCATCCGGAATCTGCTCCTGTGGCCCCGAGCCGATACCGCGCGAGCGCAGCAGGCGGGTCGCCAGGCATACCAGGTTGGGGTAGGCCGAAAACTCACCGTCATACGCCGGATCATGCTGGAAGCGCAGTGCGGTCGACAGTTCTTCGGGCATGTCCCACAGCTTCATCAGCCAGGCGCCGATCTGCTCGCGGCTGATGCCCAGCAGGTGCTGTTCCACGTAGGTATGGCACAGGTGCGGGTTGACCTCCAGATGGCGGCAGATCAGCGAGAAGTGTGGCGGGAATACATGCGCCAGCAGCAGGTAGCCGAAGTTGTGCAGCAGCCCGGCCAGGTAGGTCAGGCCTGCCTCCGGGCGTTCGGCACGGGGCATGGCGCGGGTCAGGCCTTCGATGATGGCGGCGGTGTAGATCGACTGCTGCCAGTACGGCGTGGCCTGCTGCGGATGGTCCTTGGGCAGGCTCAGGGTCTTGCCCAGCGCCAGGCCCAGGGCCAGGTTGATCACCAGGTCGAAGCCCAGTACGCGGACGATGGCATCTTCCACCGAGCGGATCTTGCCGGGTGAGGCGTAGTAGGGCGAAGCGGCCCAGCTGACCACCTGGGCGGCCAGGGCCGGGTCGGTTTCGACCACGCCGGTGATGTCGTCGATGCTGGCGTTTGGGTCGACCCGCAGCTTGATGATCTTCTGCGCGGTGTCAGCCAGTGGCGGAATCTCGATGGTCTCTTCCAGGCGTTTCTGGATACGCCGGGCCGTGAAGGCCTGGACCGCCTGGGTGATCTCCTTGGGGTCGTCATCCGGGCGATCGAGGTTGGGGCGGATGTCGCGCACGGGCTGGCCGAAACTGCCGGCGCTGGCCTTGGCGAGCATGCGTTTGAAATCATCTCGGTGCACTTTCAGCAGCAGGCCGGCTTCGCCGGACTGGATGTGCAGGTGTTCGGCCTCCAGCAGCTTGCCTTCGTACAGGCAGGGCGAGCTGGTCAGCGCCGGAATGGCCGGCAAGGCCTTCAACTGGTGCTTGTCGAGCATTTGCTTGAGGCGGGGCAACGGCACGGCCTTGAGCTTGCGACCGGTTAGCTCTTCGAGGCGGTTGAGGTCCAGTAGCTTGCTCTGCGGGAACAGCACCAGCAGGGCGCCGATCTCGTCATCGAGCAGGATCGCCTGCACCCGAGACGCGGCTGGCAGCTCTGGATGTTCCACCACCTCTTCAAAGGCAACATGCAGTTTTTCAAGCAACAGCCGGATGACAGACGGTGCGTGTGGGGTTGCGGTGTCCAGGGCAACTTCAGTCATGGTCTGTATCCACAAGTTCTTTTAAACGCGAAGTATAACCAGTCTGGTGGCAAGACTGGATCCGTTCTGGGACTAACGTCACACTTGGCCATATTGCTGGCCATGACGCAGCCATCGATCGAGCAGCGGGCTGACATGATCCGGCCAGCGTGCCAGCAGTGCCTGTGCCGCATCGCGTACCGCGGGCAGCAGGTCGGCATCGCGCATCAGGTCGGCGACCTTGAATTGCAGCAGGCCGGTCTGGCGCGTGCCGAGCATTTCCCCAGGCCCGCGCAGCTCCAGGTCTTTTTCGGCAATGATGAAGCCATCGTTGGTTTCTCGCATGATCCCCAGGCGTTCCCGGCCGATCTGCGACAGGGGGGGGTGATACAGCAGCACGCAGTGGCTCACAGCGCTGCCCCGGCCAACCCGGCCACGCAGCTGGTGCAGCTGGGCCAGGCCCAGGCGCTCGGGGTTCTCGATGATCATCAGGCTGGCGTTGGGCACGTCCACGCCGACTTCGATCACCGTGGTGGCAACCAGCAGCTGCAGGTTGCCTTGCTTGAACTCGGCCATGACCTCGGCCTTTTCTGCAGGCTTCATGCGGCCGTGGATCAGGCCCACGCGCAGTTCGCCGAGCGCGCTGCCAAGCTCTTCGAAGGTGCTCTCGGCCGCCTGGCAGGTCAGCTCTTCGGATTCTTCGATCAGCGTGCACACCCAATAGGCCTGGCGCCCCTCGGCGCAGGCGGCGCGGACCCGCTCGACCACTTCGAAGCGGCGGCTGTCGGCGACCAGCACGGTATTCACCGGCGTGCGCCCTGGCGGCAGCTCGTCGAGCACTGAGGTATCGAGGTCGGCATAGGCGCTCATGGCCAGGGTGCGCGGGATCGGCGTGGCAGTCATGATCAGCTGGTGCGGGCACAGCTCGCCGGCCACGCCTTTCTTGCGCAGGGCCAGGCGTTGCTGCACGCCGAAGCGGTGCTGTTCGTCGATGATCGCCAGGGCCAGGTGCTTGAAGCGGACTTCTTCCTGGAACAGCGCGTGGGTACCAACCACCATGGGCGCGCCGCCGGCGATCTGCTCCAGGGCGCTGGCGCGGGCCTTGCCCTTGAGCTTGCCGGCCAGCCAGGCGACTTCGATGCCCAGCGGCTCCAGCCAGCGCTTGAAGGTGATGTAGTGCTGTTCGGCAAGGATCTCGGTAGGCGCCATCAGCGCCACCTGGTAGCCGGCTTCCAGGGCCTGCAGTGCGGCAAGGGCGGCGACCACGGTCTTGCCGGCGCCGACATCGCCCTGCACCAGGCGCATCATGGGCTCGTGCTGGCTGAGGTCATAGGCGATTTCGTTGGCCACCCGCTGCTGCGCCCCGGTCGGCTGGAAACCCAGGTTGGCCAGGTATTGCGCCTGCAGGCGCCTGGCCTTGGGCAGCACCGGCGCCCGCAGGCTGCGCAGGCTCTCGCGCAGGCGTTGCTGCGACAACTGGTGGGTCAGCAGCTCTTCGAAGGCCAGGCGGTGCTGGGCCCAGTGATGGCCTTCGGCGAGCTCGTCGAGGTCTGCGTCGGCTGGCGGGTTGTGCAGGTAACGGATGGCATCGTCCAGCGGCGCCAGCTGGTAGTCGCGGGCCAGCTCGTCGGGCAGCCAGTCTGGCAGGCTGCGCGGGCCAAGCATGCCCAGGCTCTGCTGGCAGAGCAGGCGCAAGCGTTGTTGGGTAAGGCCCTCGGTGGACGGGTAGATCGGTGTCAGGGTCTGCTCGACCGGAGGCGCCGGTTCGTCGCCATTCAGCGCACGGTATTCCGGGTGGTAGATCTCCAGGCCCGAAGCGCCGGGGCGGGCTTCGCCGTAGCAGCGCAGGTGGGTGCCTCGCTTGAGGCCTTCCTTCTGCGCATTGCTGAAATGATAGAAACGCAGGCTCAGCACGCCGGTGCCGTCACCCAGGCGTACCACCAGGCTGCGGCGCTTGCCCATGGTCACGTCGGCACCGCTGACCACGCCCTCGATCACGGCGTCCTGGCCCGGGCGCAGCTGGCCTATCGGTACCACACGGGTACGGTCCTGGTAGCGCAGGGGCAGGTGGAACAGCACGTCCTGGAGGTTCTCCAGGCCGACCTTGGCGAGCTTTTCCGCCATGGCATCGCCTACGCCCTTGAGCGCCGTGACCGAGACCTTCGACAGCTCAGTCATGGATCAGGCCGGTTGTTCCACGGCCGGCTTGGCCACCGAGCAGAGGCGGATCGAGTCGGCAAGGATCTCGATCGCCTTCGGCCGCGGGAAGCTGGCGCGCCAGGCAATGGCCACGGTGCGGAACGGTGCAGGCGGGGTCAGCGGACGCACTTCGATGACCCCTGGCGCATAGTGATGGCTGTGCACGGCCGACAGCGGCAGGATCGACACACCCAGGCCGGACGCGACCATGTGACGGATGGTTTCCAGCGAGCTGGATTCGACCGTGGTGTGCTTGGAGCCTTCGCCGCCCTTGTTCAGCGTCGGGCAGGCTTCCAGCACCTGGTCACGGAAGCAGTGGCCCTCGCCGAGCAGCAGCAGGCTCTTGTCGTTGAGCATGGCGGTGTCGATGGTCTTCTTCGCCGTCCACGGGTGGTCGGCCGGCATCAAGGCACAGAAGGGCTCGTCATACAGCGGCAGGGTCAGCACGTCGGCTTCGTTGAACGGCAGGGCGATGATCACCGCGTCCAGTTCGCCGTTGCGCAGTTTTTCGCGCAGCACGTGGGTGAAGTTTTCTTCGATGTACAGCGGCATCTGCGGCGCCACCCGATGCAACTGCGGGATCAGGTGCGGGAACAGATACGGGCCGACGGTATAGATGGCGCCGACCTTGAGCGGGGCGGTCAGCTGGTTCTTGCCGGCCTGGGCCAGTTCGCGAATGCCCTGGGCCTGCTCCAGTACCTTCTGCGCCTGAGCCACGATGCTTTCGCCGACCGGGGTCAGGCGCACCGCGCTCTTGCTGCGCTCGAAGATCAGCACGCCAAGCTCGTCCTCAAGCTTCTTCACCCCGACCGACAGGGTCGGCTGGCTGACGTGGCAGCGCTCGGCGGCATGGCCGAAGTGCTGCTCCTGGGCGAGCGTGACGATGTAGCGTAATTCTGTGAGGGTCATAACGTGCGTCCATGAAGTTGCGGGCCCAGCATAGCGGCTGCAATCGATAGACGCACGTTATCAGACTTGCCGATTTGTGACAGAAACAAAAGTATCAGCGACGGTCCAGCGAGTAGACGAACGGTGCCACTACTTCGATCGTGCCATTGGTCAGCAACTCGGCTGGCGGCTTAGGTACCGTACCGGCGCGGCGGATCATTTCCATGGTCGCGCGGTCCAGGGCCGCGCTGCCGGAGCCGCCTGCCATGGAGTAGGACACCACCTTGCCCTCGGCATCGACCACGAAGCGCAGGCGGTTGATACCTTGCAGGCCACGGCGGCGAGCGTCCTCCGGGTAGCGCTTGTACTTCGCCAGGTGGCGCAGCAGGTCGCTCTGCCAGGTTGGCAGCGCCTGGCTGTTGGCGGCGATGCTTGGCGCCGGTGCCGCCGACTTCTGCGGTGGCGTGTTGCTTGGTGGCGTGTCGGCTACCTGTTCCTTGGCCGGCTCATCCTTCGGCGGCTCAGGCTTCTTCTCAGGCTTCGGAGGCTGAGGCTTGGGCTTGGGCTTGGGCGGCTTGGCGATGGCGATCTTCGGTTTCGGTGCCTCGACCAGCTTCGGCAGCGGCGGTTCTTCGACCGGTGCCGGTGGCTGTGGGGCCGCTTTCGGTGGTGGTGGCGGCGCGGGCTCGGGCAGTGGTGCCAGCTCGACCATCATGGCTGCCGGGGGCAGTTCGATGGCCTGCGGTACCGACCAGTTGAGCGTCAGCAGCACGGCGACCACGTGCACGCCCAGCACGATCGCCAGGCTGCCACCGTAGCGCGCCACATTTGAGCGCGTTTTCGTCATTTCTTGGCTGCCGTCTCGAGACCTACCAGACCGACCTTGAGGTAGCCGGCCGCGCGCATGTTGTTCATCACTTCCATCAGGTCACCGTAATCCACGCCCTTGTCGGCCTGGAAGAAGATGGTGGTTTCCTTGTCGCCCTTGGTCTTGGCGTCGAGCATCGGGCCAAGCTGTTCAGGGGCCGCTACCTGATCGTCGCCGACATACAGCTTCTGGTCGGCCTTGACGCTGACGAACACCGGCTTCTCGGGCCTCGGTGCCGGCTTGGCAGTCGAGGCCGGCAGGTCGACCTTGATGTCGACCGTGGCCAGCGGGGCTGCGACCATGAAGATGATCAGCAGCACCAGCATCACGTCGATGAACGGCGTCACGTTGATTTCGTGGTTCTCGGCGAGGTCGTCGCCACCTTCGTTGAGATGCAGGCCCATGGTTTACCCCACTTTCACCATGTGCGGGGCGGCGCGGTCGCTGCCCTGGTGGTCCAGATCACGGCTGACCAGCAGCAGTACCTGGGCGGAGGCGTCGGACACCTGTGCCTTGTAACCGGCGATGGAGCGGGCGAAGACGTTGTAGATGACCACGGCCGGGATTGCCGCGACCAGGCCCAGGGCGGTGGCCAGCAGAGCCTCGGCGATGCCCGGGGCAACCACGGCCAGGTTGGTGGTCTGGGTCTTGGCGATGCCGATGAAGCTGTTCATGATGCCCCAGACGGTACCGAACAGGCCCACGAACGGCGCTGTCGAACCGATGGTGGCGAGCACGCCGGTGCCACTGCTCATGGTACGGCCGCTGGCGGCCACCAGGCGCTCCAGGCGGAAGCTGACGCGTTCCTTGATGCCTTCTTTCTCGCGGGTATTGGCCGACAGGCGCATCTCTTCGAGGGCATCGTGAACCAGGGTGTGGGCCAGGGTGCCTTCTTTATTGGAGACGGCGCTGGCTTCTTTCAGGCTGACCGACTTCTTCAGCGCGGCGATTTCGCCACGCAGGCGGCGCTTGGCGCCCATCAGCTCGAAGCCTTTGGCGATCCAGATGGTCCAGGTGATGATCGAGGCGATGGCCAGGCCGATCATCACGATTTTGACGACGATGTCGGCGTTCTTGTACATGCCCCACGGGGACAGGTCGTGGGCCATGCCCAGCGAGGTGTCTTCAACCAGTGCCTGAACAGCCGGATCGGCGGCGGCAGGTGCATCAACCGGGGCAGCGGCTTGGCCTTGGGCAGCAGCCGGGGTGGCCGGAGCGGCGGCAGCAGCCGGGGTGGCGGCTTGGGCGTTAGGCTCATCGGCCATGGCCACCGGGGCCAGCACCAGGCTGAACACCAGCGCGGCGATGGCGCGCCAGGCGCGCGACGGGTTTGGCGAAGCGGAAGGTTGAGTACGTGTCATGCTGGCCGGACCTGATGAAGAAGAAAGTGAGCGTTCTCCAAGGCCTCGAGATAGGCCGAGAACAGATAGGGGTGCCATTATTGCAAGTAATTCTTGTTAACAAAAGTAATCTTGTTGCTTTTTTCACCTACGGTCTAGCCGCCTATCGTGTAATACGGCTAGCCTGATCCTTTGGTCTAGGGAGTTTTGTGATGTCAGACCTTTCCGCAATTATCGTGGGATGTGGTGATGTAGGCGGCCGTTTGGCTCGCCAGCTGCTGGCTAAAGGCTGGCAAGTCAGCGGCCTGCGTCGCTCGACCGGGCAGTTGCCCGAGGGGGTCGCGCCCATCGCTGCCGACCTGTCCGACCCCGCCATGCCACAGGCCTGGCCACAGCGCTCGCCGGACTATCTGGTGTACTGCGTAGCCGCCAGCCAGCATGACGAGGCGGGCTATCAGGCCGCCTACGTCGACGGTTTGCGCCATGTGCTGGCGTGGCTTGCCGAGCGCGGCCAGCGTCCGCGGCGTTTGCTGTTCGTCTCCAGCAGTAGCGTGTTCGCGCAAAAGGATGGTGAATGGATCGACGAAACCGCCGTCACCGAGCCTGAAGGTTATTCCGGGAAGGTGATGCTGGAGGCCGAAAGGCTGGCGCTGGCGAGTGGCCTACCTGCCAGCGTGATTCGCCTGACCGGCATCTATGGCCCTGGTCGCGAGTGGCTGCTGAGCCAGGTGCGCCAAGGCTATCGGGTGGCCGAGGAGCCGCCGTTGTATGGCAACCGGATTCATGCCGAGGATGCTGCAAGCCTGATGGCGTTCCTGCTGCAGGCCGATGCCGATGGCGTGGCGCTGGAAGATTGCTATATCGGCGTCGATGACGACCCGGCGCCGCTGGCCGATGTGGTGGCCTGGCTGCGGGGGTACATGGGCGTTACCGAGTGGTCCGAAGATCAGCGGGTACGCCGTACCGGCAGCAAGCGTTGCAGCAACGCCAGGGTGCGGGCGTTGGGTTGGGCTCCGGAGTATCCGAGCTACAAGGAAGGCTATGCGGCCATCCTGGCAGGCAAGCACTGATTTCCGTGCCTTGAATGGATCACCTGTGGGAACTGTCTTGCTCAGTTTCTTGAAGCTGGCGCGTTACCTGTGGGAGCCACGACAAGCGCGGCTCCCACAAGTACAGCGCAGGCCCGGAAACCGGTGATAATCCCGTGGGGAGCGGGCTTCAGTCCCGCTCCAGCACCCACTGCTGGGTACCTGCCGCCAACTGCGGAATCTCGTCTGCCTGGGCAGTGTTTACCGCCTGGAAGATCGCCAGCTTGTCGCCATCACGCTTGAAGATGAACGGCGCGCCGCGCTGGTTGCGCTCAAGCCACAGGCTGTCGTTGTTGCCACCCATGCTGGCACAGTCGCCGGCCAGGCACAGGGCGAAACGGTCCGGGCCCGGCAGGCCGGTGACGTTGCCGGTATCGCTGAAGCGTACGATGGCGCCTTTGCCCTGGCCTTCGATGATCTTCCAGTCGCCACCCAGGTAAGCCTGGTACAGCGCCTTCTCGAAGCTACCGCCCAATGGCGCATTGCCGGGCTGCTTGGCGCGGACGAAGGTCTGCTCGACACCGCTCTGGGTGGTGGCTTTCAGTTCATCGCCATCAAGTTCGAGCTGTTCGGTCTGGCCGCCCTGGAAGTTGGCTTGCCATTGTTTCTGGTTGGCGCTCAGCTGGCCGTCGGCCGCTTCGAAGCCATTACTGTAGCTGGCCTGCTGGTTGGCGACATCGAGCTTCCACTCGAACACCGGACCATGCTCGTTCAGGGCCTGGCGCAGGCTGCCGCCTTTGCTGGCGGCCTTGATGGCGGCCTGGTTGATCCAGGTGCCGTTGAAATCTTCGGGTTTGTGGCTGGCGCAGCCGCCCAGAAGCAGGGCTGCCAGCGCGAGGGGCAGTGCTTGACGCATGACGGGATAACCTTGCAGAAGAGGGTGACGGGCAGGGCACCCGTCACCAGGGGCATCATTCGATGACCAGGATGGCGTCCATTTCGACCTGGGCGCCTTTCGGCAGCGCGGCTACGCCGATGGCGGCGCGAGCTGGGTAGGGCTGTTCGAAGTAGCGGCCCATCACCTCGTTGACCTTGGCGAAGTGGCTCAGGTCGGTGAGGAAGATGTTCAGCTTGACGATGTCCTTGAACGAGCCGCCAGCCGCTTCAGCCACGGCCTTGAGGTTCTCGAACACCTGAACGGTCTGGGCTTCGAAGCCTTCGACCAGCTCCATGGTCTTCGGATCCAGCGGGATCTGGCCCGACATGTAGACGGTGTTGCCGGCCTTGATCGCCTGGGAGTAGGTGCCGATAGCGGCAGGGGCCTTGTCGCTGTTGATGACGGTCTTGCTCATGATGACTCCTTGCGGTTGGCGGACTACGTACGCATGCGGGTGATGCGGACCACGCCGGTCAAGGTACGCAGCTTCTTGATCACACGCGCCAGGTGCACACGATCGTGCACGCTGACCACCAGTTGGACCACGCTGATACGGCCGTCGCGTTCGTCCATGCTGATCTTCTCGATGTTGCCGTCGGCAGCGTTGACGCTGCTGGCCAGCAAGGCGATCAGGCCGCGCTGGTGTTCAAGCTCGACACGCAGCTCGACGTTGAATTCGCCAGCGATGTCCTTGGCCCAGGAGAGCTGCACGCACTTCTCCGGGTTGTGGCGGATTTCGCTGATGTTGCGGCAGTTTTCCAGGTGCACGACCATGCCCTTGCCCGCTGACAGGTGGCCGACGATGGGGTCGCCCGGGATCGGTGTGCAGCACTTGGCGTAGCTCAGTACCAAGCCTTCGGTACCGCGGATCGCCAGCGGGCCTTCCGGCGCTGGCAGCTGTTCGCCTTCGGCCGACAACAGGCGGCGGGCAACCACGTAGGCCATGCGGTTGCCCAGGCCGATGTCTTCGAGCAGGTCTTCGATGAGCTCCAGGCGGTACTCGGCGAGAATGGCCTGGATACGCTCCTGAGGAATCTTCTCCAGGCTGCTGTCGAAGCCGGTCAGTACCTTGTTCAACAGGCGCTCGCCAAGGCTGATCGACTCGGAGCGGCGCTGCTGCTTGAGGGCGTGGCGAATATGCGTACGTGCCTTGCCGGTGACCACGAAGTTGAGCCAGGCCGGGTTCGGCCGAGCGCCCGGTGCGCTGACGATTTCCACTGTCGAGCCGCTTTGCAGCGGTTCGGACAGCGGTGCCAGGCGGCGGTTGATACGGCAGGCGATGCAGCTGTTGCCGACGTCGGTGTGCACCGCGTAGGCGAAGTCGACGGCGGTGGAGCCTTTGGGCAGCTCCATGATCCGGCCTTTGGGCGTGAACACGTAGACCTCGTCCGGGAACAGGTCGATCTTCACGCTTTCGATGAATTCCAGCGAGTTGCCGGCGCGCTGCTGCAGCTCGAGGATGCCCTTGACCCACTGACGCGCCCGGGCGTGGCTGCCCTTGGGTTGCTCGTCCTCGTTGGACTTGTACAGCCAGTGCGCGGCGATACCGTTGTTGGCCATCTCTTCCATCTCGCGGGTACGGATCTGGATTTCGATGGGTACGCCATGCATGCCGAACAGCGTGGTGTGCAGCGACTGGTAGCCGTTGGCCTTGGGAATCGCGATGTAATCCTTGAAGCGGCCGGGCAGCGGCTTGTACAGGTTGTGTACGGCGCCGAGCACGCGGTAGCAGGTGTCGACCTTGTCGACGATGATGCGGAAGGCGTACACGTCCATGATCTCGTTGAAGGCGCGGCGCTTGCCACGCATCTTCTTGTAGATGCCATAGAGGTGTTTCTGCCGGCCGCTGACCTCGCCCTCGATACCGTCGGCGGCCAGGCAGTTGGCCAGCGAGTGCTCGATCTTGGCGACGATCTCTTTGCGGTTGCCGCGTGCGCTCTTCACTGCTCGGTGGATCAGCGACGAACGCATGGGATGCATGGCCTTGAAGCCGAGGTCCTCGAACTCCACGCGTACGGTGTGCATCCCCAGGCGGTTGGCAATGGGGGCGTAGATCTCGAGGGTTTCCTTGGCGATGCGCCGGCGTTTTTCGCCAGACAGCACTTCCAGGGTGCGCATGTTGTGCAGGCGGTCGGCCAGCTTGACCAGGATCACGCGGATGTCGCGGGCCATGGCCATGGCCATTTTCTGGAAGTTTTCGGCCTGCGCCTCGGCCTTGGTCTCGAAGTTCATCTGGGTCAGCTTGCTGACCCCATCGACCAGTTCGGCCACGGTCTCGCCAAACTGTTGGCAGAGGGCTTCCTTGGCGATGCCGGTGTCTTCGATCACGTCGTGCAGCATGGCCGCCATCAGGCTCTGATGGTCCATGTGCATGTCGGCGAGGATGCTGGCCACGGCCAGCGGATGGGTCACGTAGGGCTCGCCGCTGCGGCGGCGCTGCCCGTCGTGTGCCTGCTCGGCGTAGAAATAGGCACGGCGAACCAGGTTGACCTGTTCGGGGCCCAGGTAGGTCGACAGCCGTTCGGCTAAGGCTTCTATGCCCGGCATGGTTTCACCTCTTGCCGAGGAAGAGGGCCTTGTGCCGCGCGACGTCGACAGGGCATCGATCAGACAGCCTCGTTGGACTCGTCCTCGAACGCGGCGAAGACCGGATCCTCGGTGACGATCTCTTCAGCGGCGATGAACTCAGGGGTCACGATACCTTCGGCGATTTCGCGCAGGGCGACCACGGTCGGTTTGTCGTTTTCCCATGCTACGCGTGGCTCTTTGCCGCCGGTAGCCAGCTGACGGGCGCGCTTGGTCGAGAGCATGACCAGCTCAAAACGGTTATCCACGTGTTCCAGGCAGTCTTCAACAGTTACGCGGGCCATGGTCTTCCTCAGTAGCAAATGCGGTAGGCGTGCAGCCCAATATGGGCAGGCGGACTCGATAGTTTAAAAAATCACCAGCCAATAGGGAAGCGCTGTTTTCTCCGGCGGTCACCTTCGAGCCCTGTGTCGGCTACTTCGCGGGTAAACCCGCTCCCACAGGAAACGCGCTGCCCTCAGGTACACCGCCGCACCCTGTGGGCGCGGCTTTAGCCGCGAAAGGGCCGCAACAGACGCCCTCGATACATGACCCTGACGATAACCTCAGAGCATCGCATCCCGCAACCGCGGCGTCAGTTCCTCGAACAGCGTCTGCACCGAACGCAATGCCCGGCAATCCGGCCGGGTCAGCAGCCACAGTTGCGTATCGCAGCCCGGCAATGGTCCGCTCAACGCCTCCACCCCCGGCAAGGCATCGACCATATAGTCAGGTAACGCTGCCACGCCCAGCCCAGTGCTCACCAGCTGGGCGATGGTCGACATGCCGCTGCACTGATAGCGCGGGCTCAGCCCCGGGTACTGCTGGTTGCGCCAGACCACGGTGGGGTGGTCCTGCATCGAGTCGTCCGGGGCGATCCAGGGCACGCTGCTGGCGGACTCGTTCAGGCGCTCGCGCCACTGCGGCTGACCGCAGATCACATAAGAGGTGGAGCCCAGGCAGCGCCCCACCAGATGTTCCGGCGGCGTGTTGGTCAGGCGCAGGGCGATGTCGGCATCGCGCCGGCTGAGGTTGGCGAAGGTGTTGGAGGTGCCCATTTCCAGCGACAACGCCGGGTAGTTCGGCATGAATGCCGCCAGCGCCGGTAGCAGCAGGCTGTGCATCACCGCCTCGGTGCAGGTCAGGCGCACGGTGCCGCTGACCACCTGCTCGCCGCTGGTCATGGCGATGCGTGCGGCATCCAGCGCCTGCTCGGCGCGCTCGGCCTGCTCGGCCAGGGCCTGGGCAGTGTCGGTTGGCAGGTAGCCTTTGCGGCTTTTCACGAACAGCGCGGTGCCTAGGGCCGATTCCAGCCGGCGAATCGAGCGGAATACGGTCGAAACGTCGACCTTGAGCAGTTCGGCGGCCTTGGCCAGTGAGCGGCCGCGTTCCAGTGCCAGGACCAGGGAGAGGTCGGCGTGGGTAATTTGATATTGCATTGGTGCACGCTCTGCTTGCCGAATTGCCAATGTCTGTTGCGTGAGGGCCATTTTATAGTGAAACGGCCCCCGGGAATCAATGCGCCCGGTCGGGTAACCAATCCCCACGATGGGAAAGTGAAAAGAACAACAGCTGCAACCATCGTCGCCCGTGAGGCGCCAGCCGTATCCCCCACATCGCCGCAGCAAATCATAGGATGTAAGCCATGACGTCGGTCACCCCGTGCGCCAGTACTTCCAGCGAGATGAATGACTTCCTTAAGGCCCATCCGGATACGCAGTATGTCGATCTGCTGATTTCCGACATGAACGGCGTGGTACGCGGCAAGCGCATCGAGCGCGCCAGCCTGCACAAGGTGTACGAGAAGGGCATCAACCTGCCGGCCTCGTTGTTCGCCCTCGACATCAATGGCTCGACCGTGGAAAGCACCGGCCTGGGCCTGGACATCGGCGACGCCGACCGCATCTGCTACCCGATTGCCGGCACGCTGTGCGACGAGCCGTGGCAGAAGCGCCCGACCGCGCAGCTGCTGATGACCATGCACGAGCTGGACGGTGAGCCGTTCTTCGCCGACCCGCGCGAAGTGCTGCGCCAGGTGGTGAGCAAGTTCGACGCCATGGGCCTGGATATCTGCGCCGCGTTCGAACTGGAGTTCTACCTGATCGACCAGGACAACCTCAACGGCCGCCCGCAACCGCCACGCTCGCCCACTTCCGGCAAGCGCCCGCAGTCGACCCAGGTGTACCTGATCGACGACCTCGACGAATACGCCGACTGCCTGCAGGACATGCTCGAAGCGGCCAAAGAGCAAGGCCTGCCAGCCGATGCCATCGTCAAGGAAAGCGCCCCGGCGCAGTTCGAGGTCAACCTGCACCACGTCGCCGACCCGATGAAGGCCTGCGACTACGCGATCCTGCTCAAGCGCCTGATCAAGAACGTCGCCTACGACCATGAAATGGACACCACGTTCATGGCCAAGCCCTACCCGGGCCAGGCGGGCAACGGCCTGCACGTGCACATCTCGCTGCTGGACAAGAAAACCGGCAAGAACATCTTCGCCCATGAAGACCCGCTGCAGAGCGACGCCCTGCGCCACGCCATCGGCGGCGTGCTGGAGACCATGCCGGCGTCGATGGCCTTCCTGTGCCCGAACATCAACTCCTACCGCCGTTTCGGTGCGCAGTTCTACGTGCCGAACGCGCCGAGCTGGGGCTTGGACAACCGCACCGTTGCCGTGCGCGTACCGACCGACAGCAGCGACAACGTGCGCATCGAGCACCGCGTGGCCGGCGCCGATGCCAACCCGTACCTGATGCTGGCGGCGATCCTGGCCGGTATCCACCACGGCCTGACCAGCAAGATCGAGCCGGGTGCACCGATCGAAGGCAACTCCTACGAGCAGCTGGAGCAGAGCCTGCCGAACAACCTGCGCGACGCCCTGCGTGCGCTGGATGACAGCGAAGTCCTCAACCAATACATCAGCCCGGACTACATCGATATCTTCGTGGCCTGCAAGGAAAGTGAGCTGGCCGAGTTCGAAGTTTCGATTTCCGACCTCGAGTACAACTGGTACCTGCACACGGTGTAAGCCCATGAGCGCAATTGCGGTCCCCTTGATCGGTATCAGCGCCTGCCGCCAGCAGGTGGGGAAGAACTCGTCGCACACGGTGGGCGACAAGTATGTGGAGGCCGCAGGCTTTGCCGGGTTGCCACTGATTCTGCCGGCCCGCGACGGCGGCAGCGACACCCAGGCGCTGCTGGCCCGGCTCGACGGTATTGTTTTTACTGGCTCGCCTTCAAATATCGAGCCGCATCATTACAATGGCGCCGCCAGCGCCGAAGGGACCCGGCATGACCTTGCCCGTGACCGGCTGACCCTGCCGTTGCTGCAGGCGGCGATTGCCGCCGGCGTGCCGGTGTTCTGCATCTGTCGTGGCTTCCAGGAACTGAACGTGGCCCTGGGCGGCAGCCTGCACCAGCGCGTGCAGGAACTGCCCGGCTACCAGGACCACCGCGAACCGGAGGATGCACCCCTGGAGGTGCAATACGGCCCTCGTCATCCCGTCAGCGTTGCGCCTGGCGGGTTGTTCGAGCGCCTGGGCCTGGCTGCGCAGTTCGAGGTCAACTCGTTGCACAGCCAGGGCATCGACCGCCTGGCCCCTGGCCTGCGGGTCGAAGCACGGGCCCCGGATGGCCTGATCGAAGCTGTGTCGATGCCTGATGCGCCGGGCTTTGTCCTTGGCGTGCAGTGGCACCCGGAATGGCGTTTCGCCGACAACCCGGTCTCCCGGAGCCTTTTCCAGGCGTTCCGCGAGGCCTGCATTGCCCATGCTGCACGGGAGGCCTGACAGCACGTCAGCCAAAAGTCCGGGATGACTCACCCCCGGCAGCGCGCTTTCAATGAGTGGAAGCAGGCCCTGGGGACAGGACCTGTGAAAACAATTCCAATAGTTACGGCAAAAACTCATGAGCAATTACACAGAAGCCGGCCGCCCACCCGACGTGGCCGACTCGGGCAGCACTCAGCGCAGCAAAGGCCTGGCCAAGGGCCGTCTTGGCCTGCTGGCCAGCGTGGTGCTGGGCATTTCCACCATCGCCCCGGTCTACACCCTGACTGGCGCCCTTGGCCCGACCGTGCGTGAGGTCGGTGCTCATCTTCCCGCCGTGTTCATCGTCGGCTTCCTGCCGATGCTGCTGGTTGCCCTGGGCTACCGCGAGCTGAATTCGGCGGAGCCGGACAGCGGCACGTCGTTTACCTGGTCGGCCCGTGCCTTTGGCCCGATGATCGGCTGGATCGGCGGCTGGGGGCTGGTCGTTGCCACCACCATCGTGTTGTCCAACCTGGCGGGTGTTGCCGTCGACTTCTTCTATCTGTTCCTCAGCCAGATCACCGGCCACCATGAGCTGGCGGCCCTGGCCGACAACCTGTTGATCAATATCACCACTTGTTGTGTGTTCATTGCCATGGCGGTGTGGATCTGCTGCCGAGGCATGGCCACCACCATGACCGTGCAGTACGGTCTGGTGGCGCTACAGCTCATGGTATTGCTCGGCTTTGCCATCGCAGCCTTCGGCGGCACCACCGCGCCGCCGCCGCTGGAGTTCGATTTCGCCTGGTTCAACCCGTTCGGTGTCGAGTCGTTCTCGGCCTTTGCAGCAGGGTTGTCACTGTCGATCTTCATCTTCTGGGGCTGGGACGTGTGCCTGACCGTCAGTGAAGAGTCGATTGGCAGCGACGAGGTGCCGGGCAAGGCCGCCACCTGGACCGTGCTGTTGATCCTGGGCCTGTATCTGGTCACTGCGATTGCCACCTTGCAGTTCGCCGGTATCAGCGAACAGGGCCTGGGCCTGAACAACCCGCGCATTCAGGAAAACGTCTTCGCGCACCTGGCCGGGCCGGTGATGGGGCCGCTGGCGATCCTGATGTCGATCGCGGTACTGGCGAGCACCGCAGCGTCGCTGCAGTCGACCTTCGTGTCGCCGGCACGCACGCTGCTGGCCATGGGTTACTACGGCGCGGTACCACAGAAGTTCGCCAGCGTCTGCCCGCGTTCGCAGACCCCGCGTTACGCGACCATCTGCGCTGGCGTGGCGGCAGGCCTGTTCTACGTGACCATGCGTACCCTGAGCGAGAACGTGCTGGCTGACACCATCACGGCGCTGGGCATGATGATCTGCTTCTACTATTCGCTGACCGCGTTTGCCTGTGTGTGGTACTTCCGTGACAGCCTGTTCGGCAGCCTGCGCCACTTCTTCATGCGCGGCCTTTGCCCGCTGGTGGGTGGGGTGATCCTGTCGGTGATCTTCGTGCGCACGGCCATCGACAGCGCCTCGCCGGACTTCGGCAGTGGCTCGCATGTGGCCGGGCTGGGGTTGGTGTTCGTGATTGCGGCGATCATTTCGGCACTGGGGATCGTGCTGATGATGATTTCGCGGATGCGGGCGCCGGCCTACTTCCTGGGGGCGACCCTGCGTCAGCAGGCCACCCTGCCACTTCAAGACTGACTATTGGGGGCCGTTTTGCGGCCCTTCGCGGGCAAGCCCGCTCCCACAGGTACTGCACAGGCCTCAAGGGCAGTGATTTTCCTGTGGGAGCGGGCTCGCCCGCGAAGGGCTGCAAAGCAGCCCCAATGGATCTTCAGCCGATCAATTGCTTCAGCAGTGCGGCGTGGCGCTGCTGCTGTTTCTCCAGCTTAAGTTCTTCGGCTCGTGCAACGACGGCAGAACCACCTTCACGGTTAGCCAGGAACACCGCCTTCAGGTCATCCAGCGCCACGTCGAAGTCGTCATTGATGATGACGTACTCATACTCGTCGTAGTGCACCATCTCGCTGACCGCTTCCTTCATGCGCCCGGCGATGATCTCCTCGCTGTCCTGGCCACGGCCGTCCAGACGCTCGCGCAGGGCCTGCTGGCTTGGCGGCAGGATGAACACCGAACGCGCCTCGGGCATCAGCTTGCGCACCTGCTGGGCGCCTTGCCAGTCGATTTCCAGGATCAGGTCATTGCCCTGGTCCAGCACCTCTTGCAGTGCGCTGCGCGACGTCCCGTAGAAATTGCCGAACACTTCGGCGTGCTCGAGGAAGTCACCCTTGGCGATCAGCCCCTTGAAATCGTCATGGCTGACGAAGTGGTAGTTCACGCCGTGCTGCTCGCCCGGGCGCATGGCGCGGGTGGTATGCGAGACCGAGACGCTGACGCGTGGGTCGGCCTTGATCAGGGCGGTGACCAGGCTGGTCTTGCCGGCGCCGGACGGTGCCGAAACGATGTAGAGGGTGCCGCTGCTTTGGTTCATGGTCGGGGTGGCCTTACTCGATGTTCTGTACTTGTTCACGCATCTGTTCGATCAACACCTTCAGGTTGACCGCCGCTTGCGTGCTGCGTGGGTCGAAGGCCTTGGAGCCCAGGGTGTTGGCTTCGCGGTTGAGCTCCTGCATCAGGAAGTCCAGGCGCCGCCCGGCGGCCCCCCCGGACTTGAGCACCCGGCGCACTTCGTTGACGTGGGTGCTGAGGCGGTCGAGCTCTTCGGCAACGTCGCTCTTCTGTGCCAGCAGTACCATCTCCTGCTCCAGGCGCTGTGGGTCGAGCTCGGCCTTGAGGTCGCCGAAGCGGTCGATGATCTTCTGCCGCTGGGCGGCGAGCATCTGCGGCACCAGGGCGCGTAGGGTGGTGACCTCGGTGGTCATGTTGTCCAGGCGTTCGTTGATCAGCCGGGCCAGTTCCTGGCCTTCGCGCAGGCGCCCGGCCTTGAGCTCGGCCAGGGCCTCGTCGAACAGCGCCACGGCTTCGGCGTTCAAGGCCTGAGGATCAGTGGCGTCGGCCACCAGCACGCCGGGCCAGGACAGCACTTCCAGCGGGTTGAGCGCAGCCGGCTGCTTGATCAGGCCGGCCACCTCTTCGGCGGCGGCGACCAGCTGCGCGGCGCGCTCGCGGTCGACCTTGAGCGGCTTGCCGTTGCTGTCTTCGTGCAGGCGCAGGGTGCATTCGACCTTGCCCCGCGACAGGCCCTGGCGCAGGCCTTCACGCACCGCGCCTTCGAGGTCGCGCAGGGCGTCCGGCAGGCGCAGGTGAGGTTCAAGGTAACGGTGGTTGACCGAGCGCAATTCCCAGACCAGGGTGCCTTGGCTGCCTGCGCGCTCGACACGAGCAAAAGCGGTCATGCTGTGCACCATGGGAAGGACCTCGCGTAAATGAATTGAAGGCGCGCGATTGTAGCGCAGTGCGCACGTGGCGCCCAATCCACCCATGTTACAGAGCGCGTGCCAGCGAGTGGGAAAAGGCGACAGGCTGCCGGGAGCGCGACAATAGGCATGTCCTCTGTGGGCGACGGGCTCTATAATGGCGGGCAGATTCAAAGTCCCAGTACAGGTATCCCAGATGAAACGTCCAAGTGGTCGCGCCGCCGATCAGCTCCGCTCGATCCGCATCACCCGCAACTACACCAAGCACGCCGAAGGGTCGGTACTGGTCGAGTTCGGTGACACCAAGGTCATCTGCACGGTCAGCGTCGAGAACGGCGTGCCGCGCTTCCTCAAAGGCCAGGGCCAAGGCTGGCTGACCGCCGAGTACGGCATGCTGCCGCGCTCCACCGGTGAGCGTAACCAGCGCGAAGCCAGCCGTGGCAAGCAGGGTGGCCGCACCCTGGAAATCCAGCGCCTGATCGGCCGGTCGCTGCGCGCCGCACTGGACATGAGCAAGCTCGGTGACATCACCCTGTACATCGACTGCGACGTGATCCAGGCCGATGGCGGTACCCGTACCGCTTCGATCACCGGCGCCATGGTCGCCCTGTGCGACGCCCTGGCCGTGATCAAGAAGCGCGGTGGCCTGAAGGCCGGCAACCCGCTCAAGCACATGATCGCTGCCGTATCGGTGGGCATGTACCAGGGCGAAGCGGTACTCGACCTGGACTACCTGGAAGACTCGGCGGCGGAAACCGACCTGAACGTGGTCATGACCAGCGCCGGTGGTTTCATCGAAGTACAGGGCACCGCCGAAGGCGCGCCTTTCCAGCCTGAAGACTTCAACGCCATGCTGGCGCTGGCGCAAAAGGGCATGAACGAAATCTTCGAACTGCAGCAGGCCGCGCTGGCCGACTGATCCCAGCCAAGGAGGTGCGGGGCATGAGCGATTCTGAACTGTCGGTCACCCCGCCCAATGCCGAGGTCCGGCAGTGGGCGATGTTCTGTCACCTTTGCGCGCTGCTTGGTCTGGTGGTGCCCCTCGGGCACCTGCTGGGTCCGCTGGTGCTGTGGCACCTCAAGCGCGAGCAGCACCCCTTCATCGATGCCCAGGGCAAAGAAGCGCTGAACTTCCAGATCAGCGTGACCATTGCCGGGTTCGTCTGCACCGCCCTGATGTTCGTGGCCATCGGTATCGTGCTGTTCCCGATCCTGATGCTGGCGGTGCTGATCCTGATCATCCTCGCGGCCGTCAGGGCCAATGAAGGCAAGGCATACCGCTATCCCTTCATCTGGCGACCGATCAAATAAAAAAAGGGCCGCTTTCGCGGCCTTTTTTCAGATGGTCAACGTCCAGTCATAGTCGACGATCAGCGGCGCATGCTGGGAGAAGCGCGGCTGACGCGGCAACCGGGCATTGCGCACGAAGCGGCGCAGGCCAGGGGTGAGGATCTGGTAGTCGAACCGGTAGCCCAGGTTGAGCATCTCGGCCTGTTCGTTGTCCGGCCACCAGCTGTACTGGTCGCCTTCACGGCTGACTTCGCGCAGGGCATCGACGTAGCCCATGTCGCCGGTGATCGCATCCATCCACGCCCGCTCTGGCGGCAGGAAGCCTGGCGACTGCTGGCTGTCACGCCAGTTCTTGATGTCGAGCTTCTGCTGCGCCACGTAAAACGAGCCGCAATAGATGTATTCACGACGCTTGCGACGCTGTTTGTCCAGGTACTTGGCGAAGTCGTCCATCAACTTGAACTTCTGGTTCAAGTCTTCGTCGCCGTTCATGCCCGAAGGCAGCAGCAGGCTGGCAATACTGACTTTGTCGAAATCTGCTTGCAGATAACGCCCGTAGCGGTCGGCTGTCTCGAAACCCAGGCCGGTGATGACTGCCTTGGGCTGCATGCGCGAGTACAGTGCCACGCCACCTTGGGCGGGTACCTCCGCGTCGCAGGCATAAAGGAAATAGCCATCGAGCTGGAAAGCTGGGTCGTCGAGTTCAAAGGCCGAGGCGCGGGTATCCTGAAGGCAGATGACGTCGGCATTCTGGGCTTGCAGCCAGCTGAGCAATCCACGCTCGGCCGCAGCCTGAATGCCATTCACGTTCACACTGATGATCCGCATAAATGGCCCCAAAAATCTCGTGCGTGTATGATACCCGAGCTCAACCCATTTAGCTAAATCCGTGGTGTCCGGGACCTTACATGCAGCCGTATCAGCGCGACTTCATCCGTTTTGCCATCGATCGCGGCGTGCTGCGCTTCGGTGAATTCACCCTGAAATCGGGCCGTACCAGCCCGTATTTCTTCAATGCCGGCCTGTTCAACACCGGTTCCGCCCTTGCGCAACTGGGCCGTTGCTACGCGGCAGCCATCGTCGACAGCAAGATCCCGTTCGACGTGCTGTTCGGCCCAGCCTACAAGGGTATCCCCCTGGCGGCGGCGACTGCCGTGGCCCTGGCTGACCAGCATCAGCTCGATGTGCCGTGGTGCTTCAACCGCAAGGAAGCCAAGGATCACGGCGAAGGCGGCAGCCTGGTTGGCGCACCGCTGGCCGGTGATGTGCTGATCATCGACGACGTGATCACCGCCGGTACCGCCATCCGTGAGGTGATGCAGATCATCAACGCCCAGCAGGCCAAGGCCGCTGGCGTACTGATCGCGCTGAACCGCGAAGAGCGCGGCAATGGCGAGCTGTCGGCGATCCAGGAAGTGGAGCGTGATTTCGGGATTCCGGTGGTCAGCATCGTTTCGCTGACCCAGGTACTGGAGTTCCTGGCTGACGATCCGCAGCTCAAGCAGCATCTGCCGGCAGTGGAAGCCTACCGGGCGCAGTACGGGATCTGATCCTGGCCTGGTAACGAAAAAAGGCGACCTTCGTGAGAAGGTCGCCTTTTTTGTGTCGCCTGTTCCGACCTGTTCGCGGGTGAACCCGCTCCCACAGAATCTCCACGCCGCCAAAGGCGGTGCTATCCCTGTAGGAGCGGGTTTACCCGCGAAGAGGCCTGAACCGGTTAACCGTGACGCTTGCGGTTGGTGATCAGGGTGCCGACGCCGCTGTCGGTGAAGATCTCCAGCAGCACCGCATTCGGCACGCGGCCGTCGACGATGTGCGAGCTGTTGACGCCGCCCTGGACCGCTTCCAGCGCGCACTTGATCTTCGGCAGCATGCCGCCGTAGATGGTGCCGTCGGCGATCAGCTCGTTGACCTGCTCAGTGGTCAGGCCGGTCAGGACCTGGCCCTGTTTGTCCATCAGGCCGGCGATGTTGGTCAGCAGCATCAGCTTTTCAGCCTTCAGCGCTTCGGCCACCTTGCCCGCCACCAGGTCGGCGTTGATGTTGTACGACTCACCGTTGGCACCCACGCCGATCGGCGCGATTACCGGGATGAAGTCGCCTTTCACCAGCATGTTCAGCAGGTCGGTGTTGACGCTGACCACTTCGCCGACGTGACCGATGTCGATGATTTCCGGCTGGGTCATCTCCGGGGTCTGGCGGGTGACGGTGAGCTTCTTCGCACGAATCAGCTCGGCGTCCTTGCCGGTCAGGCCAATGGCGCTGCCGCCATGGCGGTTGATCAGGTTGACGATGTCCTTGTTGACCTGGCCGCCGAGCACCATTTCCACCACGTCCATGGTCGCGGCGTCGGTGACGCGCATGCCATCGATGAAGTGGCTCTCGATCGACAGGCGCTTGAGCAGGTCGCCGATCTGCGGGCCGCCACCGTGCACGACCACCGGGTTGATGCCCACGGCCTTCATCAGCACGATGTCACGGGCAAAGCCGGTCTTGAGCTCTTCGCTCTCCATCGCGTTGCCGCCGTACTTGATCACCAGGGTCTTGCCGACAAAGCGGCGGATGTAAGGCAGTGCTTCGGACAAAACCTCGGCTACATGGGAAGCGGCATCGCGATCGAGGGTCATGCAGGGCTCCTGTAAGGAACAGATAGTCGGTCAGAACGGCAGTTGCAGCTCAGGGGCAACCCGCAGCAACTGGGCGCGGAAAACATCCTTGATACGTTGCAACTCGGCGGCGCTTTCGGCCTCGAAGCGCAGCACCAGCACCGGTGTGGTGTTGGAGGCGCGAACCAGGCCCCAGCCTTTCGCGTAGTCGACCCGCACACCGTCGATGGTGGTCAGGTTGGCATCGCCCCATTCGGCGTCGCGTTGCAGTGCATCAATGATGCTGAATTTACCCTCGTCGGTCACATCAATATTGATTTCCGGCGTGGAAATATCGTTCGGGAAGGCGGCGAACAGGTCTTCGGCGTTCTGCGAAGCCTTGCTGAGGATCTCCAGCAGGCGCGCGGCACTGTAGATACCGTCGTCGAAACCGTACCAGCGTTCCTTGATGAAGATGTGCCCGCTCATCTCGCCAGCCAGCAGCGAACCGGTCTGTTTCATCTTCTTCTTGATCAGCGAGTGGCCGGTTTTCCACATCAGGGCGCGGCCACCGTGCTGCTCGATCAGCGGGGTCAGGCGACGGGTGCATTTGACGTCGAAGATGATCTCGGCGCCCGGGTTGCGCTCCAGTACGTCCTGGGCAAACAGCATCAGCAGGCGGTCAGGGTAGACGATGCTGCCGGTGTTGGTCACCACGCCAACGCGGTCACCGTCGCCGTCGAAGGCCAGGCCGATGTCGGCACCGGTTTCCTTGACCTTGGCGATCAGGTCTTCGAGGTTTTCCGGCTTGCCCGGATCCGGGTGGTGGTTGGGGAAGTTGCCGTCAACCTCGCAGAACAGCGGGATGACTTCGCAGCCCAGCGCTTCGATCAGCTGCGGTGCAATCACGCCAGCGGCGCCGTTGCCACAATCGACCACGACCTTGAGCTTCTTCGCCAGCTTCACGTCGCCGACGATCTGCTGGAAGTAGCGATCGAGGATCTCGACCTTCTGCACGCTGCCTTCGCTGCGTGGCACGTCATTGGTCTTCAGGCGGGTCAGCAGGGCCTGGATCTGCTCGTTGGCCAGGGTGTCGCCAGCGATGACGATCTTGAAGCCGTTGTAGTCCGAAGGGTTGTGGCTGCCAGTGAGCATCACGCCGGACTTGCCGGCCAGCACGTTGGCGGCGAAGTACAGCGCCGGGGTGGGCACCAGGCCGACGTCGCTGACCTGGCAACCGGCATCGACCAGGCCTTTGATCAGTTGCTCGACCAGCATCGGGCCCGACAGGCGGCCATCGCGGCCAACGGAAATCTGAGGTTCGCCCTGGGCGATGGTCTGCGCGCCGATGGCGCGGCCGATCCAGTAGGCGGTTTCGCCGTGCAGGGTCTTGCCGACCACGCCGCGGATGTCATAGGCGCGGAAGATGCTTTCCGGCAGTGCCGGTACCAGGTGGGCCATGTCGTTCATCTCGAGAAACTCCATTAATCAAAGGCTTTTTCTGGGCAGGCGCAAACTGAACGCTTGGACGGTGGAATCGCCAGAGAGTTCGCCATCCTTGGCCTGAACGATCGTTGGTCGGCTCAGTGACTACCGGAATGGCCGAAACCACCCGTGCCACGCTGGCTTTCGTCGAAACTATCGACGATGTCGAAATGCGCTTGTACCACAGGCACCAGGACAAGTTGTGCAATGCGCTCGCCGACAGCGATGGTGAACGGCGTGTTGCCACGGTTCCAGCACGACACCATCAGCTCGCCCTGGTAATCCGAGTCGATCAGGCCGACCAGGTTGCCGAGCACGATGCCGTGTTTGTGGCCCAGGCCCGAGCGCGGCAGGATCATGGCCGCCAGGCCCGGGTCGCCGATGTAGATCGACAGGCCGGTAGGGATCAGCAGGGTCTGGCCCGGCTCGAGGACGGTGTCCTCTTTCAGCAGGGCGCGCAGGTCGAGGCCGGCGGAGCCCGGCGTGGCGTATTGCGGCAGCGGGAATTCGCTGCCCAGGCGTGGGTCGAGGATCTTGGCTTGAAGAGCGTGCATGTAACTTATTGAACCTGATTGAGCCGTTCGGCGATGAAGGCGACCAGTTGCCGGGCGATCTTGCCCTTGCTGGTCTGCGCGAAGAGGGTCTGGTGCTGCTGGCGGTCGATCACGGTCAAGGCGTTTTCCTCGCTGTTGAAGCCGATGCTGGGGTTGGCCACATCATTGGCGACGATCAGGTCGAGGTTCTTGTCCTTGAGCTTGCGCGTGGCGTAATCGAGCAAGTGTTCGGTCTCGGCGGCGAAGCCGACACTGAACGGGCGGTCGGCGCGGCCAGCGAGGGTGGCAAGGATATCGGGATTGCGCACCATCTGCAGCAGCATGCCGTCGCCGGTCGTAGGATCCTTCTTGAGCTTTTGCGGGGCGACTACCTCTGGGCGGTAGTCCGCAACCGCTGCGGAAGCGATGAACAGGTCGCACGGCATGGCGGCTTCACAGGCCGCGAGCATGTCCCGTGCGCTGACCACGTCGATCCGCTGTACGCGATCGGGGGTCGGCAGATGCACAGGTCCAGTCACCAGGGTCACCCGAGCACCGGCTTCGGCGGCCGCTTCGGCCAGGGCGAAGCCCATCTTCCCGGAGCTATGATTGGTGATGTAGCGCACCGGGTCGATGTTTTCCTGGGTCGGGCCGGCGGTGATCAGCACGTGCTTGCCGGTCAGCGCCTGGCGCTTGAAGCTTTCCGCCGCGCACCAGGCCAGGTCGGTGGCTTCGAGCATGCGCCCGAGGCCCACGTCGCCACAGGCCTGGCTGCCGGAGGCCGGGCCGAACACCTGGATACCACGGCTCTTGAGCAGTTCGAGGTTGGCCTGGGTGGCCGGGTCGCGCCACATTGCCTGGTTCATCGCCGGGGCCACGGCCACGGTGGCGTCGGTGGCCAGCACCAGGGTGGTCAGCAGGTCGTCGGCCATGCCTTGGGCAAGGCGCGCCATGAGGTCGGCGGTGGCAGGGGCGATCAACACCAGGTCGGCCCATTTGGCCAGTTCGATGTGGCCCATGGCCGCTTCGGCGGCCGGGTCGAGCAGATCCATGTGCACCGGGTGGCCGGACAGCGCCTGCAGGGTCAGCGGGGTGATGAATTCGGCACCACCACGGGTCATGACGACGCGCACCTGCGCGCCGTGCTCCAGGAGTCGGCGAATCAGCTCGGCACTTTTGTAGGCGGCAATGCCACCTCCGACGCCGAGAACGATGCGCTTGCGATACAGCCGCTGCATAGGCTTGCCTTTTTCCAGTGAGAGCGGGCGGCGACGTTTGAAAATGCCTGCGGCAGAACGTCGCATGTACGAGGCGAAATAGATTAACACAGGGCCGAAACGGGCCGCAGCAAGGGCAGGGAGCAGCGATGAATATCAGGGAGTGGCCGGCTGAAGAGCGGCCTAGGGAGAAGTTGTTGCAGCGCGGGGCTGCAAGCCTGACCGACGCGGAATTGCTGGCCGTGTTTCTCGGCTCTGGTGTGCGTGGGCGCAATGTCGTGGAGCTGGCCCGAGGCCTGCTGGTGAGGTTCGGCAGCTTGCGCCAGTTGCTTGAGGCCGACCGTGAAGCCTTCGTCGGAGAGCTGGGACTGGGCCCGGTAAGGTACAGCCAGCTGCAGGCATTGCTGGAGATCGGGCGCAGGCACCTGGCGACCGCTATCGAGCGCGAGTCGGTCATGGATAGCCCGATGGCAGTGCGACGCTATCTGAAATCCATGCTGCGCCATGAAGTGAGCGAGGTGTTCGGCTGCCTGTTTCTGGATACCAAGCACCGGCCGCTGGCCTTCGAGATCCTGTTCAGGGGCACGATAGACCGGGCGAGCGTCTACCCGCGCGAAGTGGTGCGCCGGGCGCTGCAGCACAATGCGGCGGCGCTGATCCTGTGCCACAACCACCCTTCGGGTAACAGCGAGCCGAGCCAGGATGATGTGCACCTGACGCTGTCGCTGAAGCGGGGGTTGGGGTTGATCGATGTGCGGGTGCTTGACCACATCATCATTGGCGACGGGGAGCCGCTGTCGATGGTCGAGCAAGGCTGGATCGTGGCCTAAGGTGCAGGCCTTGAGGTGTGTGGTGCCTGGGAGAACGAGCGCCGCCCGCGCGGCGCATCGCGAGCTGCGCTCGCTCCTACGTTTGTTTCGGGCCAGTAACGCCTGTGACAGGCGCGCGCGACCGCCTTGTTGGTACCACGCAATATCGAGTCATGCGCCAAGGCGTACGCACGCAAATCCCACAGAAAATATTGGCCAGAAACAAACGTAGGAGCGAGCGCAGCTCGCGATGCGCCGCGCGGGCGGCGCTCGTTCTCCCAGGCACCACACACCTCAAGGCCTGCACCTTAGACTCACCGGGTCACCGACACCTTGCTGAAATCCAGTCGTCCGAACGGGCTTACCTGATAACCCTCGACTCCCTGACGTAACAGCGTCGCTGCCGTCGGATGCGCCAGCGGCACCCACAGCGCCTGCTGCTGGATCAGTGTCTGCGCCTGCTGGTACAGCCGGCTGCGCACGCTCTGGTCATTGGTAGTGCGTCCGGCACTGATCAGCTGGTCCAGGCGGCTGTCGCAAAAGCGCGCGAAGTTGGTCCCCGATTGCACTGCAGGGCAGGAAAATTGCGGGCTGAGGAAGTTGTCCGGGTCGCCGTTGTCGCCGGCCCAGCCCATGAACAGCAGGTCATGTTCGCCCGCCTTGGCGCGGCGGATCAGCTCGCCCCACTCGATCACGCGGATCTCGGCCTTGATGCCGATCTTCGCCAGGTCGGCCTGGAGCATCTGTGCCCCCAGGCTCGGATTGGGGTTGAGCAGGCTGCCCGACGGGCGGGTCCAGATGGTGGTACTGAAACCGTCAGCCAGGCCGGCCTTGGCCAGCAGCGCCTTGGCCTTGGGCAGGTCCAGCGGGTAGCCGGGCAGGTCCTTGGCATAGCTCCAGGTGTTGGGCGGGTAGGGGCCATTGGCGGCGGTGGCGGTGTCTTCGAACACGGCCTTGAGGTAGGCCTGCTTGTCGAAGGCCAGGTTGATTGCCTGGCGCACCTCAGGCTTGTCCAGTGGCGGGTGTTCGCTGTTGATGGCGACGAAGGCGGTCATGAACGCCGGGGTGGTGGCGACCTTGAGGTTGCCGTCTTTGCCGGCTTCGGCGATGTCCACCGGCTTGGGCGACAGGGCCACCTGGCATTCGTTGCGCTTGAGCTTCTGCAGGCGCACGTTGGCGTCGGTGGTGATGGCGAAGATCAGCGGGTCGACCGCCGGCTTGCCGGCGAAGTAGTCCGGGTTGGCGCGATAGCGCACCACGGCGTCCTTCTGGAAGCGCTGGAACACGAACGGGCCGGTGCCGATTGGCTGGCTGTTGAGTTTTTCCGGGCTGCCTTCCTTGAGCAGCTTGTCGGCGTACTCGGCCGAGTAGATCGACGCGAAGCCCATGCTCAGGGTGGCCAGGAAGGTGGCGTCGGCGTGGCTCAGGGTGAAGCGCACGGTGTTGGGTTCCGGGGCCTCGATTGCCTTGATCAGGCTACCCAGTTGCAGCGATTGGGCGTGCGGATAACCGCCCGGGGCGGTCTTGTACCAGGCGTGGGCGGGGTAGAGCATGCGCTGGAAACTGAACAGCACGTCGTCGGCATTCAGCTCTCGCGTCGGCTTGAAGTAGGGCGTGGTGTGGAACTTGACACCCTCGCGCAGCTTGAAGTCATAGACCAGGCCGTCGGCCGAAACGCTCCAGCTCTGTGCCAGGCTGGGCACGACCTTGCCCTGGGCTGCATCGAACTCCACCAGGCGGTTCATCAGCACGTCGGCCGAGGCGTTGGTGGTGGTCAGCGAGTTGTACTGGACCACATCGAAGCCTTCGGGGCTGGCCTCGCTGCACACGGTCAGCGGTGCGGCCTGGGCAGCGCCTGCGGCAAGCAGGGAAGTAAACAATAAGGAAAGGGCGGCAGCACGCATCGTGGCTCCTTGGCTGGTCAGTGGCCCATCTGCCGGTGCAGTCTGGAAACGTCCTACCCTAGTGCGCGTTTTCGGAAATGACCACCTTCTTTTTCAGGTACTTGGCGACGAGCGGTCGACAGTGCGCCGGGCGAGTCGTTATGCTGCTCACGCGCGATTTTCAGCACATGGAAGCTCATCTTCTGTTGTTGCGGCGTAGTCTTTCTGGTATAAAGCAGCGCTCTTTTCTAGGGGCTCGGCCTGTCGCATCAGCGGATCCGGTCGATAAGACCTCCAGAATCACGGCGCCTGGCGCCAAAGACTGAGAGATTAAGCGGCCAACCCATGCCGGGTTGGGCATGTGGTTTTAGAGGGCTGAGTCATGTCGAGAGTCTGTCAAGTTACTGGTAAGGGTCCAGTAACCGGGAACAACATTTCCCACGCAAACAACAAAACCCGTCGTCGTTTCCTGCCGAACCTGCAGCACCACCGTTTCTGGGTTGAATCCGAGAAGCGTTTCGTGCGTCTGCGCGTATCCGCCAAAGGCATGCGCGTTATTGACAAGCGTGGTATCGACGTAGTGCTGGCCGAGCTGCGCGCTCGCGGCGAAAAGTTCTAAGGAGAACGTCATGCGTGAATTGATCCGTCTGGTTTCGAGTGCTGGCACTGGCCACTTCTACACCACCGACAAGAACAAGCGCACCACTCCGGACAAAATCGAGATCAAGAAATACGATCCGGTTGTTCGCAAGCACGTGGTGTACAAGGAAGCCAAGATCAAGTAATTGATCGGCGACCTGAAAAAAACCCGCCTCTGAAAGGAAGCGGGTTTTTTTATGCCTGAAGCGCAGGTCAGTTGAAGCTGAAGCCTTGGATCAAGCTGTTGGCATCGGTGGCGATGTGGATGCGCTGATCATCGTACTCATTGGTGCTAATTTCCTTCGGGCCGACCACACGGGCGCGGCCGGTGATCTCACTGATGGTAGCTTTCACCGAGGGCTCGTAAGGCGTGCCGATCAGGTGAGCCAAGGCGTGCAGTATTTCTTCGTTGTTCATGGTGATGACCTTTCAATGGAGGTTGACCCGAAATGGGCTGGGTCATCCTCGGTCAGGTCTGGAGGGGGCCTGCGCTACATAGTTATTTTTGCTCGAACATCACGTAGATCTTGCGGCAGGGCTCCAGCACTTCCCAGGTACCCTTGAAGCCTGCCGGGATGACAAACCGATCACCGGTACGCAGGGTCTTGGCGCCGCCATCCTGGTCGCGCAGCACCGAAACCCCTTGCACGATCTCGCAGTATTCATGCTCGGTGTAGTTCACCGTCCATTGCCCCACCTCGCCCTCCCAGACGCCTGCGGCAAACTGCCCGCACGGGCTGGAATAGTGGTTATAGACAGCCTGGTCCGGCTCACCCTTGAGGATTTTTTCTGCCGCCGGGCGGTAGCGTTCGGCCTCGGTGAGAACCTGGGCGAAGTCGATGATGCTGGCGATGCTCATGGTACGGCTCCTTTTTTGTTTAATAAAATGCACATCAGTAGGCTTTTGGGCCGTTGGTGTCAAATATATTGATACTTTACCCCGCCTGGTTTAGGGTATCGCTTGCCAGTGTGCGCTCGTCGCCCGGCCAGAATTCTGACAACGCCAGTGAGTCCTCAGTGCGGCGTTGCACCTAAACAAGAGGAGGAGTTTCGTATGACCACCCTGACCCGTGCGGACTGGGAACAACGTGCCCAGCAACTGAAGATCGAAGGCCGCGCCTTCATCAACGGCGAATACACCGACGCCGCATCCGGTGAAACATTCGACTGCCTGAGCCCGGTCGACGGACGCTTCCTGGCCAAGGTTGCCAGCTGCGACCTGGCCGACGCCAACCGCGCCGTGGAAAACGCCCGTGCCACCTTCGATTCCGGCGTCTGGTCGCAACTGGCCCCGGCCAAGCGCAAAGCCAAGCTGATTCGCTTCGCCGAGCTGCTGCGCAAGAACGTAGAGGAGCTGGCGCTGCTGGAAACCCTGGACATGGGCAAGCCGATCGGCGACTCCTCCAGCATCGACATCCCGGGCGCGGCGCAAGCCATTCACTGGACCGCCGAAGCCATCGACAAAGTCTACGACGAAGTCGCTCCAACGCCACACGACCAGCTCGGCCTGGTTACCCGTGAGCCGGTGGGTGTCGTCGGTGCCATCGTACCGTGGAACTTCCCGCTGCTGATGGCCTGCTGGAAACTCGGCCCGGCCCTGGCCACCGGTAACTCGGTGGTACTCAAGCCGTCCGAAAAATCCCCGCTGACTGCCATCCGCATCGCCCAGCTGGCAATCGAAGCCGGCATCCCGGCGGGCGTGCTGAACGTGCTGCCAGGCTACGGCCACACTGTGGGCAAGGCCCTGGCCCTGCACATGGACGTCGACACCCTGGTGTTCACTGGCTCGACCAAGATCGCCAAGCAGCTGATGGTCTATGCCGGCGAGTCGAACATGAAGCGCATCTGGCTGGAAGCCGGTGGCAAGAGCCCGAACATCGTCTTCGCCGACGCGCCTGACCTGCAAGCCGCCGCTGAAGCGGCTGCCAGCGCCATCGCCTTCAACCAGGGCGAAGTCTGCACCGCCGGCTCGCGCCTGCTGGTCGAGCGTTCGATCAAGGACAAATTCCTGCCGATGGTGGTCGAGGCCCTCAAAGGCTGGAAACCCGGCAACCCGCTGGACCCACAGACCACTGTCGGTGCCCTGGTCGACACCCAGCAGATGAATACCGTGCTGTCGTACATCGACGCCGGCCACAAGGACGGCGCCAAGCTGCTGGCCGGCGGCAAGCGCACCCTCGAAGAGACTGGTGGCACCTACGTCGAGCCGACCATCTTCGACGGCGTGACCAATGCCATGCGCATCGCCCAGGAAGAAATCTTTGGCCCAGTGCTGTCGGTGATCGCCTTCGACACCGCCGAAGAGGCCATCGCCATCGCCAACGACACCCCGTATGGCCTGGCGGCGGGCATCTGGACCTCGGACATCTCCAAGGCCCACAAGACCGCCCGTGCCGTGCGCGCTGGCAGCGTCTGGGTCAACCAGTACGACGGCGGCGACATGACCGCACCGTTCGGTGGCTTCAAGCAGTCGGGCAACGGCCGTGACAAGTCGCTGCACGCACTGGAGAAGTACACCGAGCTGAAGGCGACCTGGATCAAGTTGTAATCCGGTAGGCCTTGTTCGCGGGCAAGCCCGCTCCCACAGGTACGCCGCTGCGCTCAAGGCCAGCGGCGGGCTTGTGGGAGCGGGCTTGCCCGCGAATGGGCCTTCACAATTCTGCCTGGGAGGCTGCAATGCGTTGGGGAACCTACTTTGCCGTGCTGGCGTCGGTGCTCAGTGTCGGGCTCGCGCTCGGTGTGAGCATGCCGCTGGTGTCCCTGCGCCTTGAGGCCTGGGGCTACGGCGGGTTTGCCATCGGTGTGATGGCGGCGATGCCGGCACTGGGCGTACTGCTCGGTGCCAGCCTGGCCAGCCGCTTGGCCGGCTGGGTCGGGGTACCCTCGGCGATGCGCCTGTGCCTGTGGGGCGGGGCGCTGTCGATCGGCCTGGTCGCCCTGTTGCCAAGCTACCCGTTGTGGCTGGCCCTGCGCCTGCTGATCGGCATGTCGCTGACCGTGGTGTTCATCCTCGGTGAAAGCTGGATCAACCAGTTGGTGGTCGAGCAATGGCGCGGCCGCCTGGTGGCGCTGTATGGCAGCAGTTACGCCCTGAGCCAGCTGGCCGGGCCGCTGGTGCTGGGCTTCCTCGGTTCCGACGATGACTTCGGCTTCTGGGCCGCGACCGCGTTGTTGCTGCTGGCGCCCTTGCTGCTGCTCGGCCGTGGTGGCGCACCCAGCACCGAAGCCTGCAGCGTGACGTTCGGCGACCTGTTCGCCTTCTGCCGCCGCTTGCCGGTGATTGCCTGGGCTGTCGCCTTGTTCGCCGCCTTCGAGGCGATGATTCTTACCTTGCTGCCAGTGTATTGCCTGCAGCAGGGCTTCAGCACCGAAATCGCCCTGTTCATGGTCAGCACCGTGGTGGTGGGCGATGCCGTGCTGCAGTTGCCGATTGGCGCACTGGCCGACCATATGTCACGGCAGGCGTTGTTCACCGGTTGTGCGCTGACCTTGATGGTTTCCAGCCTGGCGATTCCGCTGCTGCTGGACACGCCGCTGATCTGGCCCCTGTGGGTACTGTTCGGGGCCAGCGCTGGTGGCCTGTTCACCTTGTCGCTGATCTTGATCGGCGAGCGCTACCGGGATGATGCGCTGGTGCGGGCCAATGCCCATGTCGCGCAGCTATGGGGCATCGGTTGCCTGCTTGGGCCGTTGCTGGCTGGCGCGGGAAGCCAGTGGATCAGCGGCCATGCGCTGCTGTGGCTGATGGCGGCGGGGGCGGCCGGCCTGGTGCTGCTGACCCGCAGGCGCGGCGCGTTCGAGCCCGCCTCGGTCTGAGCCTACAGCATCTTCTCCAGGCCAACCGCCTTGCTGATCCAGGCATTGAAGCGCCGCCAGATGCCCCCCGGCTCTGAGGTCAGCATGTGCCGTTGGCCATTGTCCTCGGTCGCCCAGACCAGTTTGTCACCCACCAGCTTGACCTGGTAACTCAACGCCGGCGCCATACCCTGCTGGGCCAGCTCGCGGGTGTATTCGGCGAGCTCCGGGCTGTCCACCAGCACGCCGACCTCGGTGTTCCAAAGTACCGAGCGTGGGTCGAAGTTGAACGAGCCGATAAAAGTCTTGCGCCGGTCGAACACGATGGCCTTGGTGTGAAGGCTCGAGTCCGAACTGCTGCCATGGAAGCTCAAGCGCGCGGGGGTCGGGTCACCTGGCTGACGACGCAGTTCGAACAGCTGCACGCCGTGTTCCAGCAGTGCCCGGCGATAGGGTGCATAGCCGCCATGCACTGCCGGCACATCGGTGGCTTGCAGCGAGTTGGTCAGCAACTTGACCGATGCCCCGGCGTCGGCCCGGCCGGTCAGATACAGCAAGCCCGGCTCACCCGGCACGAAATAGGCCGACATCAGGATCAGCTCGCGCTGCACGCTGGCCAGGTCTGGTGCCAGTTGCTGGCTCAGCAGCAGTTGCGGGTCCGGCTCATCCTCGGCCAGCACCTTGCTCGGTGCATCCCACAGTGCCTGGGCGTGGGCCCAGATCAGCTCGTTGCGCCATACATCCAGGCGCGGCTGTGACTGGTAGGACATGAGCCGGTCATACAGGGCCTTGCGCTGCACCCGCGCCTGGGCCAGGGACACCTCCAGGCGCTGGCGGCTGGCGCGCAGGTCGTCGGCATCCGGGGCACGCCAGAGGAAATCGGTGATCGGCCGGCTCAAGGCGCTGTTCCAGTACTGGTCGAAGCTGTGCCCCAGCTGCTCGGCCACCGGGCCGACCCCGAGCAGGTCGATGTCGGTGAAGTTGAGGTTGGGTTCGGCATCGAAGTATTCGTCACCCAGGTTGCGCCCGCCGACGATGGCCATGCTGTTGTCCACCAGGAACAACTTGTTGTGCATGCGCCGGTGTTGGCGCGACAGGTTGAACAGGCGGCCGACGGCACGCGTCACCCCTGTGCTGCGCCCCAGGTGCAAGGGGTTGAACACCCGGATCTGGATGTTCGGGTGGGCATCGAGGGTGCCCATGATGGTGTCCAGGCCATCGCTGGTGGTGTCGTCGAGCAAGATGCGCACGCGTACGCCGCGATCGGCTGCACGCAGCAGTTCGTGCACCAGGGCGCGGGTGCTCAAGCCATCGTGGACGATGTAGTACTGCAGATCGATGCTCGCCTGGGCGTTGCGAATCAGCTCGGCACGGGCACGGAAGGCCTCGTTGCTGTTAGGCAGCAGGCGAAAGCCCGAGCGCCCTTCGTAGGGCGCGGCCTGGCGCAGCACCGAACGGCCGAAGGCTGACTCGCTGGCGGGTAGTGCCTGGCTGGTTTCGCGGGGCGTGCCGATACTGGCACAGCCGTTGAGGCCGAGCAGCAGCACCAGCAGCAGAGGCAAGGCTCGCTGGAGTCTCAAGGGTGGATCGTCCTGTACGGCAAAGCGCTAAGGGGTTGGACTACGAAAGGCGGCGCAAAGTTACGCCTCGTCCTCGTCTTCATCCAGTAGACGAAGGGCGGTTTCACCTACCTTGCGCACCGCTGCTTCAATCTGCGGCGTTGGCCGCGCGGCGAAGTTCATGCGCAGGCAATGGCGAAACTTGCCCGAGGCCGAGAAGATGCTGCCCACGGCAACTTGCACGCCCTGCTCCAGTAAAGCGCGGTTCAGCCGCAGCGTATCGAAATGTTCGGGTAATTCCACCCACAGCATGAAGCCGCCCTGGGGCCGGCTGACCCGGGTTCCGGGTGGGAAGTAACGGGTTACCCAGTCGCTCATCAGGTCACGGCCGCGCTGGTACTGGCTGCGCATGCGCCGCACATGGGGCTGGTAGTGGCCGGCAGCGATGAAGTCGGCAATCGCCAGTTGCGGCTGGCTGGCGGTGCTGCCGGTGCTGATGTATTTCATGTGCAGCACCCGCTCCAGGTAGCGGCCGGGAGCGACCCAGCCGATGCGCAGGCCGGGGGCGAGGGTCTTGGAGAACGAGCTGCACAGCAGCACGCGGCCGTCGTCGTCGAACGACTTGAGGGTGCGCGGGCGTGGGTAGGTGTAGGCCAGGTCGCCATACACGTCGTCTTCGAGGATCGCCACATCGTAGCGCTGGGCCAGGCTCAGCAGGGCCTTCTTGCGGGCCTCGGGCATGATGTAGCCAAGCGGGTTGTTGCAGCTTGGGGTGATCTGGATGAGCTTGATCGGCCACTGTTCGAGCGCCAGTTCCAAGGCTTCGAGGCTGATGCCGGTGATCGGGTCGGTGGGGATTTCCAGGGCCTTCATGCTTAGGCCCTTGAGGGTCTGCATGGCGCCGTGGAAGCTCGGCGAGTCGACCGCGACGATATCGCCCGGTTCGCACACTGCGCGAATGCTGCACGACAGCGCCTCGTGGCAGCCGGTGGTCACCACCAGGTCGGCAGGGCCCAGCCGGCAGCCGGAGTCGAGCATCAGCCGGGCGATCTGTTCGCGCAGGGCCAGGTTGCCGTGAATGTTGTCGTAGTACAGGCCCGGCATGTCCTGGCGCCGGCTCAACTGGGCGAGGCTGCGCAGCAGCGGCTTGAGGGTCGGGCTGTCGATGTCGGGCATGCCGCGGCCGAGCTGCATCACGTCCTTGCGCGGGGTACTGCGCACCAGTTCGAGCACCTGCTCCCATTGCGAGATATCCACCGGGCGCTGGGCCGGGCGACTGACAGCGGGCAGGGCGGGGAGGTGGCGATGGTCGCTGACGAAATAACCGGACTTGGGCCGTGGCGAGACCATGCCGCTGTCTTCGAGCATGCGATAGGCCTGCTGCACGGTACTCAGGCTGACACCGTGTTCCACGCTCAGGGCGCGCACCGATGGCAGGCGCTGGCCGGGGCGGTAGAGGCCCTGTTCGATGCGCGCGCCGAGCAGTTCGGCGAGGTTCAGGTAAAGGGTCACGGCATACTCCTGCGCCTCCTGTAGGAAGCGACCAGTACAGTTGCGTTGAAAATACAGCATTCAGGCGTCAGACGACCAATTCTGTATGGGAATAATAAGCCTGTATTGGATCTGTATTGCCAGCGCTGTCATCGCGCATGCTTTCCCCACGGTTACACACTGAATGGGAGAAAGCAGCGATGGGTGGCATGAGCGATGTGCGCTTGCAACTGTTGGCCAAGGAACTGGACGCCGGGCAGCAGACCAAGGTTTTCAACGCACCGGCAGGGCTCGGGCGCTGGGGGCTGATGCTGCATCGCTGGCACACCCGCCGGGCCCTGTTGCAACTGGATGATGACCAGCTGCGGGATATCGGGCTGAGTTGGGAGCAGGCGCGTACCGAGGGGCGCAAACCCTTCTGGAAGGACTGACGCAGGATTTGAGGTTTTTCGCGGACCCTCTGTCGGGGCATCTTAAAGCTGGCGTGATCCCTGTGGGAGCCGCGCTTGCCGGCGATGGGCCGCGAAGCGGCCCCACGATTTAAAGGTTGTTGCATAAATTGCCGGGGCCGCTTCGCGGCCCATCGCCGGCAAGCGCGGCTCCCACAGGGATCGTGCAACCGCAGGTGTTAGACCAGCTCTTTGAGCCGATGCCAGAGCATCCCCAGGGCCAGTATTGGTGAGCGCAGGTGCTTGCCGCCGGGGAAGGTGACATGTGGCACCTTGGCGAACAGGTCGAAGCGCCCGCTTTGCTGGCCGCTGATCGCTTCACCCAGCAGGCGCGCAGCCAGATGCGTGGCATTGAGGCCGTGACCCGAGTAGGCCTGGGCGTAGTAAACGTTGGGTTGGCTGGCCAGGCGGCCGACCTGTGGCAGGCGGTTGGCGCCGATGCCGATCATGCCGCCCCACTGATAATCGATGCGCACATCCGCCAGCTGCGGGAACACCTTGAGCATCTTCGGCCGCATGTAGGCAGCGATGTCCTTCGGGTCGCGCCCTGAATAGTGGCAGGCACCGCCGAACAGCAGGCGACGGTCGGCCGACAGGCGATAGTAGTCCAGCGCCACGCGCTGGTCGCACACGGCCATGTTCCGCGGCAGCAACTGATGGGCGCGTTCTTCGCTGAGCGGCTCGGTGGCGATGATGTAGCTGCCGGCGGGCAGCACCTTGCCGCCCAGCTCGCGGTTGAGGTCGTTGTGATAAGCGTTGCAGCACAGCACCAAGGTCTTGGCGCGCACTCGGCCCTGGGCGGTGTGCACCTGCACTTCGGGGCCGTAGTCGATACGCGTGACCTCGGATTGTTCGAACAGCTTCACGCCCAGGCGACTGGCCACAGCCGCTTCACCCAAGGCCAGGTTGAGCGGGTGCAAGTGGCCCGAACCCATGTCGATCAGGCCGCCGACATAGCAATCGGAGCCCACCACGCTGTGCATGTCGTCCTTGCCGACCAGGCGCAGTTCGTGGCGGTAGCCCAGGCTGCGCAGTGCTTCGGCATCCTCGGCGAAACCCTTCAGTTCGTCGGGTTTGTTGGCCAGGTCGCAGTAACCCCAGGTCAGGTCGCAGGCGATGGCGTGGCGCTCGATCCGTTCGCGGACGATGTCCACGGCTTCCAGGCCCATCAGCCTCATGCTGCGTACGCCTTCCTCGCCGATCACCGGGAGAAACTGCTCCAGGCCGTGGCCGACCCCGCGAATCAGCTGGCCACCGTTGCGCCCGCTGGCGCCCCAGCCGAGCTTGCGCGCTTCCAGCAGGATTACCGAAAAGCCGCGCTCGGCCAGTTCGATGGCTGTGTTCAGGCCCGAGTAGCCACCGCCGACGATACACACGTCGGCGCTGTGTTCGCCTTGCAGGAAGGAATGGTCCGGGTGGGGCGCGCTGCTGGCGGCGTAGTAGGAGGCGGCGTGCTGCGCGCTGTGGATCATGGGCGAAGTCCTGTTGCTGTATTGAAAGTGGCAGAATAAGCCGTGGCCTGACAATTGGCCCTATAATTCAGCCTGATTTAAATTTCATTTGTTTATCCGGCCATGTCTTGCAACCGTCACAAGATCCACTTCCTGCGCGAACTCATTCCTTCATTCGAATGCGAGCCCGGCTGCCATGACTGCTGCGGCCCGGTTACCACCTCGTCGGAAGAGATGGCGCGTCTGCCGCGCAAGACCCAGGCCGAACAGGATGCCGCCCTGGAGCACCTGAACTGCGTGCACCTGGGCCCCAACGGCTGCACCGTCTATGAAGAACGGCCGATGATCTGCCGGCTGTTCGGTACCACGCCGCGCCTGGCCTGCCCGCGCGGCCGCGGCCCGGACCTGATGATCGAGCCTCAGGCCGAGCAACTGGTCCACCAGTTCATCGCCAGCACGCGTCAGGTGCTGGTCTAGCCTCAGTCAGGGATCGGCAGGCAGAGGCTCTCTTTCACCTCTTCCATCACGATGTAGCTCTTTGATTCGCGCACATGCGGCAGCTTCAGCAGGATGTCGCCGAGCAGCTTGCGGTACGAAGCCATTTCCGAGATACGCGCTTTCACCAGGTAGTCGAAATCGCCGGATACCAAGTGGCACTCGAGCACATGGGGCAGCTTGAGTACCGCGCGGCGGAACTCCTCGAAGGTGTCGCCGGACTTGTAGTCCAGGCTGATTTCCACGAACACCAGCAGGCTGCCCTTGAGGTGCTGCGGATTCAGCCGGGCGTTGTAGCCCATGATGATGCCCTCGCGCTCCAGGCGGCGTACGCGCTCTGTGCAAGGGGTGGTGGAAAGCCCAACTTTCTCGCCCAGTTCGGTGAAGGAAATACGCCCGTCGTTCTGCAGGATACGCAGGATGTTACGGTCGATCTTGTCCAGTTCACGCTTGCTCTGGTGCTGGGTTCTCATAGGGGATGCCCCTCCGTGAAAGGCGATTTTGCCGAGAATTCTCGCCAATAATAGGCTTTTATATAGTGAATTGCACTGGGCTGAGATTCTTATACTGCGCGCATCCATGCCATATCAACAAAATAGCGGTGCGCCGCGTGCGAGGGATGAACGATGCGAGTATTGGTACTTGGTAGCGGTGTGATCGGTACCGCCAGTGCCTACTATCTGGCCCGGCAAGGCTTCGAGGTGACCGTGGTCGACCGCCAGCCGGCAGTGGCCCTGGAAACCAGCTTTGCCAACGCAGGCCAGATCTCGCCCGGCTATGCCTCGCCCTGGGCCGCCCCCGGCGTGCCGCTGAAAGCCATCAAGTGGCTGCTGGAGCGCCACGCGCCCCTGGCCATCAAGCTGACCGGTGATGTCGACCAGTACCTGTGGATGGCACAGATGCTGCGCAACTGCACCGCCAGCCGCTACGCGGTGAACAAGGAGCGCATGGTGCGCCTGTCCGAGTACAGCCGCGACTGCCTGGACGAACTGCGTGCCGAAACCGGCATTGCCTACGAAAACCGTAGCCTGGGTACCACCCAACTGTTCCGCACCCAGGCTCAGGTAGACGCCGCGGCCAAGGACATCGCCGTGCTGGAACAGTCCGGCGTGCCTTACGAGCTGCTCGACCGTGATGGCATTGCCCGTGTCGAGCCGGCCCTGGCTGGTGTCAAAGACATCCTCGCCGGCGCGCTGCGCCTGCCCAACGACCAGACCGGCGACTGCCAGCTGTTCACCACCAAGCTCGCCGAGATGGCCGTCAATCTGGGTGTGGAGTTCCGCTTCGGCCAGGACATCCAGCGCCTGGATTTCGCCGGCGACCGCATCAATGGCGTGTGGATCGATGGCAAGCTGGAAACGGCCGACCGTTACGTGCTGGCCCTGGGCAGCTACTCGCCGCAGATGCTCAAGCCACTGGGCATCAAGGCTCCGGTGTATCCGCTCAAGGGTTACTCGCTGACCGTGCCGATCACCAACGCCGACATGGCGCCGACCTCGACCATTCTGGACGAGACCTACAAGGTCGCGATCACCCGTTTCGACAACCGCATCCGCGTTGGCGGCATGGCTGAAATCGCCGGTTTTGACTTGTCGTTGAACCCACGTCGACGCGAAACGCTGGAGATGATCGTCAACGACCTTTATCCTCGCGGCGGCGACCTGAGCCAGGCCAGTTTCTGGACCGGCCTGCGCCCGGCGACTCCAGACGGTACGCCGATCGTGGGCGCAACTGCATTCCGCAACCTGTTCCTCAACACCGGCCACGGCACGCTGGGCTGGACCATGGCATGCGGCTCCGGGCGCCTGCTGGCCGACCTGATTGCGCGCAAGAAGCCGCAGATCAGTGCCGAAGGCCTGGACATTTCGCGGTATGGCAACAGCCCGGAAGTTGCCAAGCAAGGCCAGACCACGCCTGCCCATCAGCAGTAAGGTCGCCTGTACCGGCCTCTTCGCGGCTAAAGCCGCTCCCACATGGACCGCATGATCCTGAATATTGTGCGGTTCCCTGTGGGAGCGGCTTTAGCCGCGAAGAACCCGACACCGTTTTCAACCTGTGAATCACCATAAGGCAGCCGCCATGCGTCCCGCCCGCGCCCTGATCGACTTGCAAGCTCTCCGCCATAACTACCGCCTGGCCCGTGAACTGTCTGGGGCCAAGGCCCTTGCCGTGGTCAAGGCCGATGCCTACGGCCACGGCGCCGTGCGTTGCGCCCTGGCCCTGGAGCCCGAAGCCGACGGCTTCGCCGTGGCCTGCATCGAAGAAGCGCTGGAGCTGCGCGCCGCCGGCATCAAAGCTCCGGTGCTGCTGCTCGAAGGCTTTTTCGAAGCCAGCGAGCTGGCGCTGATCGCCGAGCACGACCTGTGGTGCGTGGTGCATTCGCTGTGGCAGCTCGAAGCCATTGAGCAGACTCAGGTGCACAAGCCGCTGACCATCTGGCTCAAGCTCGACAGCGGCATGCACCGCGTCGGCCTGCACCCCAAGGACTACCACGAGGCTTACCAGCGCCTGCTGGCCAGCGGCAAGGTTTCGCGCATTGTGCTGATGAGCCACTTCGCCCGCGCCGACGAGCCGGAGGCCGACGCCACCGCTCAGCAGATCGCCGTGTTCAACGCCGCCCGTGAAGGCCTGGCTGCCGAATGCAGCCTGCGCAACTCGCCCGGCGTGCTGGCCTGGCCGCAGGCCCCGAGCGACTGGGTGCGCCCAGGCATCATGCTGTACGGCGCCAGCCCCTTCGAAGCCGAGCAGCCCCAGGCCGCCCGCCTGCAGCCGGTAATGACCCTGCAATCGCGGGTCATCAGCGTACGCGAGCTGCCCACTGGTGAGCCTGTGGGCTACGGTGCCAAGTTCGTCAGCCCGCGGCCGACCCGCGTTGGCGTGGTTGCCATGGGCTACGCTGACGGCTATCCGCGCCACGCGCCCACCGGCACCCCGGTGATGGTCGCCGGCAAGCGCAGCCAGCTGATTGGCCGCGTGTCGATGGACATGCTCTGCATCGACCTCACCGACGTGCCCGAAGCCACCGTCGGCAGCCCGGTCGAGCTGTGGGGCAAACAGGTGCTGGCCAGTGATGTAGCGATGCAGGCCGGGACCATTCCGTACCAGATCTTCTGCAACCTGAGACGCGTGCCGCTGGACTATTACGGCGAATAAGGCGCCGAAGCGGACAGCTTGAGGGGCGGTGTGTTGTAAATACTGAACGGCATTGCCATGATATCGTTCACATTCACCCCGCCATCTCACCGTTTCAGGAGGCTCCAGCTTTGGACGTCGGCGAACGACTGCAAGCCATCCGCAAGCTCAAGGGCCTGTCCCAGCGGGAACTCGCCAAGCGCGCGGGGGTGACCAACAGCACCATCTCGATGATCGAGAAGAACAGCGTGAGCCCCTCGATCAGCTCGCTGCGCAAGGTGCTCAGCGGCATTCCCATGTCGATGGTCGAGTTTTTCTCGGTCGAACTGGAGGCCGAAAGCCCCGCGCAGATTGTCTACAAGGCCCACGAGCTGATCGATATCTCCGACGGTGCGGTGACCATGAAGCTGGTGGGCAAGTCGCACCCCAACCGCGCCATCGCCTTTCTCACCGAGGTCTACCCGCCGGGGGCCGACACCGGCGCCGAGATGCTCACCCACGATGGTGAAGAAACCGGCATCCTGCTCGAAGGCAAACTCGAGCTGGTGGTGGGCAACGAGATCTTCATCCTTGAAGCGGGTGACAGCTACTACTTCGAAAGCACCCGCCCGCACCGTTTCCGCAACCCGTTCGACGTGCCGGCACGGCTGATCAGCGCGGCGACGCCTTCGAACTTTTGATCCAGCGCAGTGCATTGCTTCGGCAATACCCCTTTCCTGAGTAGGGTCGTTCCACGGTTTCCGGGTTCCCGCTATACTTTTCAACGCTCGCATTACCGTGGCCGCGGGCGTGATTAGCCACCATGAGGGTGTTCGCGTGAACCAAATCAAGAAGATGCTGGCCGTACCAGCAGCCGTATTCGCCCTTTGGGCAATCAGCGCAACCGCAGCGACCAACGACGAGCTTGCCAAGCGCCTGGAGCCTGTGGGCCAGGTGTGTGTGCAGGGCCAGGAATGCAAGGGCATGGAAGTGGCTGCCGCAGCCGGGGGCGGCGGGGCCAAGACGCCCGATGACGTGATTGCCAAGCACTGCAACGCCTGCCACGGCACCGGCTTGCTGGGCGCGCCGAAGATTGGCGACGGAGCCGCATGGAAGAAGCGCGCTGACGAACAGGGTGGGGTGGACGGGCTGCTGGCCAAGGCCATCACCGGCCTGAATGCCATGCCGCCGAAGGGTACCTGCGCGGACTGCTCGGATGATGACCTGAAAGGGGCCATCAAGAAGATGTCCGGGCTTTGAGCCGAAGATGAATTGCACCAGGCCCGCCATTTCTGGCGGGCCTTGTTTTTGTATTGCCTGCTCCGGCCCTTTCGCGGGCAAGCCCGCTCCCACAGGTAAAGCAAAATGCTGCCAATTTGCGGGGTCTGTGGGAGCGGGCTTGCCCGCGAAAGGGCCGGTACTGGCAACCAACCCGCTTGAGCCCATGTCCAACCCCTGACCCCATGGATGATTCAGGAGGCCCCGATGCACCTCTGCTCCATCGACCAGGCCGTCGAGCAGGTTCTCTCCCGGCTGCCAGCGCATATCCACATGGGCCTGCCGCTGGGCCTGGGCAAGCCCAACGCCTTCGTCAACGCGCTTTACGAGCGCGTGCGCGGGCTGCCCGAGCGACGGTTGACGATCTACACCGCGTTGTCGCTTGGCCGCCCACCCCTGGGCGACGGCCTGCAACGGCGTTTCCTCGAGCCCTTCGTCGAGCGCGTGTTCGCCGACTACGAAGAACTCACCTACCTCGCCGACCTGCGCAACGACCGCCTGCCGCCGAACATCCGCGTCGAGCAGTTCTTCATGCAGCCCGGCAGCCTGCTGCACAGCGAAACCGCGCAGCAGGACTACATCAGCAGCAACTACAGCCACGCCGCGCGCGACATCAACGCCAAGGGGCTGAACCTGGTTGCCCAGCTGGTCGCGGCCACGCCGGAGAAGCCCGTCCACCTCAGCCTGGCCTGCAACCCCGACATCACCCTCGACCTGCAGCCGATGATCGCCAAGCGGCGTGCGGCAGGTGAAACCATCCTCATGCTCGGCCAGGTTCATACCGAACTGCCCTACATGCCGGGCGATGCGGAGTTGCCGATCGATGCGTTCGACCTGTTGATCGACGAAGCGGAGCAGCGCCGGCTGTTCTCTACCCCGAACATGCCGGTCAGCACCCAGGACCACTGCATCGGTTTGCACGCAAGTTCACTGGTGCGTGACGGTGGCACCCTGCAGATCGGCATCGGTGCCATGGGCGATGCGCTGGCGGCGGCATTGCTGGCGCGCCAGGGCGACAACCCAGGTTACCGCGCCTTGCTCGACGAACTGGACGTCAGCCCGTGGCAGGCGCTGATCGAGCGAGAGGGGGGCCTGGACGCCTTCGCCCAGGGCCTGTACGGCTGCAGCGAGATGTTCGTCAACGGCCTGTTGGCGCTGGCCGAGGCGGGTGTGGTGCGGCGCCCGGCGGACGAGCAGGGTGTGCTGGTGCATGGCGGCTTTTTTCTCGGCCCGCAGGCGTTCTACCAGCGTTTGCGCGAGATGCCGCTGGAGCAGCGCGCCCGTTTCTCGATGACCCGTATCAGCTTCATCAACGAACTGTACGGCCAGGAAGACCTCAAGCGCCGCCAGCGCCGCGATGCGCGCTTCGTCAACACGGTGTTCGGCATGACCCTGCTCGGTGCCGGGGTGGCCGATCAGCTGGAAGACGGCCGGGTGCTCAGCGGGGTAGGCGGGCAGTACAACTTCGTGGCCCAGGGCCATGCGCTTGAAGGCGGGCGCTCGATCCTGCTGCTGCGCAGCTGGCGCGAGGCGGGCGGGGAGGTTTCATCAAACCTGTTCTGGCGCTATGGCCACTGCACCATCCCGCGGCACCTGCGCGATATCGTGGTGACCGAGTACGGTATTGCCGACCTGCGGGGGCAGACCGACAGCGAAGTGATTGCGCGGTTGCTGGCGGTGAGCGATTCGCGGTTCCAGCAGGAGCTGATCGAGCAGGCAAAAGAGGCGGGCAAGCTGGCCAGGGATTTTCAGCTGGACGCGCGATTTACCGACAATACGCCACAGCGGTTGGAGGCGATCAGGGTTCGGCATGCGCGCTTGTTCCCGGAGTATCCGCTGGGAACGGACTTCACGGCTGAAGAGCGGGACTTGTTGCGGGCGCTGAACTGGTTGAAGAGCAAGTTCAAGCTGAGTGAGGTGCTGGAGCTGGGCAAGGCGGCATTGGAGGCGCCGGGGCCGCAGGGGTATGAGGCGCATCTGGCGCGGATGCAGCTGGATCGACCGCAGGGGCTCAGGGAAGAGCTGTACCAGCGCTTGCTGCTGGCGGGATTATCAGAAACCTGACAGATAGATGCTGGGGCCATTCGCGGGCAAGCCCGCTCCCACAGGAACTGCACAGCTTTCAAAACCTGTGCGGTACCTGTGGGAGCGGGCTTGCCCGCGAAGCAGGCGACGCGGTCACTCGATGAACGAAACCACACCACCTTCCAGCGACTTCACCCGGGCCAGCGATTCAACGCGGTAGCCCTGGCTGTCCAGCTCGGCACGGCCGCCCTGGAACGACTTCTCGATGACGATACCCAGGCCGGCAACGGTGGCGCCGGCTTGCTTGATGATCGAGATCAGTGCCTGCGACGCCTTGCCGTTGGCCAGGAAGTCGTCGATCACCAGCACGCGATCGCTGCTGTTGAGGTGGCGCGGCGAGATGGCCACGGTGTTCTCGGTCTGCTTGGTGAAGGAGTACACCGAGGCAGTCAGCAGGTTTTCGGTCAGGGTCAGCGACTGGTGCTTGCGCGCGAAGATTACCGGTACGCCCAGCTTCAGGCCGGTCATCACCGCCGGGGCAATGCCCGAGGCTTCGATGGTGACGATCTTGGTCACGCCGGCATCGGCGAACAGCCGGGCGAACTCGTCACCGATCAGCTGCATCAGCGCCGGGTCGATCTGGTGGTTGAGAAACGCGTCGACTTTGAGTACCTGGTCGGAAAGCACGATGCCTTCTTCGCGAATCTTCTGATGCAGTGCTTCCACTGTGGTATTCCTCGATGTAACAAAGGTGGCCGCTGAAAGCGGCAGATTTAAAGGATAAGGGTTGATCAGCGTTTGAGCATTGCCCGGATGTCGGCCAGGGCGTTGTTGCCGCGCGCGGCCTTCACCTCGACCGGCGCGTCGTCCAGGCCTTCCCAGGCCAGGTCGTCGGGTGGCAGTTCGTCGAGGAACCGGCTTGGCGTGCAGTCGATGATCTCGCCGTACTGCTTGCGCTTGGCGGCGAAGGTGAAGGCCAGGGTCTGGCGAGCGCGGGTGATGCCCACGTAGGCCAGGCGGCGCTCCTCTTCGATGGTGTCGGCCTCGATGCTGGAGCGGTGGGGGAGGATCTCCTCCTCCATGCCCATGATGAACACGTACGGGAATTCCAGGCCCTTGGAGGCGTGCAGGGTCATCATCTGCACACCTTCGGCGTTTTCTTCCTCTTCCTGCTGGCGCTCGAGCATGTCGCGCAGTACCAGCTTGCCGATGGCATCCTCGATGGTCATGTCACCCTCTTCATCCTTCTCGAGGGTGTTCTTCAGCGCTTCGACCAGGAACCAGACGTTGCTGATACGGAACTCTGCCGCCTTGTCGCTGGCGGTCTGCTGGCGGATCCAGTTCTCGTAGTCGATGTCGCGGATCATCTCGTGCAGCGCGGCGATCGGGTCCTCCAGGGCAACCTTGTGGCGTACCCCGTCGAGCCAGTGCTTGAAGCGCTGCAGGCGCTCGGTGTAGCGGGCATCCAGGTGCTCGCCCAAGCCCAGCTCCTCGCTGGCGGCGTACATCGAGATACCGCGCTCGGTGGAATAGTTGCCGAGCTTTTCCAGGGTGGTCGAGCCGATCTCGCGGCGCGGCACGTTGATCACCCGCAGGTAGGCGTTGTCGTCATCCGGGTTCACCAGCAGGCGCAGGTAGGCCATGAGGTCCTTGACCTCCTGGCGGCCGAAGAAGCTGTTGCCGCCCGACAGGCGATACGGCACCTGGTGGTGCTGCAACTTCAGTTCGATCAGCTTGGCCTGGTAGTTGCCGCGGTAGAGGATGGCGAAGTCGCTGTACGGGCGGTTGGTGCGCAGGTGCAAGGTGAGGATTTCCATGGCCACGCGTTCGGCCTCGGCTTCCTCGTTCTTGCAGCGGATCACGCGGATCTCGTCGCCCACACCCATCTCGCTCCACAGCTGCTTTTCGAAAGCGTGCGGGTTGTTGGCGATCAGCACGTTGGCGCAGCGCAGGATGCGGCTGGTGGAGCGGTAGTTCTGTTCGAGCATGACGATCTTCAGGGAGGGGTAGTCCTCCTTGAGCAGCATCAGGTTCTCTGGGCGCGCGCCACGCCAGGCGTAGATCGACTGGTCGTCATCGCCCACCACGGTGAACTGGTTGCGCATGCCGATCAGCATCTTCACCAGCAGGTACTGGCTGGCGTTGGTGTCCTGGTATTCGTCCACCAGCAGGTAGCGCACGCGGTTCTGCCAGCGTTCGAGCACGTCGGGGTGCTCCTGGAACAGCTTGACCGGCAGCAGGATCAGGTCGTCGAAGTCCACCGCGTTGAACGCCTTGAGCGTGCGCTGGTAGTGGGTGTAGACGATGGCGGCGGTCTGCTCGCGCGGGTTGCGCGCCTTTTCCAGGGCTTCGGCGGGCAGGATCAGGTCGTTTTTCCAGGCACCGATCATGTTCTTGATCTCGTCGATGCCGTCGTCGCCGGAGTATTCCTTCTGCATGATGTCCGACAGCAGCGCCTTGATGTCGGATTCGTCGAAGATCGAGAAGCCCGGCTTGTAGCCCAGGCGCTCGTGCTCCTTGCGGATGATGTTCAGGCCCAGGTTGTGGAACGTGCACACCGTCAGGCCGCGGCCTTCCCCCGGGCGCAGCAGGGTGGCGACCCGCTCCTTCATCTCGCGGGCGGCCTTGTTGGTGAAGGTCATCGCCACGATGTACTGGGCACGGATGCCGCAGTTCTGGATGAGGTGGGCAATCTTGCGTGTGATCACGCTGGTCTTGCCCGAGCCAGCACCGGCGAGCACCAATAGAGGGCCGCCGACGTAGTCACGGGCTTCCTGTTGCCGGGGATTGAGTCGGGACATGCTAGAAACCGGGGGTCACCAGAAAATAGCCGCGCATTCTAACAGGCATGGGCCACTTGTGGCGCGACCGTCTGACGTTTGAGTCAGACTTTTGTTCGGGGATAAGCATTAGTGAAACTAATGCTATTCATGGAAAAAATCGTAATTGCCGGTTTGACGACTTTCCCGCAGGATGCACGTCAAAATGCGACGGGAGGCACTGCGGGCAAAGGATATGTCTAAAAGTGAAAATCATTTTCATTTATGCAGTAGCATGTCCGCCATCCAACGCTAGACCTTTCAAGCTTTAAGGAGCCCGCTTGTCCACGCCTGTCGAACCTTTGCGTTTGCTGCTGTTGGCTGATGAGCCGGAATGGGCCGCCTTACTACGCGAATGCCTGCTGCCGCTGGACGGTACCGCAGCTTTGCTGACCGCGCCGAACTGGGCGGCGGTCGATACCCTGTTCAGCCATGACCGCCAGGCCGTGGTACTGGCCACGCCGGCATTGCAGCCAGCGCCCGGGCGCTGCGAACTGCCGACCATCCTGTTGCTCGACCACGAACCCGATACGCCGCCAACCGGCGTCAGTGACTGGCTGGTGCGCGACCAGCTCAATGCCGATACCCTGCGCCGCTCGTTGCGCCATGTGCGCGAGCGCGGTGTGCTGGTGGCCACCTTGCAGCGCCTGGCCGAGCAAGACCCACTGACCGGCATCGCCAACCGCCAGGGCTTTCAGGCCCTGCTGACCACGCGCCTGGCCGAGAACGAAGGCCGCGGCGTGGCTCTTGGTCATCTGGACCTGGACAACTTCCGCCACGTCAACGATGCCCTTGGCCACCAGTGCGGCGACCGCCTGATCCTGCAGGTGGTGTCGCGCCTCAAGCAGCAGCTGGAAGCCGGTGACCAGCTGGCGCGCCTGGGCAGCGACGAGTTCGCCCTGCTGATCGACACGCGCCGCGACGCCAACCGCGCCGAATGGATCGCCGAACGCATCGTCGAGGCCCTGGGCGAGCCCTACTGGATCGACGGCGAAAGCCTGTTGCTCGGCTGCAGCCTGGGCCTGGCCCATGCCCGCGCCCAGGGCGGGCCCGACCCGCTGATGTGGCATGCGCATATCGCCATGCGCCAGGCCAAGGGCAGCCAGGGCTGCACTTTCCATGTGTTCAATGAGCGCATCAACCGCAATGCGCGCAGCCTGGCCGATCTGGAAAGCGAGCTGCGCCGGGCGCTGCGTCGCGATGAACTGGAGCTGCACTACCAGCCGCGCTTGAACCTTGCCGATGGGCGCATCGTCGGCCTCGAGGCCCTGGTGCGCTGGCGCCATGCCGAGCGCGGCCTGCTGCCGCCCAGCGAGTTCGTGCCGCTGGCCGAACAGAGCGGGCTGATCGTGCCACTGGGTTACTGGGTTATTTCCCGTGCCCTGCGCGACATGCAGGCATTGCGCGAGCAGGGGCTTGCGCCGCTGCACATGGCGGTGAACCTGAGCTTCCGCCAGTTCCAGGACAGCCAGTTGCTGGCCACCCTGAGCCGGCTGATCATCGAGCATGGTGTGGATGCCCGTTGGCTGGAATTCGAACTGACCGAAACGGCGGTGATGCGCCGCAACGAGCTGGTGCGTCAGACCATGGATGCCCTGGGTCGCCTGGGTGTGCGTTTTTCGCTGGATGACTTTGGGACCGGCTTCTCGTCCTTTGTGCACCTGAACAGCCTGCCGATCACCTTGCTCAAGGTCGACCGCAGCTTCGTTGCCGAGATGGAGATGCGCGAAGAGAACCGCAAGCTGGTGCACGCCATGATCAACCTGGCGCACAACCTCAACCTGGAAGTGGTGGCCGAGGGCGTCGAGAGCCCGGAACAGATGGCTTTGCTGCGCGGCTTTGGCTGTGACCAGGTGCAAGGGTTCCTGGTCAGCAAGCCGCTGCCGGTGGGGGAGTTGATCGACTATCTGCTGCAGGCGTCCAATCGCCCCGTGGTTGCCGCCCTCTAGGCCCCTTCGCGGGTAAACCCGCTCCTACAGGTTCATACGATCCCTGTAGGAGCGGGTTTACCCGCGAAAGGGCCTCCAGTCAGGCCGATACAGTAGCGCCAACCCCGGCCTTGCCCAGCAACCGCTTCATCCGCCACTCGAAGCCAAGGGTCAGCGCCACTGCCGCACAGGCCAGCCCCAGTGCCAACCCCCACCAGACGCCCACGGCCCCGCCCCCCAGGGTAAAGGTGAACAGCCAGGCACTCGGCGCGCCCACCAGCCAGTAGCAGCACAGCCCGATCAGGAAGGTGGTCTTGGCGTCCTTCAAGCCACGGATCGAGCCCATGGCGATGGTCTGCATGCCATCGAACAGTTCAAACCATGCCGCCACCATCAGCAGTTGCACTGCCAACTGATAGATCGCGGTAAAACCGGGGTCATTCCGGTCGATGAACAGCCCCACCAGCGCCTCCGGCAGCAGCAGGAACAACGCCGCAAAGGCAAACATGATCGTCGCCCCAAAGCCGATCCCCACGCGCCCGGCACTGCGTGCCGCCAGCAGGTTGCCGGCGCCGTAGTACAGGCCCACACGCATGGTCACCGCATACGACAGCCCGGTCGGCACCATGAACGCGGTGGAGACGATCTGCAGGGCAATCTGGTGCGCCGCCAGTTGCGTGCTGCCCAGCACGCCCATGCACAGCGCGGCGAAAGCGAACAGCCCGACTTCCACCATGTAAGTGCCGCCAATCGGCAGGCCCAGCCGCCACAGCTCGCGCAGGGCTGGTAGCGAAGGGCGCGACAGCCCTTTGCGCAATGGATAGTCGGCATAGGCCGAGTGCCAGCGGATGTACAGCGCCAAGGCGATGGCCATGCCCATCGACACCACTGCAGTGACCAGGCCAATGCCCATCAGGCCCAGCTTGGGCAGGCCGAACATGCCTTCGATCAGGGCGACGTTGAACAGGTAGTTGAGCACCGTGCCGACCAGGCTGATGACCATCACCGGGGTCGAACGCCCCAGCGCACTGGTGAAGCCGCGCAGGGCCATGAAGGTCAGGTAGCCGGGCAGGGCCAGTGGTAGCAGGGTGAGGAATTCGGCTGCCGATTCGACGTTCTCCGGCTGCTGACCAAACATCAACAGCACCGGTTTCAGGTTCCACAGCACCAGTGCCGCCAGCAGCGCCAGGCCCCAGGCCAGCCACAGGCCGTTCTGCGCCAGGCGAGTAGCGCCCACGATGTCATTGGCACCCTTGCGAATCGCCACCAGGGTGCCGACAGCGGCGATCACGCCCAGGCAAAAGATCGACACGAACGAATAGCTCGCCGCGCCCAGGCCACCCCCAGCCAGGGCCTGCGGGCTGATGCGGGCCATCATCAGGGTGTCGGTCAGCACCATCAGCATGTGCGCCAACTGCGAGGCGATCAGCGGCCCGGCCAGGCGCAGCAGTGCCTTGAGTTCTTTAGTGGGCGCGACATGCATGGGTTAGTCCTTGTGCCTGATCCTGTGAGCGAGGGACGATTCTGAGGCTTCGGTCAACTTTGCACAAAAGGATAAAAACGATGGTTGGCATGAGTTGAACTCATGCATATATGATTCTGTGCATTCCTTGCCCACCCCCCGGATAACAGGTGCCTATGTCTCGCCAGCTGCCTCCCCTGTATGCACTGCGCGCATTCGAAGCGGCTGCGCGGCTGAGCTCGTTCACCCGCGCCGGTGAAGAGCTGTCGATCACCCAGAGCGCGGTCAGCCGGCATATCCGCACCTTGGAAGAGCACTTCGCCTGCCGCCTGTTCGTGCGCAGTGGCCGCAGCCTGCAGCTGACCGAGGCGGCGCGGGTGCTGCTGCCCGGCGTGCGTGAAGGCTTTGCTGCGCTGGAGCGGGCCTGCGATACCTTGCGCGGGGAAGATGACATTCTGCGCATGAAAGCGCCGTCGACCCTGACCATGCGCTGGCTGCTGGCGCGGCTCAGCCAATTTCGCCACTTGCAGCCGGGCAATGAGGTGCAGCTGACCAGTGCCTGGATGGACGTCGACCATGTGGACTTCAACCAGGAACCCTTCGATTGCGCGGTGCTGCTTAGTGACGGGGTGTTCCCGGCGGACTGGGAGGTGCGCCGGCTGTTTTCCGAGCTGTTGATCCCGGTGGGGGCGCCGGACCTGCTGAAGGACGGGCCGTGGGACGAGCGGCGGCTGGCCGGTATCGAGCTGCTGCACCCCACCCCCGACAAGCGTGACTGGCGCGAATGGCTGGAACGCATGGGGCTCAGCGACAAGGTGTCGCTCAAGGGTGGGCAGGTGTTCGATACCTTGGAGCTGGGCATGATCGCGGCAGCGCGGGGCTATGGCATCTCGATGGGCGACCTGCTGATGGTCGCCGAGGATGTGGCCCAGGGGCGCTTGAGTTTGCCTTGGCCGACGGCGGTGCCCAGTGGCATGGATTATTACCTGGTGTGGCCACGGACCCGGCCGGGCGGGGAGCGGTTGCGGCGCTTGAGTGTGTTTTTGCAAGAGGAAGCGGCGGCGGTGGACTTGCCCGCTGTGCAGATCCTGCCGGCCCTTTGACTGCCTCGACTGGCCTCTTCGCGGGGCAAGCCCGCTCCCACAGGATATGCGCATGTCTCAAGTCTGGCTGAGCACTTGTGGGAGCGGGCTTGCCCCGCGAAAGGGCCAGCACAGGAAAAAGAAAACGTTTGCGAATATCCCGGTCCGACACTCAAGTATTCGAGCGCGACGCCGATCTACTGGCACCAGCGTCCCGGAAGAGGGCGCGCTTTCCCGTCGATATCAAGCGGGTGGTCAGCGTGATCAGGACGATACCGGCCTCTTGCCAGGAGCTTCTACATGTCTCAACCGCGTGCCCGAATTGCCTCGCAACTCGGTGTCGCCCTCGCCATCGTGCTGGCGCTGGTGATTTCCGGCAGTACCTTGTTCGCCCTGCGTGCGCTGGACGACGCCAACCTCGCCACCCGCCAGGCCCATCTGGCCAGCGAAGCACGGCTGCTGGCCGACCAGCTCGATACGTTCCACGGTTCGCTCAAGGACAATACCCAGCGGCTGAGCGGCCTGTTCGAGCGCCGTTTCGCCTCGGGCCTGTCGTTGCATGCCGGCGAGACCGTGCAGGTCGCAGGCCAGAGCACGCCCGCCCTGTATCTGGGTGATCGACTGCTGAACAACGATTTCCAGGTGGTCGACGAATTCCAGCAGATGACTGCCGGCATCGCGACCCTGTTCGTACGCAGTGGCGATGACTTCGTGCGCATCAGCACCAACCTGAAGAAGCAGGACGGCACGCGCGCCATCGGCACCCAGCTCGACCGCCAGCACCCGGCCTACACCAAGCTGCTGGCCGGGCAGATGTACGTCGGCCGCGCCGTGCTGTTCGAGCGCAACTACATGACCCGCTACGTGCCGGTGCGCGACAGCAACGACCGGGTGATCGCGGTGCTGTTTGTCGGCTTTGACTACACCGACGCGCAGAACGCCCAGTTCGCCAACCTCAAGCGCTTCCGCATCGGCGCCACCGGTTCCCTGGCCATTCGCGATGAGCAGGGCCAATGGCTGGTGCCGCCGGCCAATGCCGACCAGGACCTGTTCAGTGCCAGTGCACCTTTCACCGAAGGCCCTTGGACCGTGGTTGCCAGCATGCCCAAGGCTGAAATCCGCGAGGTGACCTGGAGCGTCGGCCTGCGCCTGGCCATCGGCAGCCTGCTGGCGATGCTGCTGGCAGTGGCTGCCACCCTGTGGCTGCTGCGCCGCAAGCTGCGCCCGCTGGACGACCTGGTGCGCCAGGCCGAAGCACTGGGTGCCGGCGACCTGAATGCGCGCCTGAGCGTGACCAGCCATGACGAGATTGGCCAACTGGCGCGCAGCTTCAACCAGATGGGCGAGGCGTTGTCGACCATGGTCGAGCACATCCGCAGTGCCTCCGAGCAGGTCAGCAGCCGCGCGCGCTCGCTGTCCGGGCTGTCTGCCGGTGCCTGTGAAGGCATGGACCAGCAGTCCGGCGAGATCACCAGCATGGCCGGTGCGGTGGAAGAGTTCAGCGCAACCTCGATGAATATCGCCGACAACATGGCCGGGACTGAGCGCATGGCCCGCGACAACGCGCAGCAGACCCGCATCGGCCGCAATGCCATGGACGAAGCGTCCAGCTCGTTGCGCCAGATTGCCGAAGCGCTGGGTGGTACCGCCACGGTGATGGACAGCCTGGGCGCACGCTCGCAGGAGATCGGCGGCATCATCAGTGTGATCACCGCGATTGCCGAACAGACCAACCTGCTGGCGCTGAACGCCGCCATCGAGGCGGCCCGTGCCGGTGAGCAGGGCCGTGGCTTTGCCGTGGTCGCGGATGAAGTACGTGGGCTGGCGGCGCGCACGCGCCAGGCGACCGATGAAATTTCCGGGATGATCAACAACATCCAGCAGCAGACCGGGCACGCCATCAATACCCTGGAGCAGGGCAACCAGCTGATGCAGGAAGGGCTGGCGCGCAACGACAAAGTCGCCGAAGCGTTGGCGCGTATCGATGAGCAGAGCCGTGCGGCGGGTGAGCAGTTTGCCGTGATCAGCACGGCGACCCAGGAGCAGAGCAGCACCGCGACAGTGCTCAGCCGCAACCTGCAAAGCATTGCCCAGGCCAACAGCGAACAGCGTGATGTGGCCAATGAACTGGCCTTTACCGCGCGGGAGCTGGAAGGGCTGGCGGCGCAGCTGCGCCAGGAAGTGGACCGCTTCCGCTGAGACCGCATGGGGCCGCTTTGCGGCCCATTCGCGGGTAAACCCGCTCCCACAGGGTTACGACAGGCCCGAGGCCAGCGCTGTACCTGTAGGAGCGGGTTTACCCGCGAACGGGGCGCAAAGCGCCCCCGCTGTGTGTTACATCGAACCCAGGTCCAGCGCCTGGGCACAGGCCTGCAACGAGCGCCGCTCGCTCTGCGCATACAGCGCCAGCTCATCCTGCACCTGCAGCCCCAGCGCCGCTTCAAACGCTTCGCGGTTGGCATTGCTGCCATATTCGGCCTGGCCTTCATCCCCCAGGTTCGACTGGAAGATCCCCGCCGCACTCACCGGCAGGAAGTCCTCGTACACCAGCGCCTCGAAGTGCACATGGCCGGCCGCGATCAGGCCTTCCAGCGTGGTCGGGCGATCCGCTTGCCCACGCGCTGCCAGGCCCTTCTCGGTAGCGAAGTAGCGGAAGTACGCCAACCCTTGCTCGCGCATCTGCGCCAGGTCATCCGGAAACTCGCTGAAGCTTTCCTGCAGCAGGGCCATGTAGCGCTCGGCGTTGGCCTCGGCCGGCGCGCCACCCAAGGCGGCGCGGGTGGCGTCGAGCAGCCTGTCGTACAGCTGGCGGCCCTTCGGTGTCAGTGCCGCGCCGCGCTGTTCGATCTCGCCGAAGCGTGCGGTGTGGCTGCCCTGGTGGTCGCTGAACGCAACCTTCTCCTGCAATGCCTTGAAGCTGGTCTGGCGCAGCAGGATCGGGTGGCGGCGGGTGGGCGGGCCTTCGACCACGGCTTTCGGCGGGATGCCCTTGGCCGGCATGCCGACCTGGATCGCGTCGATGTCCAGGGTGCGTGGGGTCAGGTGGTTGATATGCGGGCCTTTGAAGGCCACCACATCGGCGATCAGGCGGTGCTGGTCGTGCAGTTGCTGGTACTGCTCGGCAGTGACCGTGGCGTCCTGGTGCCAGCGGAAGGTGTGCAGGGCTTCGCGGACGAACTCGTCGGCATCGGCGGCGTTCAGGCCGCCATCATGCTCGGATTGGGCAATCAGTTCGAGTGCGCGCGAGGTAAAGATCTTGCGCTTGGCCAGAATCTCCTGGGCCAGCTCACGCAGTTGCAGGTTGTCGATCAGCTCCAGGCGCAGCAACGAGGTGAACACGCGGAACGGGCTGACATGCAGCGACTGCTCATGCACGGCGCGGAACGCGGTGGAATGCACCGGCACACCGGCCGAGCTGAGATCGTAGTAGCCGACCGGCGCCATGCCCATCACCGCGAACAGGCGAGCGATGGTCGCCAGCTCTTCGGCAGTACCGACGCGGATGGCGCCGTGGCGCTCCTGGTCCAGGCGCTCGATCTCGCCGGTCCAGCGCAGGGCCTCGGCCACCTTGGGCTGCTCGGCCATGACCCGCTGGTTGATTTCGCTCACCAGCTCCAGCAGCGTGCCGTACAGCGGCACTTCCTGTTTGTACATGAGCGACATGGCGGCAGAGAACTGCGCGCGGATGCTGTCGGGGCTGACGAAATCGTGGGCGGGCATCGCTAGCTTCCTGGTTAGGTTTGGACGCTTACATGAAAGCTGGGAATGCACTTGCCTCACAAGCGAAAAAAAGTGAGCCAGTCATTCCATTTCTGATCGACCTCGAGGGCCCTTTCGCGGGCAAGCCCGCTCCCACAGGGATTAGGTACAGTTTGAACCTTGCGCAGTACTTGTGGGAGCTGGCTTGCCGGCGATGGGCCGCAAAGCGGCCCCGGCAATCTCAAGGCTGAAGCTGCTGGCGAATCCATTCCACCAATGCCCTGACTTTAGGCACCTCCGCCGCATGCTCGGCAAAGGCCAGGTAATGCTTACCGGCACTGGGCATCGCATGGTTCCAGGCAATCATCAGGCTGCCCTCGGCCAGCTCTTTCGCCACCAGGTACTGCGGCACCAACGCCACCCCGCAGCCGGCCTGCGCCGCACTCAACGCCATGTAGAACGTATCGAACCGCGGCCCGTGATAGGCGCTGACACTGTGCAACCCCAGCTCCAGGAACCACTCATGCCAAGCCTCCGGCCGCGAGGTGCTCTGCAGCAGCACCATGTCCGCCAACTCACCCGCACCCCCCAGCTCACGCCCGGCCAGCAGCTCCGGCGCGCACACCGGCACCACCTCTTCGCCGAACAGCTCGACACAGGTGGCCCCCGGCCAGGTGCCTTGGCCATAGAAGAACACCACATCCGCCGAGCCTTGCAGCAAGGCGAACGGTTCCATCTCGTTGCGGATGTCGAGGTGGATATTCGCGTGGCGTTTGCCAAAGCCCTTGAGGTGCGGGATCAGCCAGCGCACGCCAAAACTCGGTTGAGTGGCTACCTTCAATACCTCGGTCTGCTCGCCGTAGGTGAGTACGTAGCGGCTCGACATGTCGACCTGGGTGAGGATCTTGTTGACCTCGGCCAGGTACAGACTGCCAGCGGGTGTGAGTTGCAGGCGCCTGCGGATACGCAGGAACAGGTGGTGGCGCAGCATCTCTTCCAGCTGCGCCACCTGCTTGCTGACCGCACTCTGGGTCAGGTGCAGCTCTTCGGCGGCACGGGTGAAGCTCAGGTGGCGTGCTGCAGCTTCGAAGCACTGCAGGGCGGTCATGGAGGGCACCAGGCGTTTGGACATAGCGGTCTCTGCGGCTCAAATCATTACCTGACGGAATGATATGCGGAATAAAGGTCGTTTGTTGCACCGGTGTGATCGGATTAATACTGATCCACATCATTTTTCCACCCCATCACCCGATGTAGGAGAAGCACAAATGGTTGCTGGATTGCTCGAGCGCCTTGGCGTTGCCGCCGAGGCTTACACCCAGGGCGACTACCCTGTTCACACGCCGATCGACGGCAGCCAGATCGCCTCGGTGAAATTGCTCGGCAAGGCCGAGACCATCGCCCGCATCGATCAGGCCCAGAGCGCCTTCGAAGCCTGGCGCAGTGTGCCGGCCCCGCGCCGTGGCGAGCTGGTGCGCCTGTTTGGTGAAGTACTGCGTGCGCACAAGGCCGACCTCGGCGAGCTGGTCTCGATCGAAGCCGGCAAGATCACCCAGGAAGGCCTGGGCGAAGTGCAGGAAATGATCGACATCTGCGATTTCGCCGTTGGCCTGTCGCGCCAGCTGTACGGCCTGACCATCGCTTCCGAGCGCCCGGGCCACCACATGCGTGAAACCTGGCACCCGCTGGGCGTGGTCGGCGTGATCAGCGCCTTCAACTTCCCGGTGGCCGTCTGGGCCTGGAACACTGCGCTGGCCCTGGTGGCCGGTAACTCGGTGGTGTGGAAGCCGTCCGAGAAGACCCCGCTGACCGCCCTGGCTTGCCAGGCGCTGTTCGAAAAAGCCCTGAAGGCCTTCGGTGACGCCCCAGCAGGCCTGGCGCAACTGGTGATCGGCGGCCGTGAAGCCGGCGAAGCCATGGTCGACGACCCACGTGTACCGCTGGTCAGCGCCACCGGCAGCACCCGCATGGGCCGTGAAGTCGGCCCACGTGTTGCGGCCCGCTTCGGTCGCAGCATCCTCGAGCTGGGTGGCAACAACGCCATGATCCTGGCCCCGAGCGCTGACCTCGACCTGGCCGTGCGCGGCATTCTGTTCTCCGCTGTCGGCACTGCCGGCCAGCGTTGCACGACCCTGCGTCGCCTGATCGTGCACCGCTCGATCAAGGACGAAGTGGTTGCCCGCGTCAAAGCCGCCTACGGCAAAGTGCGCATCGGTGACCCACGCAAGGACAACCTGGTCGGCCCGCTGATCGACAAGCAGTCGTTCGACGCCATGCAAGGTGCGCTGGCCAAGGCCCGCGACGAGGGTGGTCAGGTATTCGGTGGTGAGCGTCAGCTGGCCGACCAGTACCCGAACGCCTACTACGTCACGCCGGCCATCGCCGAGATGCCTGGGCAAAGCGATGTGGTGCGCCACGAAACCTTCGCACCGATCCTCTACGTGCTGGCCTATGACGACTTCGAAGAGGCCCTGCGCCTGAACAACGAAGTGCCACAAGGCCTGTCGTCGTGCATCTTCACCACCGACATTCGCGAGGCCGAGCGCTTCCAGAGTGCTTCGGGCAGCGACTGCGGCATCGCCAACGTCAACATCGGCACCAGTGGCGCCGAGATCGGCGGGGCGTTTGGTGGCGAGAAGGAGACTGGCGGTGGTCGTGAGTCCGGTTCCGATGCCTGGAAAGGCTACATGCGTCGCCAGACCAACACCGTGAACTACTCGCGCGAGCTGCCGCTGGCGCAGGGTATCGTGTTCGACTGATGCTGTATGGCCGGGGGCTGTGCCCCCGGTTCGCGGGTCAAGCCCGCTCCCACAGGTACATCACAGATTTTGAACACTGTGGAGTACCTGTGGGAGCGGGCTTGACCCGCGAATGGGCCGCAAGGCGGCCCCAAACAAGAATAAATTGCTGGAGCCGGGCCATGTCCGAACTGCGTCAAGAGTGCTTGTGGGAATTCGTCAGCAAACCGAGCGTGGCCGCCCAGGCCCTGGCCGGTGAACACAAGGCCGATGTCTGCGTGATCGGCGGCGGCATCACCGGCCTGTCGGCGGCCATCCACCTGCTCGAACAGGGCAAGTCGGTGATCTTGCTGGAGGCCTGGAAGATCGGCCACGGCGGCTCCGGGCGCAACGTCGGGCTGGTCAACGCCGGCACCTGGATCCGCCCCGATGATGTCGAGGCGACCCTCGGCCAGAAGCAGGGCAGCCGCCTGAACAAGGTGCTTGGCGAAGCCCCGGCGCAAGTGTTCGCCATGATCGAACGCCTGGGCATCGACTGCCAGGCCCAGCACAAAGGCACGTTGCACATGGCGCACAACGCCACCGGTATCGCCGACCTCGAGGCCCGCCACGAGCAATGGCGCCGCCGCGGTGCCGACGTCGAGCTGCTGACCGGCGCCCAGTGCCAGGAATACTGCGGTACCGACAAGATTTCCGCCGCGCTGCTCGACCGCCGCGCCGGCACCATCAACCCGATGGGCTACACCCAGGGCCTGGCCGCCGCCGTGGTGCGCCTGGGCGGCAAGCTGTTCCAGCAATCCTCGGTCGAAGGCCTGGAGCGCGATGGCGATGGCTGGCGGGTGAAGACCGCACGCGGCTCGGTGCGCGCCGACAAGGTGGTGATCTCCACCGGCGCCTACACCGAAGGCGACTGGAGCAACCTGCAGAAGCAGTTCTTCCGTGGCTATTACTACCAGGTGGCGTCCAAGCCGCTGCATGGCGCGGCCGCCGACAAGGTGCTGCCGCACGGCCAAGGCTCGTGGGACACGCGCACGGTGCTCAGCAGCATCCGCCGCGACGATCAGGGCCGCCTGCTGCTGGGCAGCCTTGGCCGGGTCGACAACAAGCCGGCCTGGTTCGTGCGCAGCTGGGCCGACCGGATCCAGAGCCATTACTACCCGGAGCTGGGCAAGGTCGAGTGGGAAATGCACTGGACTGGCTGCATCGACTTTACCCCTGACCACCTGATGCGGCTGTTCGAGCCAGCGCCGGGGCTGGTGGCGGTGACGGGCTATAACGGCCGAGGCAACACCACCGGGACCGTGATTGGCCGGGCGTTTGCCGAATTCCTGCTGAAGGGGGAGGCGGACAGCCTGCCAATTCCGTTCTCGCCGATGAAGGGCGTGAGTGCGCCTTCGCTGCGCACGGCGTTCTATGAGTCCGGTTTCTCGCTGTACCACGCGGGGCAATGCTTGAGGGTTGTGTTGTAAGCACCGGCCTCTTCGCGGGCAAGCCCGCTCCCACAGTGATTGCGCAAGGCCTGAGAGTTGCGCAGTACCTGTGGGAGCGGGTTCACCCACGAAGGGGCCGGCACAGGCTTACTTGTGCAGCCAGCTGAGGAAGCCACCTTTCTTGATCGAAACCGGCTTCTGCAGCAACAGCGACTCTCGGCTCTGCCGGCGGAACCGCTGCAACTTGCTCAACGCCGTCTGCACCTCTCCACGCTGCTCCAGGCAGCTCTTCACCTGTGCCTTTTCTATGCGGTACAGCACACAGCTGGTCAAGGTACGGAACTCGGCCATCGAGTCGTCTTCGTCGATGATCCCCTCGATCCCCAGCACCTCACCTGGCCCCATGCGCCCGGCCTCCAGCAGCTTGTCGCCATCACGCACCGACGCCGAAACCACACCGCTGCCAATCACCAGCAAATGATCGGACTGTTCGCCCACGCCGAGGATCACCTGGTCGGCCAGGTATTCCACAGCGGTCATGCGCTGGCTCAAGGCATCCCGCTCTTCGTCACTCAGCGAGCGGAACACCCGCACCTCGTCCAGCACTTCGCGCTGGCGGCTGCGTGGCGGCATGGCCAGGTCGACGTTCCACATCACCCCGCTGGCTTCCAGGTGGCGGTGCGCCAGGTCGAACAACTGGTTGCGAGCATCGGTCTTGCCGCCCATGTCAGCGATGAATCCGCTGGCTTCGTACTCCACCGACTCCAGCGTCGAGGTCTTCACCGTGACCTTGGGCTTGGGTGAGGCGAGGATCGCGCTGGTGCCCTGCAGGGCTTTCTCCAGGGCATCGAAAACCCGTTTGGGGCGAACCTTGGCTGGCACCACCACGCAAATCGACACGCCGTTCACATCGGCCGGGCGGCTGTGATTGAGCAGCCGTGCCTTGGCCGCCACTGAGTTGGGGATCACCGCCAGGCTGCCACTGCCGGTGAGCAGGCGCGTGGCGCGCCAGTCGATGTCCAGCACCTTGCCCTCGGTGCCATCGATGGAGATCGAATCGCCAATCTGATAGGGCCGCGTGGTGTTCAGCACGATGCCGCTGAACACGTCGGCCAGGGTGCTCTGCAGTGCCAGGCCGATGACGATGGCCATCACCCCGGAAGTGGCCAGCAGGCCCTTTACCGGCAGTTGCAATACATACCCCGCAGCGGCGACCACGGCAGCGAGGAAGATCAGCGCCCCCAGTACATCCTGCAACAGGCGCCCGCCATGGCTGCCACGGGCCACCAGCAGCAGGCCGAACACCACGGTCACCGTGCGCGCGCCGAACAGCCACCAGCCGATCGCCAGCACTGTGGCGATCAGGTTGCGTGATACATCGTCGGGCCACGGTGGCGGCTGCAGCGGGCTCATGCCGGCGGCCACCAGCACCGAGCTGAACAGCAGGAAGATCACCAGTCGCGCGCCAATGCGCCAGGCCCGGCGCTGAATCGGGATCAACTGCCAGAGCACGAGGTCGAGCAGGATCAGGGCGGTACCGAGCAACAACGGGGACGACTGGATGAACGCCAGCATGGAAGTCTCGGGAGTGAGGGGAGGGCTGTGCGTAGTAATAGAGCAGCTTGCTCAGGCAAGCAATGAGGCCAGCAAATCCACTGCCAATAGATCGTTCCTTTAATGGAACGCTAAAGCCAAAAACCACTAACTACCGCTCCAAAGGTGTTGGTTTTAATCTTCTCCCATCAACGCGAAACACCCAACTTACTGAAAATCAAAACCCTTAGGAGCTACCGCCATGACCCACTTCAAATACAACCGCCTGAACAAAGACGACGCCGCTGTTCTGCTGGTGGACCACCAGGCAGGTCTGCTGTCCCTGGTCCGCGACATCGAGCCTGACGCCTTCAAGAACAACGTGCTGGCCCTGGCTGACCTGGCCAAGTTCTTCAACCTGCCGACCATCCTCACCACCAGCTTCGAGCAAGGCCCCAACGGCCCGCTGGTGCCGGAGTTGAAAGCGCTGTTCCCGGATGCCCCGTACATCGCCCGCCCAGGCCAGATCAACGCCTGGGACAACGAAGACTTCGTCAAGGCCGTGAAGGCCACTGGCAAGAAGCAGCTGATCATCGCCGGTGTGGTGACCGAGGTTTGCGTAGCCTTCCCGGCGCTGGCGGCCCTGGAAGAAGAATTCGAAGTGTTCGTGGTGACCGATGCTTCCGGCACCTTCAACGAAATGACCCGTGATGCTGCCCATGACCGCATGAGCCGGGCTGGCGCGCAACTGATGACCTGGTTTGGCGTGGCCTGTGAGCTGCACCGCGACTGGCGCAACGACATCGAAGGGCTGGCCGCCCTGTGCTCCAACCACATCCCGGACTACCGCAACCTGATGACCAGCTACAACGCTTTCAACGCCAACAAGTAAGCCGAGCGCCGGGCACCGACAGTCGGTGCCCGGTGAGGGCAGCACACCTATCCAATCCACCGCCCGTCCGCCGTTGCACAGTGGATGCGGGCAAGCTCATCCCAAGGAACGCCGATGAACACCGCACGCCAAGACAACCGCAACGTGGTGACCCTGGTCATCCAGCACAAGGCCCGCGCCGAGTCGCTGGCGGCCTACGAAGCGTGGCTCAAGCGCACGGTCAGCGCCGCGCGCCGCCAGCCGGGGCACCTGGACGTCAACGTTATTCGCCCTGACGAAGGCGGGCTGCACTTCACCACCGTGGTGCGCTTCGCTGACGCCAGCTTGCTGCAGGCCTGGGTCAACTCGGCCGAACGCCAGGCGTTGGTCAATGAAGTACTGCCATTGCTCGAAGGTGGTGATCACACCCAGGTGCACGATGACCCGGAGTTCTGGTTCACCCCGCCAAGCACCAACGCGGCGCAACCACCGCGCTGGAAGCAGGCGCTGCTCACCTACCTGGTGATCTGCCCGATGACCATGATCATCCCGCAGTTGCTGGCGCCGTTGTTCGCGCGCTTCCCGCAACTGGCCGGGCCGATCAGCGGCAACCTCATCGTCAACCTGTTCGTCATCCTGCCCGTGGTGTTCTACATCATGCCTTGGGTAACCCGCCGCTGCGCCAACTGGCTGCGCGGCTGAGCCACGCCTTCACCTTCAGACTTTCAAGGAGATATCGACATGACCACTCTCGTGACCCGCGACGGCACTTCGATCTATTACAAGGACTGGGGCAGCGGCAAACCGGTGCTGTTCAGCCACGGCTGGCCACTGGACGCCGACATGTGGGACTCGCAGATGGAGTTCCTGGCCAGCCGCGGCTACCGCGCCATCGCGTTTGACCGCCGTGGTTTCGGCCGTTCGAGCCAGCCGTGGACCGGCTACGATTACGACACCTTCGCCGACGACATCGCCCAGCTCATCGAGCACCTCGACCTGCATGACGTGACCTTGGTGGGCTTCTCGATGGGTGGCGGTGATGTCAGCCGCTACATCGCCCGCCACGGCAGTGAGCGGGTGGCCGGGCTGGTGCTGCTGGGGGCGGTGACGCCGGTGTTCGGCAAGCGCGCCGACAACCCTGAAGGTGTCGACCTGTCGGTGTTCGAGGGCATCCGCGCTGGCCTGCGTGCCGATCGTGCACAGTTCATCGCCGATTTCGCAGCGCCGTTCTATGGCATCAACCATGGGCAGCAGGTGTCCCAGGGCGTGCAGACTCAGACCCTGAACATCGCCCTGATGGCGTCGATCAAGGGCACCCTGGATTGCGTGACCGCGTTCTCGGAGACCGACTTCCGTCCGGACATGGCCAAGATCGATGTGCCGACCTTGGTGATCCATGGTGACGACGATCAGATCGTGCCCTTCGAGACCACCGGCAAGCAGGCGGCGGAGCTGATTCGTGGGGCTGAGCTGAAGGTGTATGCCGGCGCGCCGCACGGGTTCGCGGTGACCCATGCCCAGCAACTGAACGAGGACTTGCTGGCGTTCCTGCAGAAGTAATTGTGGAAGGCATTCGCGGGTAAACCCGCTCCCACAGGGAAAGCAGTAACTGTGGGAGCGGGTTCACCCGCGAAGAGGCCGGCCATGGCTGCATAAAACCTGAACAGGGCTAACCTTCTAGCTCACCGCACATCCATCCAAGCCCTGACCCTGCGTCAACCGGCATGCTCCACAGTTGCGCCTGCCGCCGCCCCCAGACGGAGAAGACCATGTCCCAGGACCGCAACGACAAGACCCGTCGCCAGTTCCTCGCCACCAGCACCGTGCTCGGTGCCGCCGGCGCCCTCTGGTCCGCATTGCCCTTTACCGGCCAAGCCGGTTCCGCCCACGCATCCACCCAAGGAGGTTCCATGACCGCCGACCTGATTCTGTTCAACGGCAAACTGCACACCGTTGACCGCGAAAAGCCCACCGCCACCGCCGTCGCCATCAAGGATGGCCGTTTCATCGCCGTGGGCAATGACGCCGAGGCCATGGCCCACAAGGGCAGCGCCACGCAGATCATCGACCTCAAGCAGCGCACGGTGATCCCCGGCCTGAACGACTCGCACCTGCACCTGATCCGCGGCGGCCTGAACTACAACCTGGAGCTGCGCTGGGAAGGCGTGCCGTCGGTGGCCGATGCCCTGCGCATGCTCAAGGACCAGGCAGCGCGTACACCGACCCCGCAGTGGGTGCGTGTGGTCGGTGGCTGGAACGAATTCCAGTTCGCCGAAAAACGCATGCCGACCCTGGAAGAAATCAACCAGGCCGCGCCCGACACCCCGGTGTTCCTGCTGCACTTGTATGACCGCGCGCTGCTCAACCGCGCCGCGCTCAAGGCCGTCGGCTACACCAAGGACACACCGAACCCGCCGGGTGGCGAGATCCAGCGTGACAAGTTCGGCAACCCGACCGGCATGCTGATCGCCCGCCCCAACGCGATGATCCTCTACGCCACCCTGGCCAAGGGGCCGAAGCTGCCACTGGAATACCAGGTCAACTCCACCCGCCAGTTCATGCGTGAGCTGAACCGCCTGGGCCTGACCAGCGCCATCGATGCCGGCGGCGGCTACCAGAACTTCCCGGACGACTACCAGGTGATCCAGGAACTGGCCGACAACAACCAGCTGACCGTGCGCATCGCCTACAACCTGTTCACCCAGAAGCCCAAGGAAGAGCTCGACGACTTCCGCAAGTGGACGTCCAGCGTCAAGCTGCACAGCGGCACCGACTTCCTGCGCCACAACGGCGCTGGCGAGATGCTGGTGTTCTCCGCCGCCGACTTCGAGGACTTCCTCGAGCCGCGCCCGGACCTGCCGCAGACCATGGAAGAAGAGCTGGAGCCCGTGGTGCGCCACCTGGTCGAGCAGCGCTGGCCGTTCCGCCTGCATGCCACCTACAACGAATCGATCACGCGCATGCTCGACGTGTTCGAGAAGGTCAACCGCGACATCCCGTTCAACGGCCTGCCGTGGTTCTTCGACCATGCCGAAACCATCACCCCGCAGAACATCGAGCGCGTGCGTGCGCTGGGCGGCGGCATCGCCATCCAGGACCGCATGGCCTTCCAGGGTGAGTACTTCGTCGACCGCTACGGCGCCAAGGCGGCCGAGCAGACCCCGCCGATCAAGCGCATGCTGGAGATGGGCGTGCCGGTCGGCGCCGGTACCGACGCTACCCGCGTGTCCAGCTACAACCCGTGGACTTCGCTGTACTGGCTGGTCAGCGGCAAGACCGTCGGCGGTATGGCGCTGTACCCGGAAGGCCTGAGCCGCGACACCGCGCTGCAGCTGTTCACCCAGGGCAGCGCCTGGTTCTCCAGCGAGCAGGGCAAGAAGGGCCAGATCAAGGTGGGCCAGCTGGCCGACCTGGCGGCACTGTCGCTGGACTTCTTCAGCGTCGATGAAGAGGCGATCAAAGGCATCGAGTCGGTGCTGACGATCGTTGACGGCAAGGTGGTGTACGGCGCGGCTGAATTCGACAAGCTTGGCCCAGCACAGGTGCCGGTGCTGCCGGAGTGGTCGCCAGTGACCAAGGTGCCGGGGCACTGGCGTGTAGGCACGCCGTCGCTGGCAGCCGCCGTGCACCAGTGCAGCGGGCCATGCGGGGTGCATGCGCACAGCCATGAAAAGGCGCGGCATTCGAGCGTACCGGTGAATGACTACCAGGGCTTCTGGGGCGCGCTGGGTTGCTCGTGCTTCGCGTTCTAAGCTGAGCTGATGTGAAAGGGGGCCAGTTATTGGCCCCCTTTTTCGTTCCTTCAGTGCTGGCCTCTTCGCGGGCTTGCCCGCGAAGAGGCCGGTAAGGCCTGCATCAATGGTGTGCCTTGTGTTCAACGCCAGCCAACAGGTGGCGGATCTTCACCTCGACCCCGTCGGTCTGCAGCATTCTGACGCGCGCCTCGATCTTGAGCTCCCCCCGGGTCACCCGATGGTGATGCCGCAAATGCTCCAGCCAAGACTCCTCGAAGAAGAACTCCAGCCATAGCGCAGGATCTGCACTGTCCCGCATCAACCCCCACGAAAGTGCGCCATTGCGCTTGCGCATCGCCTCCAGCTCCCGCGCCGCCTGCTGGAATGCCTCGGCCTTGGCCGGCTCGATGTGGTACTCCACGGTGACCATTACCGGCCCGCTTTCCTTGTCCATGTCATCGCTGAGCACCGGCACCGGCCAGTGCAGCGACGGCGTCAGTTCCTCGGCTTCGGTCTCCGGCAAGGTGACCTTGCAGGTCAGCAAGGTGCCCAGCGCCAGGCCACCTGCGGCCAGCAACAGGCTCAGGGTAATCGATGCATGGCTGGCCAGCGTGCCCCACAGCAAGCCGCCGCTGGCCATGGCGCCGAAGAAGAACAGGATGTACACCGACAACGCCCGCGCCCGTACCCAGGCCGGTACCGAGGTCTGCGCCGCTACCTGCAGGTTGGACAACACCGCGATCCACGCCGCGCCACTGAGCAGCATCGCCGGCAACAGCGCATAGAAGTTGCGCACTAGCGCCAGGGCCAGCAGGAACAGGGCATACACCAGGCTGGCGAGCAGCACCAGGCGGTCGCGGCTGATGCGCTCGCGCAGGCGCGGCAGCAGCGTGGCGCCGGCCACCGCGCCGATGCCGATGGCCGCCAGCAGCAGGCCGAAGTCGGCCGCGCTGCCGTGCATCTGACCGCGCACGATCAGTGGCAGCAACGAGGTCCCGGCGCTGGCGCAGAAGAAGAATGCCAACGCCCGCAACAGCACGGCCTGCAAGGGTTTGGCACTGCGTGCGAAGCGCAGGCCGGTGCGCATGGCAGCGACGAAGCGCTCGGCCGGCAGCAGCGGCTCCTTCACCTCACGCTGCCACAGGAACAGCACCAGGATAACGCCGGCGAAGGACGCGGCATTGAGGGCAAAGGTCAGCCACGGGCCGACCATGCTCACCACCACACCGGCCAGCGCCGGGCCGATGGCGCGCGACACGTTGATGCCGACGCTGGAAATGGCCACCGCGTTGGCCAGGTCCTGCTTGCCCACCAGCTCCGGCGTCAGCGCGCTCCAGGCCGGCATCATCAACGCCGTGCCGATGCCCAGCGCCAGGGTCAGCACCAGCAGCAGGGTGACGTTCATCAGGCCGAGCAGGGTCAGTGTGGCGAGCACCACGGCTACCGATGACATCCACAATTGCACCAGCAGCAGGTAGCGGCGCTTGTCGACGATATCCGCCGCTGCGCCGGCCGGCAGGGCGAGGAAGAACATCGGCAGCGAGCCGGCCACCTGGATCAGCGCCACATGCAGCGGGTTGGCCGACAGGGTGGTCATCAGCCAGCCGGCGCCCACCTCGTGCATCCAGGTGCCGATGTTGGAGGCGATGGTGGCGATCCACAGCATGCGGAAGGTGGTGTTGCGCAACGGGCTCCAGGCGCCTGAAGGGGAATTGCTCATGTCAGAAGCTGCCTTTGAGGGGGTATTCGATGATCAGGTAGAGGCGGTCGATGTCATCGCCGGCCTGGGCCTGGTTGGCGCGGTGGCTGACGTGTGAGAACGACAGGCTGAGGTCCTTGGCGGCACCGGACTGGACCACGTATTTCAGGTCGACGTCGCGCTCCCAGTGCTTGCCGCCCTGGCCGTACTGGTTCACATAGGCTCCGCTGGACGGGGCGTGACTGCCATCGATACCGCGGCCGCTGACGTAGCGGCCCATCAGGCTCAGGCCAGGCACGCCGAGGGTGGCGAAGTTGAGGTCGTAGCGCAGTTGCCAGGAGCGCTCGCCGGGGCCGTTGAAGTCGGCGTACTTGATCGAGTTGGCCAGGTAGATGGAGTCGCCGCCGACGAAGTCGAACGGCGTGTCGCCCTCGACCTTCTGGTACGCCAGGGTCAGGGCCTGAGCGCCGAAGCTGTACTTGCCCAGCAGGCTGTAGGCGAGGGTGTCGATCGCCCCGGCGCTGGCATTGCCGGTGTCGCGGGTCTTGTAGAGATTGCCGTCCAGGCGCCAATTGCCTTCTGCCAGGTTCAGGTTGAGGTAGGCCTGGCGCCAGGTGTCCTCCAGCTGCCCGGCGTACAATGCGCCGCCGAAGGGGCCGTGCGGCGCAAAGGTGGCGCCGGCCAGGCTGATGGCGCGGTTGCGGGTGGTGGCGCCGTAGCCGCTGAAATCGTCGTGGGTGGAGCTGTTGTCCTGGTTGTTGAAGGCCGTGAAGCGCCCGGCCTGCAGGCGCCAGTCAGGCAGGTCGGTATTGTCCACGAACCAGCCGGTGGCGTACTCCGGATGCAGGCGCTTGTCGGCGGTGTCGAACACCGGGGTTTCGACGGTCATTTCACCGTAACGCAGCTGGGTGTTGCCCAGGCGTAGCTTGAGCGCGGCGCCGGCGCTGGAGTAGTCGGACTCGGCGCGGCCATCGCTGTCGCGGGGCAGCAAGCCGGTGCCGGCATGGCCGCGGCCGCCGTCGAGCTTGAGGCCGAGGAAGCCATGGGCGTCGAGGCCGACACCGACCGTGCCTTCGGTGAAGCCCGAGCGGACCTCGCCGATGAAGCCCTGGGCCCATTCCTGGCGGTAGTTCTGGCCGCTGGCGGAGGGCGAGCGGAAGTCGCTGTGCAGGAAATAGTTGCGGCTGAGCAGCGACCAGCCGGGATCTTCTGCCTGGCTGAGTGCCGGGCAGAGGGCGAGGGTGGCGAGCAGGGCGCGGCCTGGTCCGGGGTTGGCGCGGATCATGGGGCCTCCAAGGGGGATGATCCGGGACTGTGGAGCAAGGATAGGCCAGCGGTCTTGTAAGGGTGTGCTGGAACGGGCAGCTAGAGGCTGAACGCCTTGGCGATCGCATCGATCACCACCCGCACCCGCGCCGTATGGCGGACATCCTGATGGGTCACCAGCCAGATGTCGTAAGGCCTGCCTTGCGCCCACACTTGCTGCAAGCCCGCACGTGCGCCCATCGGCACCGGCAGTTCACCCAGCCCGATGCCACTGGCCAGTGCTTGGCGCACCATCAGCCCCGAGGTGCAAGTCATGGCGATGCGCCCTTTGGCGATCGGTTCGCCGGCCAGTGTCACCTCCTTGCCGCTGTCCAGATAAGGCTGGTAGATCACCAGTTCGTGCCCGGCAAACGCACCACCGGGCACCGGCTCGCCAAAGTGCTGGAGGTACGTATGCGAGGCGAACAGTGCGGTTTGCCAGCGCGCCAGGCTCCGCACCACCAGTTCAGGGTTGTCCGGCTTGTGCGTACGTACGGCGATATCTGCCTCGCGCTGGCTGAGGTTGAGCATCTGCGTGGACGCGTGCAATTGCACCTCGATCCCAGGGTGTTCCTGGCGCAACCGAGCCACGGCTGGGATGATGAAGTCCGACGCGAAGGCGTCGGTACTGGTCACTCTCACCACCCCGCTCAGGCGGTCATCCAGTCCAAGAATCTGCCGCTGCAGGCCGGCGGCGGCAGATTCCATCGCCAAGGCAGCCCGCATGGCCACTTCGCCGGCGCTGGTTAGGGAGTAACCGCTGGAGGTCCGCAGGAACAGCGTGGCATGCAGCGCGCCCTCCAGCGATGCGAGCCGGCGACCCACCGTGGCCTGGTCCACGCCCAGGCGGCGTGCGGCGCCGCGCAGGGTTTGCTCGCGGCACAATGCAAGAAACACGCGGGTGTCGTCCCAGTTCATCGAAGTCGTCCTCGGTGATGCGAAAATGCAGGGCTGGTATGTAAACTCGCTGCGTTATTTCATCGTTCGGCGAATTTATGCTTTCCCCATCACCATCATCAAGCGCCGTTCACGGGGCAGGGGAAAATCATGAACAATTCGATACGTGCACCCTGGTTGCCGATTTGGGCTGGGCTATGTGCCAGCCTGGTCGGGATCGGCCTGGCACGGTTTGCTTATACACCGCTGATTCCGGCACTGATCGGTGCTCACTGGTTCGCCAGTTCAGCAGTGGTCTATCTGGGGGCGGCGAACCTGGCCGGCTACCTGATCGGCGCCCTGATTGGCAGGCCGCTGGCTGCCCGGTGGTCGAGCGCCATGGCGCTGCGCGGCATGATGGTGCTGGTGAGCCTGACATTCCTGGCGTGTGCCTGGCCGTTGTCGGTGAGCTGGTTCTTTGCCTGGCGCCTGCTGTCGGGCGTGGCAGGTGGTGTGATCATGGTGCTGGTGGCCAGCGCAATATTGCCCCATGTCACTGCCTCGCGACGCGGCCTGGCCAGCGGGGCCATCTTCCTGGGCCTGGGCCTGGGCGTTGCGGCTTCTGCGAGTCTGGTGCCATGGTTGCTGGATAAAGGCCTGCAGCAGACCTGGCTGGGGCTGTCCGCGTTGTCGCTGCTGCTGACCGTTACCAGCTGGGCAGGCTGGCCCGTTGAACTTGAACATTCGTCGGTGCCCCCCGCACGGCGGCAGGCGGCGGTTTCACCCGCAATTCTCGTGCTGTTTGGGCAATACGCGTTGATGGCCACGGCGCTGGTGGCGCCCATGATGTTTCTGGTCGATTACATCAGCCGCGGGCTGGGCGCGGGCAACCACGCTGGTGCTGTCATATGGGGGCTCTATGGCCTGGGCGCGATTGCCGGACCGGTACTGTATGGGTTGTTGGCCGATCACCTCGGTGCCCGTGCCGGCATTCGTCTGGTGCTGCTGGCACAACTGGGTGCGCTCGGGATCTTGCTGAGCAGTCACGACCTGCGCCTGCTGGGTGTCGCCGCACTGCTGATCGGCTCCTTCCCCCCGGGCATCGTGCCATTGGCGCTTGCCAGGGTGCATCAGCTGGTGGACGGCCATGACCGGCAGAATGCGACCTGGAGCCGTGCGACAGTTTCGTTCGCCAGTTTTCAGGCCATTGCCGGCTACGCATACTCGGCGTTGTTCGCCGCCACGGATGGCCACTACGCTGTGCTGTTCGCGGTGGCGGCCGGGGCGGTGTTGCTGGCGCTGCTGGTCGACCTGCTGCTCAAGGAGCCTCAGGCCATGTCGCTGATGGCGAACTCTTCGGCCAGGTGATCGATCAGCGCACGCACCGAAGGCAGCAACCCGCGCCGCGACGGGAAGATCGCATGCACGATGCCGCAACGCGGGTGCCAGTCAGGAATCAGCTCGACCAATCGCCCCGCCGCCAGGTCTTCACGCACCGCCACCCGCGGCAAGTGCGCAATGCCCACGCCGGCCACCACGAAGTGGCGCAGGGCGAACAGGTCATCGGTGACCATGCGCGGCGTATGCGGGATGACGATGCTGCGGCTGTTGTCCTCGCCCTGGAACAGCTCCCACTGGTACTCCCGCTGGGCGCTGCCCCAGTGCAGGCTCGGCAGCGTGCCGAGCAACTGCGGGTCAAAGCCCTTCGGCAGTTGTTCCAGGTACTGCGGCTGGCCGACCAGGCACTGGGTGCTGTTGCTCAGCACCTTCATCACCATGTCGGTGTTTTCCAATGGCGGGAAGCGTACCCGCAGGGCGATATCGAAGCCCTCGTGCAGCAGGTCGACGCGGCGGTTGGTGCTCTCGATGAACAGCTCCACCTGCGGGTACTTGAGCATGTAGCGGGTCAGCATCGGCCCGACCCAGGAATTGAGCAGGGTGGTCGGGCAGCTGATGCGCACCAGCCCGCGCGGTTCGCTGCGGTTGCGCTCGATGATCTCTGCCGCACCCTCGGCTTCCACGCGCATGGCCAGGCAACGGTTGTAGTAGGCCTGGCCGATCTCGGTCAGCGAGCAGTGGCGGCTGGTGCGGTGCAGCAGGCGCACGCCGAGGCGGTCCTCAAGGTCGGCGATGCGCCGGCTGAGCTTCGACTTGGGCATGTCCAGCGCCCGGCCGGCAGGTGCGAAGCCACCGTGTTCCACGACTTGGGTGAAGTAGTAGAGGGAGTTGAGGTCTTCCAATGATCGGTCTCCGGGTATTCGGTTGCCTGTGCCGGCCCTTTCGCGGCTAAAGCCGCTCCTACAGGGAACGCGCAGGCCCTACAAATCCATCGTTCACAAAACGGAACGCTAAAGCCAAATTCTGCTATCTACCGCCGTAAAGGTGATGATTTTAATCTGTGCCCATCAACACGAAACACCCCGGATTGCTGAAAAATTCATAAACCTTAGGAGCACAGACCATGAGCAAATTCACCTACAACCGCCTGAACAAAGATGACGCCGCTGTCCTGCTGGTCGACCACCAGGCTGGCTTGTTGTCCCTGGTCCGCGACATCGAGCCGGACAAGTTCAAGAACAACGTGCTGGCCCTGGCCGACCTGGCCAAGTTCTTCAACCTGCCGACCATCCTCACCACCAGCTTCGAGCAAGGCCCCAATGGCCCGCTGGTGCCGGAGTTGAAAGCGCTGTTCCCGGATGCCCCGTACATCGCCCGCCCAGGCCAGATCAACGCCTGGGACAACGAAGACTTCGTCAAGGCGGTGAAAGCGACTGGCAAGAAGCAACTGATCATCGCCGGCGTGGTGACCGAGGTTTGTGTAGCCTTCCCGGCGCTGGCGGCCCTGGAAGAAGAGTTTGAAGTGTTCGTGGTGACCGACGCTTCCGGCACCTTCAACGAAATGACCCGTGATGCTGCCCATGACCGCATGAGCCGGGCTGGCGCGCAACTGATGACCTGGTTTGGCGTGGCCTGTGAACTGCACCGCGACTGGCGCAACGACATTGAAGGGCTGGCGGCGCTGTGTTCCAACCATATTCCGGACTACCGTAACCTGATGACCAGCTATAACGCGCTGACGGCTGGTAAGTAACAGCTAGGATTTCTGGTTCAAAGGCCGACCCCGATTGCGGGGTCGGCTTTTTTTGTTTGTGTGATGGTTGTGATGTGCCTGTCTTGATGGGGTGTCAGGGCTGCAATGTGCCCGCCTTGAGGTTTACTGCGCCTGTGAGATCGAGCGCCGCCCGCGCGGCGCATCGCGAGCTGCGCTCGCTCCTACGTTTGTTTTCGGCCAGTAACGCCTGTGACATGTGCACGCGACCGCCTTGTTTGTACGACGCGATATCGAGTCAGGCGCCAAGGCGTTCGCGCGCCAATCCCCTAGGAATGATTGGCCCGAAACAAACGTAGGAGCGAGCGCAGCTCGCGATGCGCCGCGCGGGCGGCGCTCGATCTCACAGGCGCCACAGTCATAAAGGCATGTGTCTGGTAGCCCCGGCCCCCTTTATTCTGCCAGGCACTTCACAAGCTTTACTCAACATGCTACGGAGACTCGGACCCAACTGCGCAGTTGGCGAAAATGCTCGATTATCCACAAGACCAACTGGCCGCCGTGCTCAGCGGCCATGCGCCAATCTCACTCGAACTGGCACAAAAACTCGAGGCTGCCGGCCTGGGCGCTGCCCGCCAGTACCTGGCCGAGCAGGCCCCTACGATCAGTGGCAATGGCGTTAATCCGCATCCGATTCAAACAACCGGGCCAACTCCACCCGCGCCTCTTTGGCCGTCTGCATCACCTTGGCCCGGTCATCGCGCACAAGCCCCTGGGCTTCCAGCACTTCCTCGTCATGCTGGGCAAACCGCTCGATCCGGTCCGCTGCCTGCTCGTCGCTCAAGCCCAGCCCGACCAACGCCCGGCGGGTCATCTCCAGGCTGGAGTAGAACGTCTCGCGGATCGGTTCGGCGCCCACATCCGCCAGCTTGTGCACATGCTGGCGGTTACGTGCCCGGGCCAGCACTTTCAGGTGCGGGTACTGGCGTTTCACCCGTTCAGCGGTATGGATCGCGGCTTCAGGGTCATCGATGGTGATGATGAAGTATTCCGCCTCACCCACTTTGGCCGCATGCAGTACCTCGGGGCGCAGCGGGTCGCCGTAGAACACCGGCACCTGTTCGAACATGCGCGTCATTTCGATGGTGTCCACCGAGGTTTCCAGGGCAATGAACGGAATCTTCTGCGCCCGCAGGATGCGCGCGACGATCTGGCCCATGCGGCCCATGCCGACGATCACCACCCGCGGCGTGCCGGCGTCGATGGTCTTGTACTGCTCGGGCACTTCTCGCACCGGTTGCGGGCGCTTGAGTGCGCGGGCGCAGCCGAGCATCAGCAGCGGGGTAATGGCCATCGACAGGGTGATGGTCATCAGCAGCAGGTCATAGGTCTGAGTGTCGAACAGCCCCTGGTCCTTGCCCAGCTTGAACACCACGAAGGCGAACTCACCGCCGGCCGCGAGCACCATGCCCAGGCGCAGCGCACTGGCGCTGTTCAGGCCCCCGGCCAGGCGGCCGACGCCGATCAGCAACACCAGCTTCACCGCCACCAGCAGCAGGGTCAGGCCCAGCAGCACCAGTGGCATTTGCAGCAGCAGGCTCAGGTTGGCGCCCATGCCGACGCTGATGAAGAACAGCCCCAGCAGCAGGCCCTTGAACGGTTCGATCTGCGACTCAAGCTCGTGGCGGTACTCCGAGTCGGCCAGCAGCAGGCCGGCAAGGAAAGCACCCAGGGCCATGGAAATGCCGGCTTCCTCCATCAGCCAGGCGGTACCGATCACCACCAGCAGCGCGGTGGCAGTAGACACTTCCGGCAGGCCGGTGCGGGCCACGGTGCGGAACACCGGGCGCAGCAGGTAGCGGCCACCGATGATGACCACGGCGATGCTGGCGAACACCTTCAGGCCGTGTTGCAGGCTGTCGCCGTGGCTGGTGTCCGGGCCGCTGGCGGCCAGCAGCGGGACCAGGGCGATCAGCGGGATTGCGGCGATGTCCTGGAACAACAGAATGGCGAACGCCAGGCGGCCATGGGGCGCGTTGAGCTGCTTGCTTTCGGCCAGGCTCTGCAGGCCGAGGGCGGTGGACGACAGCGCCAGGCCGAGGCCGAGCACGATGGCCGCCGGCAACGACTGGCCGAAGCCGAACAGGGCGATGCCACCGATCACCGCGCCGGTCAGCAAGACCTGTGCGGTGCCGACGCCGAACACCGACTTGCGCATCAGCCACAAGCGCTTGGGCGACAGTTCCAGGCCGATGATGAACAGCAAAAGGACCACGCCCAGTTCGGAAATGTGCGCGACGCTTTCGGTGTCGCGGATCAGGCCCAGGGCCTGCGGGCCGATGGCCACGCCCGCGAGCAGGTAACCGATCACGGCCCCCAGTTGCAGGCGCTTGGCCAGTGGGACGGCGACGACCGCGGCGAGCAGGAAGATCACCGCGGTTTGCAGAAGGCTGCCTTCGTGTGGCATTGGCTCGTACTCCATGAGCTGCCGGGGCAGCGTTTGAACAGTTTGGCGGACAATTCTGGAGGTTGGTCATGACGCAGACAATCTGCTGCCGGGAAGAAACATTGTCCCGATTGAGTTGACAGGCTCACCCGCCGCCAAACTGCGCCCGATACTGCGCCGGTGTCATGCCGATCCGCTCGCAGAACACTTTCCTCATATGCCGGTCACTGCCAAACCCGCAGCGGGCCGCGACCACTTTCAACGGCAGCTCGGCGCATTCGAGCAGTTTGCGCGCCTGGTCGATCCGCGCATTCTGCAGGTACTGCAACGGCGTGATGCCGACCTCGCGCTGAAAGGTCCGAGCAAAGTTGCGCGCGCTCATGGCCACCAGGTCGGCCATCTTCTGCACGGTGAACGCCTGGTCGATATGGTCGACGATATACGCCTGCACCCGGGCAATCGGCGAGCCATCCCGCGGCACCGCTGCCAGCAGTGGCCCATAAGGTGTCTGCCCGCCCTGGCGGTGGCGCGCCACCAGCAGCACCTTGGCGACTTCCAGGGCCAGGGCCTTGCCGTGGTCCTCGGCGATGACGGCCAGCGCCAGGTCGATGCCCGCCGTGATGCCGCCGGATGTGATCAGGTCGCGGTCCATCACATAGATCTGCTCGGTCTCGACCTTGGCTTCGGGAAACGCCTGTGCCAGGCGCTCTACGTAGTTCCAGTGGGTGGTGCAGCGATAGCCGCCCAGCAACCCGGCGCGCCCCAGCAGAAACACCCCGGTGCAGATTGCGCCGAAGCGTCTGGCGCCGCGCACGGCCTCAGGCAGCCAGCGTTCCACTTGCGGCAGGGCGACGTCATAGGCCCCTGGCCCGCCTGGCACCAGCAGCAGGTCGACACTGTCCGGCAGTTCCACCAGGCTCAGGTCGGCAACCACCCGCAGGCCGCACGAGCCGCGAATCGGGCTCTGGTCTTCGGCCACCGTGAGCAGCCGGTAGTGTTTATCTTCAGGCAAGAAGCGGTTGGCAATGGCAAAGGCGTCCATTGGCCCGGTCACATCCAGCAATAGCACATCGTTGAACAGCACCATGGCCACGGTGCGTCGTGCGTGATTTTCCTGCATACCTCTATCGCCTTTGATACCGGCCGCCAGCAGCGGCCTGAAGCTGAATACGAAACGCATCTTAAGGTATCGGCAAAAGGGGCAGGGCCAGCAGTGCACGTTTAAGAACAATTCAGGTCTGGCTCAGGACTTTGTCATGTGCCGGCGGCGAGACTTGCTGCATTGAACAGGAGAGTCGCCATGCACCCCGGGACGCCCCAAGAGCCACTGCCAACCCCTGGCGCGCTGACGCCCGCACGGTTGCGCCAGGCCAAGGAACTGATGCTGCGCAGCTCGCTGTCGATCATCGAGATCGCCGGCGTGTGCAACCTCACCCGCAGCCATTTCTCCCGCGCCTTCAAGGTCAACACTGGCCTCTCGCCCCAGGCCTGGCGCCTGCTGGCGCGCATGGAAAAGGCCAAGCGCCTGCTCGCCACCGAGGCCCCGATCACCCACGTCAGCCTGGAATGCGGATTCTGCGACCAGGCCCATTTCACCCGTGCCTTCAGCCGCCTGGTCGGCCAGCCGCCCAAGGCCTGGCGCCAGGCGCAAGCGCATCCTTAAGCCGGCGCTATCCGCCGGTATAACCCCTCGGGATAAGCCCTTTATTGAGCCCCGGCCCGATTTCCCAACCCAAGGAGTCACCCCCATGAGCCAACCCGATTACAAGCGCCTGAACAAAGACGACGCCGTGGTGCTGCTGGTCGACCACCAGACCGGCCTGATCTCGCTGGTACAGGACTTCTCGCCCAACGAGTTCAAGAACAACGTTCTGGCCCTGGGCGACCTGGCTAAGTTCTTCGGCCTGCCGACCATTCTCACCACCAGCTTCGAGCAAGGCCCCAACGGCCCACTGGTGCCAGAGCTGAAAGAGATGTTCCCGGACGCGCCGTACATTGCCCGCCCAGGCCAGATCAACGCCTGGGACAACGAAGACTTCGTCAAGGCGATCAAGGCCACCGGCCGCAAGCAGCTGATCATCGCTGGCGTGGTGACCGATGTGTGCGTGGCGTTCCCGACCCTGTCGGCGCTGGCTGAGGGCTTTGAAGTGTTCGTGGTGACCGATGCTTCGGGCACCTTCAACGAGACCGTGCAGCAGGCGGCCTGGGTGCGCATGACCCAGGCGGGTGCGCAGATGATGAACTGGTTCTCGGTGGCCTGCGAGCTGCACCGTGACTGGCGCAACGACATCGAAGGGCTGGGCAACCTGCTCTCGCAGCGGATTCCCAACTACCGCAACCTGATGAACAGCTATGCGGCGCTGAGCCGTTGATGTAAGCCCGTGCTGGCCTCTTCGCGGGCAAGTCGGGGCGCCGAACCGCCGCTCCCACAGCTACATCACTGGCTTCATGCCAGTGTTATCCCTGTGGGAGCGGGTTTACCCGCGAAGAGGCCAGTACAGGCTAAGCATTGCTCAAAGGCAACGTGAAGCGAATCCGGCAACCGCCGAACTCCGATACCTGAGCCTGCAACTGCCCGCCATGGGCTTGCGCCACCGAACTGCAGATCGCCAGCCCCATCCCCAGCCCAGCGTCCTTGGTGGTATGGAACGCGTCAAATACCCGTTCCCGCTCATCCTCCGCAATACCGGGCCCGTTGTCGTCCACGCAGATCTCGACCACATTCCCGGCAACTACAGACGCAATCCGCAACACCCCATCACTGCGATACCCCGACAGCGCCTCCAGCGCATTGGTGATCAGGTTGAATACCAGTTGCTGCAACTGCACCGGATCGGCCATCACGCTTACCCCGGCCTGCAGCCGCGTCTGCACGTCGACCAGGTACTTGGCAGCATCGGCCGAGGTCAGGCGCAGCACCTCGCGAATCAGCTCGTCGACCTTGACCGGCTTGAGCTGCATCGGCGACTGCTTGGCCAGCGAGCGGAGTGCGCGGACGATGTTGGCGGCACGTTCGCTGTCATTGCGGATATCTTCAAGGCCAGCAATCGCCTCTTCCAGGTTGGGCTCCGCGCGCTTGAGCCAGCGCAGGCTGGCCGCGGCGTTGGAGGCGATGCCCAGCAGTGGCTGGCTGATCTCGTGGGCGATGGACGCCGACAACTCGTTCATCACCTGCAGGTGCGCGCTGCGTGCAAGTTCGGCACGTGATCGGCGCAGCTCCGCTTCCATCTGGGCACGGGCCTGGTTGTCTTCGGCCAGGCGTGTATAGAACTTGGCCGTCTGCAGCGATACCGCCGCCTGCGAGGCGAGGATCTCCAGCATGGCCAGGCGCTGGCTGCCGAACAGGTTCGGGACCAGGCGGTTTTCCAGATACACCAGGCCGATCAGCACACCCTGAATCACCAGCGGCAGGCACAGCACCGAACGTGCATTCCGGGCGTGCAGTTCCTGGCGGAAGGCCTCGGGGCAATCGCTCAGGGCATCATTGAGCACCAGTGGTTTCTTGGTGCGCATGGTGGCGTTGATGATCGACAGCGGCGCCTGGGTCAGGAACCTCTGGCAGTTGTCCATGCTCACGTGCAGCCCGGCATCGTCGATGTAGGCGAGGGCGGCCATCTGGAACTCGGCGCCACTGACGATCAGCAGCGCGCCGTGGTCAGCACCGGAATGCTGGGTGAGGTGACCCATCAGCGTCTCGATCAAGCCTTCGAGCAGCACTTCCTCGGACAACGCCCGGGCGGCCTCGATGCCGGCCTCCAGGTCCAGCCTGGCCTGCTGGGTGGAGCGCGAGGTCTCCTGGACGGGTTGCGTGCGCAAGAACGGGTGCAGGGCCTCCAGCTGGTGCACCTTGCCGGTCGCCCCCCATATATGAAAGCAGTCGCGGGCAATGCGCAGGTGCAGGTTGGCACCGGAAATCAGGCCGCTGGGGATGCACACCTCGGCCAGTTGTTCGTGGGCCAGGGCCTGCTCGTGGATGAAGCCGGCGGCGGTGGCGGCGATCTGCGCCTGGTCGAAGCAACGAATGGCCGCCAGGCCGTCGCCTTCGAGCTTGGCGATCACACCTTCGATCAGCAGCAGCTTGTTGCGGAAAGTCACCGGGTTGAAGCCGGCCCAGCGGCCGAAGCGCTCGCGCAGGGCCTGCAGTTCGGCCAGCTTGTCGGCAAGGCTGCCGGGGGCTTCCGGGCTGCCGAGAGCAAGGCCGCGGAACAGGTGATAATCCGCCAGGTTGATGTGCGCAGGTGCCGACCAGGCGCTTTCACCGGCGGCGCCAAGGCTGTGCATGGCTTGCGGGATATTGCCCAGGTAGAAGGCTGACATGCCGCTGAACAGGTGCTGGAAGAACAACGTGGTGGGTGAGTTCACCCGTGTGGACGAGGCCGTGCAGGGTGCACCGCTCAGGCTGGCGACAAACCCCTGTTGGGCGTGCAGGATCTGTTCGATATCGCTGTAGCCATAACCGCGTACGGTAGCCAGGCCCTGCGCCACTTCCTCGGCCACTTCCGGCAGATAGCGGCCCATGAACAGCGAGTCGGAAACCAGGTGGTTGCAGGCATAGCAGGCCATGGCCAGGTCACCGCTCACGCGCGTCGAGTCGACCGCTTCCAGCGCCGTGCGGCGGGCGAATTCCATGGGCGAGGTCCATGCGCTGACCTGGTCCAGGGCCAGCAGGGCGCTGGTGAGGTCGGCCTCGAAGCCGTGCCGCTCGATCAGCTTGAGCGCGGCCAGGCAGCAGGCGTGGCCGTCATGGTAGCTACCGAAGCGTTCAGCGATCATTACCCCGTACCAGGCCAGGCCGTAGGTGCTGCCCGGGGCGACACCGTGCAGCAGCGACAGCTCCATGAGCTTGGCCAGGTGCAGAAAGCCGATATCGTCCTGCACGAAAAACGACGACGACAGGGTGGCCAGCAGGGCAATGGCAACTGTCACTTCCTCCGAGTCGGTGCGTGGCAGCGACGCCAGACAATGTCGGCCCTTCTGTTCGATCAGGGCGTGGACATGGGCATGGCTGGCTTCTACCTGCTGCGGGTCGTCGCCGCGGGCCAGGCTGATGCCCAGCAGTTCAAGGCCGGCGACGGCGCTGGTGATGGCGGCCTGGTAATCGCAACGCAAGGTATGCAGGCGTGCCTGCAGTCGGCATACCCGTGCCCGCTCCAGCGTCGAGCGCGCGCGCTGGAGGCATTCCATGAGGCGGCCTTCGGCATCGGCCATGCGCGCCAGTTGCATGTCGCATTCCGCCGCCATGCAGGCGATGGCAAAGGCATGTGTGGCTTGGCTTTGCAGCGTTGCGTCGTGGCGCAGCAGCTGTTCGCACGTTTGCAGGTAGGCGGCGGCTTGATCATAGGCGCCGTTGTCACGGGCGCGCAGCGCCGCATCGCGCAAAAGCTGCAGGAAGACATCACTTTCATCCGCTGCAAACCCGCGTGGGCTGGCGCGTTGCAGTTGATTGGCGACCTCGAATACGAGCGCTTGCAAGTCGTTGGGCCAAGCCTGAAGCATGGCCTGAGCAATGCTTGCATGCAGCTGGGCGCGATCACGCACAGGCGTGAGTTGGTAGGCGGCCTCCATCACCCGGTCATGGGCGAAGCCCAGGCCCTTATGCCCCGGTAGCAGGAAACCCGCGTCAATCATGGCCTTCAACGGCTCGCCCGGCTGCGGTGCAAGCAAGTGATGAAGCAGGCGTTCATCGCAGCGGCTGCCCGCCGCGCTGGCGATTCTCAGCACATCGCGTTGGGGTTCCGGCAGGCGTGCCAGGCGGTGGATCATCAAATCGGCGACATTATCGGAATACCGGTGCCGGGCTACGGCCTTCAAGCACCACGACCAGCGCATGGCCTGGGTATCGAAGGTGAACAGCCGGTCCTCGACCATGGCCCTGAGGATCTGGTTGATGAAGAACGGGTTACCCGCGGTCTTGTCGAGGACCCGTTCGGCAACTGGCAATGCCTCGTCAGCGCTGACGTGGTAGCGCTCGCCGATCAGTTCGGCGACTGCGCCCACGGTCAGTGGGCGCAGGTTAAGCGTGACCTTGCGCAAATGCTCAGGCACGGCAAGTCGCGTGCCGGTGGATGGCGCATCATTGCGCCGGGCGAAGATCAGCAACAGGTTGTCGGGTCCCTGGGCAAGCAACTGTGCCAATAGCTGCCGGGACGCGTCGTCGGCCCACTGCAGGTCGTCGAAACACAATACCAGCGGGTGGCCGGGGTGGCTGAACGCTTGCAGGAATTCGACGATGGTCCGCTGTTCTTTCTGCAGCGCCAGGCGCGTGGGCTTTTCCGGCAGGTCGGGCAGGGGGCCGAGGATCAGGTGCAGGTCCGCTGCCAGTTTGCCGAGCAGCCGACCGTGGCCTTTGATGCGCTGCAGGATCTTGCGGCGCAGGGTGTCCAGGTCCTGGCTGTTCTTGGCCAGCAGCTGGGTGGTCAGCGAACCGAGGATTTCGACCCACGGTGCATAGGGCACTGCCTGTTCCAGGCTCTTGCACTTGCCGACCGCCCAGAAGCCTTCGGCATGGGTTTTGAGCGCGGTCTCGACCAGGCTGGACTTGCCCATGCCTGCAGCGCCGTTGATGAACAGCACCTGGGGCTTGCTGTCGCGACGCATGGCTTTGAGCATCAGGCCGATGAGCTTCAGTTCTGCACTGCGGCCATAAAGGCGCTCGCGGCTGGACGAAACCGGGTCGGCGCAGCCGGGCTCGAAGGGTGCGATGGTCTTGCTGGTGGCCCATTGCCGTTGGCAGTGGGCGAGGTCCACGGCCAGGGCGCGGGCACTCTGGTAGCGGGCGTCTGGCTCCTTGGCCAGTGCCTTGCCCAGGATCCGGCTCAGCGGCTGTGGTACCTGGCTGTCGACCTCACAGGCCGTGCGTGGTTGAACGCCGGCATGCAGCTGGCGCCAGTGCTGGGTATCGCGCCCGGCCAGCGGCAGTTCGCCCAGCAGCAGTTGGTAGAGGATCGCGCCCAAGGCATAGATATCGCTGCGCCGGTCGCTGCTGCTGCCGTGGGGGCAGATCTGCTCCGGCGCCAGATAGGCCCAGTTGCCGAGCGCGCTGCCCTGAGCACTGACCAGCTCTGGGGTGTCGGCGCGAAAATGGCCCAGCCGCACCCGCTGGTTCGGCTGCAGGCACACATGTTGTGGTTGCAGCGCACCGTGCAGCACATTGTGTTCGTGGGCCAGGGCCAGGGCGTTGGCGGCGTTTACCGCGATGTCGAGAAATGGCTCCAGGTCGATCGGGCCGTGGCTGATCAAGTCGGCTATGGAGCGGCCGGCCGGGTACACCAGCAACGGCCCCTCGGCGGAGCGGACGAAGGCCGTAGGGATCACTGCCCACTGTGGGTCCAGCTGCAGGCGATAGTCACGTTCCAGGCGCTGGCAGGCCGCAGGTGCCTCGACCGGTGCGCGCACGGCGATCCAGGCCTGGCGGGAGGCAGGGTCATGCAGGCGGAAGTAGCTGAGTTCGCCTTCCTGGCCCAGCTGCATGATGTCGCAACGATTCAGCCAGTCTTCGTCGATCGACTGGTCAAAATCGATGGGCCTTTGGGCGAGGCGTTCATCGAGCATCTAGCTCCCCCTGCTAACGACATCCAGACGCCCGAGTATACGCAGCGGGCCCAGTACGGATGCGGCTTGCAGCGGGCTTGGCAGGAACGGGCACGCTGTTGTCCGTTATCAATCCCTGGTGGCCGGTGGGCACTTGTATAGTGCTGAGACCAACCTATCCCTCGGGATAATTGTCCGATCGCGTTCGCTGGCCTAGGCTGCCCGGGGCTGCGCAAACGCCCGTTCCCGCACGAGGAAACCATGATCCGAATAGGCAATGCCCAGGTGTCGCTGGAGCGGCGAGAAGCCTTTCTCGACGGCAAGCCGATCCCGTTGGGCGGGCGTGCGTTCGAGGTGCTGGCCACGCTGATCCGGGCCAACGGCCGGGTGGTTGGCAAGGATGAGCTGTTCAGCCAGGTGTGGGCCGGCACGGTGGTCGAGGACAACAACCTGCAGGTGCAGGTTTCGCTGCTGCGCAAGGCCTTCGGCAATCGCGGCTTGATCCAGACCGTGGCGCGCCGGGGCTATCGCCTGGCTGTCGAAGTCAGCCTCGACTTGCCTTGCCGGGCACTGGGCCAGTCGCCGCTGTGTGCCGGGGTCGATTGCGCTGAAGCGGACGATGAGCGTGCCAACGTGCCCGTGCTGGTGGTGGATGATGACCCTTCGGTGCGCAAGGCACTGGGCCGTCTGTTGCGCTCGCAGGACATTCCACACCAGTTGTTCGCCAGTGCCGAGGAGCTGTTCGACGCACGCCTGGAAACCCCCTGTGCTTGCCTGCTGCTGGACATGCATCTGCCCGAAACCAGCGGCCTTGAGGTGCAGGCTGCGCTGGCTCGGTTGGCGCTGCCCTGGCCAATCGTGTTCATGACCGGTTTCGGCACTATCCCCATGACGGTCCAGGCGATGCGCGCCGGGGCCGTGGAGTTTCTGACCAAGCCTTTCGACGAAGACCAGCTGTTGGCGCTGCTGGAGTCGGTGCGCGCCCGTGCCGTGAGCGAAGGGCGCAAATGGCGCCATGCGCGTCAGGTCGAGGAAAAGTACCAGCGCCTGACCCAGCGCGAACGCCAGGTGTTCTCGCTGGTGGCTGGCGGCCTGTCGCACAAGCAGATCGCCAGGGAAATCGGCACCAGTGAGGTGACCACCAAGGTGCACAAGAAAAACATCATGAACAAGATGCAATCCCGCTCGCTGCTGGAGCTGGTGGCCATGCACAACGTCATCGAGGCCCGGTCCGGCGCATGAGCAGAGCGGTGTGCATCGTCGATGATGATGCTTCGGTGCGCAAAAGCCTGGCCAACCTGTTGCGTTCGGCAGGCTTCGAGACCTTGGTGTTCGCGGCGGGGGATGTATTCCTGGGCTCGGCCCTGGTGCCTGAGGCAGGGTGCGTGTTGCTTGACCTGAGGATGCCGGGGTTGAACGGGTTGGACGTGCAACGCGAGCTGGCACGGCGGGGTTGGCGCTTGCCGGTGATCTGCATGTCGGCGCACTGGGACGATGGTGCAGTCCAGGCGGCGCTGGGCAATGGCGCGCAGGCGTGCCTGGGCAAGCCGTTTTCTGAGGAGGCGTTGCTCAAGGTGGTCGAAGAGGCATTGGCAGGTTATTGAGCACACCTGAGCAAGCATTTGCCGCGCAATCGGGCAATGCTCGTCGGATTGATAGAACCGCGAGACCTTTGCCATGCGACGCTTGAAGATCGTTTTCGACCCCCAATCGCCGACGCTGACTGCCTGCGGCCTGCTGTTCATGCGTGTGATGGCTGCGCTGCTGCTGTTTTTTATCCATGGCTTGCCCAAGCTGCTGGACTGGAGCGGGGAGTTGCAGCGCATCGAAGATCCTTTTGGACTGGGGGCGCCGCTGACCTTGGGCCTGGCGTTGTTTGCCGAGGTCGTCTGCCCGCTGTTGCTGCTACTGGGCGTGGCAGCGCGGCTGGCCTGCCTGCCGGTGCTGGCGGTATTGCTGGTGGCGCTGCTGGTGGTGCATCCGGACTGGTCGCTGGAGCAGGGGCAGTTTGCCTGGTTGCTGGTGGCGCTTTATGGCGGGTTGGCATTGACCGGGCCTGGGCGGTATTCGGTCTCTGGGTTGATTGGTAGAAACAAGGTTGCCTGATGAATCTTGGGGCCGCTTTGCGGCCCATCGCCGGCAAGCGCGGCTCCCACAGGTACTGCACCGACCTGAAGGCTTGCACAAAACCTTGTGGGAGCCGCGCTTGCCGGCGATGGGCTGCAAAGCAGCCCCAAAGATCTAACTGCTCCCCGGCCGGTACTGTAAGGCCTCGGCCAGATGCCCTCGGCTGATCGCCTGGCTGCCTTGCAGATCTGCCAATGTGCGTGCAACTTTCAGCAGCCGATGCGCTGCCCGCAAAGAAAGGCTCAGCCGCTCACAGGCAGTCTCAAGCCACGCCTGGTCGGCCGCTGCCAGCTGACAATGGCTGCGCAACCCCTCCAGGTTCAGAAACGCATTGGCACAGCCTTGCCGCCGCTGCTGCACTTCACGCGCCTCGGCCACCGTGGCAGCCACATCGGCGCTGGTCTCACCACTGGGCTGGTTGTTCAGCGTGGTGGTTTCACGGGCCACGGTCAGGTGCAAGTCAATGCGGTCCAGCAAGGGGCCAGACAGTTTGTTGCGATACCGCGCGATCTGTTCGGTACTGCAACGGCAGCGGCCGGTGGGGTCGCCCAGGTAGCCGCAAGGGCAGGGGTTCATCGCCGCCACCAGCTGAAAACGCGCCGGGAACCGCACCTTGTCGCGCGCCCGCGCAATCACGATCTCGCCCGATTCCAGCGGCTCGCGCAGCACTTCCAGCACCCGCCTTTCAAACTCTGGCAGCTCATCGAGAAACAGCACGCCGTGGTGCGCAAGGGTAATTTCGCCAGGCTGCGGCCGGCTGCCGCCACCCACCAGTGCCGGCCCCGAGGCCGAATGGTGGGGGTGGCGGAAAGGCCGCTGGGGCCAGCTGCTCAGCGGCGCATGACCACTGACCGACTGGATCGCCGCCACTTCCAGCGCTTCGTGCTCGTCCAGTGGCGGCAGCAGGCCGGGAAGGCGGCTGGCAAGTAACGTCTTGCCTGTGCCGGGAGGCCCGGTGAACAACAGGTTATGCGCCCCTGCCGCGGCCAGCAGCAGCGCCCGCTTGGCCGCAACCTGGCCCTGCACCTCGCTCAGGTCCGGGTAAGGCTGCTGTTGCAGGACCAGGCCATTGGCGGAAAAAGGCGGCAGCGGTACTTGCCCGTTAAGGTGTGCCACCAACTCCAGCAGGTGCCCCACTGCATACACCACAAGCCCGCCAGCCAGGCTGGCCTCTTCGGCATTCTCCCGTGGCACCACCAGCGCCCGGCCAGCCTCGCGCGCCGCCAGCGCCGCCGGCAATACCCCCTGCACCGGGCGCAACTTGCCTGACAGTGCCAGCTCGCCCAGGCACTCCATTTCCGCCAGGGCTGGCAACGGCACCTGGCCATCGGCGGCCAGGATGCCCAGGGCGATGGCCAGGTCATAACGCCCGCCGTCCTTGGGCAGGTCGGCAGGGGCGAGGTTCTGGGTGATGCGCCGCTGTGGGTAATTCAGCCCGGAATTGACGATGGCGCTGCGTACACGGTCCTTGCTCTCCTTGACCGTGGTTTCCGGCAGGCCGACCAGGGTGAGATGGGGCAGGCCGTTGGCCAGGTGGGTTTCGACGCTGACCGCCGGGGCCTGCACGCCGACCTGGGCGCGGCTATGGACGAGGGCGAGGGACATGGACGCTCCGTTGTCACTGGATATAGAGCCGCTTCCTGCGGCTTGTCGAAGCCTAGTGAGTTTCGGCAAGGCAGGCGCAAGAAAAATGCGACTTTGTTTTGCATACCAGTTTTTTACCTGCCTTTTCACATGATCTGACAACTTCTGGATCCAATATCTTTGCGAAGAGCCCGGCTATGGCTTAGTGTTCAAGAGCGACTGTTGTTGCCATTGGATGGCAGCACAACCCTGAAATGGACTTAAGGTACTGCCCGTGCAAACGCTCATTCGCACCCGCCAGCAGATCCGAGAACGGGTGCAGGCCAATGAATTCGCTGAACTCAACCGCTTGTTCGATGCGCTCCAGGCGCAGTGGCGGCAGGCGCCTCCCGGTGAGTGTCCCGCCTACCTTGAGGCTGTGCAGGGCTACATGCTCGATTGCGACATGCAGGGCGCCAAGGCCCTGACGCAAACCCTCAAAAACTGGATCGACGCCTGCCCCAAGGCCTATCACCCGCAGGTGGTGATGGGGTTTCACTGCTTCAGCCACGCCTGCCAGATCCGTGGGCAGGTTGGCTCCCATGACGTTTCCGAAGAACGCTGGCTGGCTGCCGAACAGGCCTGCGAAAAGGGCGCGGCGCATTTCCTGCGGGCCATGGAGCGCTGCGAGCAACCGGTTGCCGCAGTGATCGGCATGCTGCACATCAGCGCGTACTTGCGCGAACCCGGCTGGTTGGTCGAACTGTTCGCAGGCCAGGTGGCGCGCTATCGGCCCAGCGCACATGCCGATGTGGAAGTGCAGGAGGCCGCTGCGCCGCTATTGGTCAGATGCGGCCTGACCCCCTTGCAGACGCTGCCGCAAACATTGCCTGCAGGGTTGAGCGCGCGTTTGCATGAGCAGGGCGAAAGTGCCTGGGATTATTGGCTGCGCCATGCGCTGGCGTGGTTTCCCGGCTGCTTCGAGGCGATCGAGGCCTATGCCACTTACCTGACCCCACGCTGGGGCGGCAGCGATCAGGCGGTCGACGCCCTGGCCAGTGGCCCGCTGTGCCACGGTTGGCCCGAAGCACAGCGCAATGCGATTCGCTGGCTGGCCCTGGAAGACACCTTCTGGCTGCCGCATGCCAAGCAACTGCCACAGGTCGCGAGCTGGCAAGGAACCTTTGCCCAATGGGCCCAGCGCGAACTCAGGCCCAAGGAACGCGCTACGCTGCTGGCCCGGCGTGGCGCCTTGCGGCGCTATTCGATGCATGATTACGACGGAGCGATGCGCGACTTTGTCGACAGTGTCGCGCTCTACCCTGACCATGGCTTTGTTCCGGCCATTGGCGAGCCTTTCCATAGCCTTGTGTGCCTGGTGCTGTTCCACGAGGCTGAGGACGATTCGCAGGTATTGCGCACCGTCATCGAGCGGCTGTCCGACGACCATCGCCAGGCGGCGGCCTGTGCACTGCGGGCTGCGGGGCATCAGTTCGGGCTTTGGGGCTTTGGGCGGTCTGCCGAGCAGGCAAGCACGTGGTTGCATTTGGCGGTCAGGCGCCAGTGCGGGCGCGAGGGGCAGGGCTTCGAGGTGCTCGATGTGCCGCGCCTGCTCTGGGCGGCCAACCTGCATGAGGCCGCGCATTTCCTGTATGAGGGCTGTGCGGAGCTGAATCTGCCGGATGCTGCCATCGCGCTGTACGATCTGCATCGCGGCTGGCTGGACAACACCCCCGAGCAGTATCTGAGTGGCAAGATGGCCGAGCACTGGCTGCTGCGCGCGGCGGAGTCTGGCCACCCGCTGGCCAAGTTCGACCTGGCCCGCCAGCGGATGAGCCTCCCGCAAGGGCTGGAAGACCGAAAGGCGGTGCTGGCGGTGAAGCGGTTGTTGCTCGATGTCCTGAACCATCCACACATCCATGCCAAGGCGCAATTGCAGCTGGGCATCCTGCTACGCCAGCACGGTGATGCGCGAGAGCGTGTCGAAGCGGTCGACTATCTGCAGGGGCTGGCCGAGCACCCTGATGCCTGGATTGCAGCGCGTGCCTGTGCGGAGCTCGGGCTGGCCTGGATGCAGGGGTATGGTACGCGCAAACAGAGCCGCTTCGCGGCAATCGAATGGGCCAATCGCGCGGTTGCGTTGCAGCCGAGCGATCCGCTCATCGAAGCAATACAGGCCGAGATCCGCAACTCCCACAGCCGGGTGAAAACGTTGTTCACCGTGTGTGGGGCAGCGTTATTTCGTGGCACCCTGCAGGCCTGCGAGCTACCGCCCAAGGCCGTTGGTCAGCACAGGGCTTCGGCCTGATTGAAGTCAGGGCAGCCACGGCTTTCATGGATTGGCGCCGGGGGTGAAATGTGACGCCTTATCGATTGTTATTCCTGTGCTGCTGGCGCCATCCGCGCTTCCAGCTCGGCGACTTGCTTCTCCAGGGCCTCAAGCCGGGCGCGGGTGCGCGCCAGCACGACCATCTGGCTGTCGAATTCTTCACGGCTGACCAGGTCCAGCTTGCTGAAGGCGCCTTGCATCAGCACCTTGAACTGGCTTTCCAGTTCGGCGCGAGGCTGCGCGGTATCGCTGCTGAACAGGCGCGAGGCCTGGTCGCTCAGGGCGTCGAGAAGGGCTTTGGGCGCGAGCATGTCGGGCTGTCCACTGATGCTGAGAAATGGCCCGCAGTGTAACACGGGGCAAAGCCGTGCCATCGACCCCAATGGTTGCACATTTTTCGAGCAACTCGCCGGGCTCGAATGCACCGAAGTTGTGCATGTTTTCCATGCTGGCGACTGGCCAATCCCGACTGATTCACATAACTCGCTGTTTTCCGGTGGTTTAGCGGAACTGGCAAGGTTTCTGCAAAGACCTGTACGAGCCATGCACTGATGCAGTTCCTTGTGACCAGGCAGTGCGCACGCGGAGCCGGATGCCGACGACGCGTTACAAAGCCAACCGCTGCGCTTAGACTTGAGACGGGTTTGTTTTCCTGGGGCAAGTCCACCAAATCGGGAGAGAGTTTCATGAAGCTAGTCACAGCCATCATCAAGCCGTTCAAGCTGGACGACGTGCGCGAGTCGCTGTCGGAAATCGGCGTGCAGGGCATTACCGTCACCGAAGTCAAAGGTTTCGGCCGGCAGAAGGGCCACACCGAGCTGTATCGCGGCGCGGAGTACGTGGTCGACTTCCTGCCCAAAGTGAAGATCGACGTCGCCATCGACGACAAGGACCTTGATCGAGTGATCGAAGCCATCACCAAGGCGGCCAACACCGGCAAGATCGGTGACGGCAAGATCTTCGTGGTGAATCTGGAGCAGGCGATCCGCATCCGTACCGGCGAAACCGATACCGACGCGATCTAAGCGCCGAAAAAAGCCTCACCAAACCCAACGCCCCAGGAGAAAACAACATGACTCTGCGTAAGATCGCAGGGCTAGGAGCCCTATTGTCCCTCGTAATGCCCGGGCTTGCCCTGGCAGAGGAAGCAGCTGCCCCAGCGCTGAACTCCGGCGACACCGCCTGGATGCTCACCTCGACAGCGCTGGTGCTGTTCATGACCATTCCGGGCCTGGCCCTGTTCTACGGCGGCATGGTGCGTTCCAAGAACGTGCTGTCGGTGATGATGCAGTGCTTCGCCATCACTGGCCTGATCAGCATTCTCTGGGTCATTTACGGCTACAGCATGGCCTTCGATACCACCGGTATGGAAAAGGGCGTGCTCAACTTCAATTCCTTCGTAGGCGGGTTCTCCAAGGCGTTCCTCAGCGGCGTCACGCCTGCGAATCTGACCTCGGCCACCGCACTGTTCCCTGAAGCGGTGTTCATCACCTTCCAGATGACCTTTGCCATCATCACCCCGGCGCTGATCGTCGGTGCCTTTGCCGAACGCATGAAGTTCTCGGCGATGCTGGTGTTCATGGGCATCTGGTTCACCCTGGTCTACGCACCGATCGCCCACATGGTCTGGAGCGGTGACGGCGCGCTGCTGTGGGACTGGGGCGTGCTCGACTTCGCTGGCGGCACTGTGGTGCATATCAACGCTGGTATCGCTGGCCTGGTCTGCTGCCTGGTCATGGGCAAGCGCAAAGGTTACCCGACCACCCCGATGGCCCCGCACAACCTGGGCTATACCCTGATGGGCGCGGCCATGCTGTGGATCGGCTGGTTCGGCTTCAATGCCGGCTCCGCCGCCGCCGCCAACGGCACTGCCGGCATGGCCATGCTGGTGACCCAGATCGCCACCGCCGCCGCTGCGCTGGGCTGGATGTTCGCCGAGTGGATCGGCCACGGCAAACCGAGCGCCCTGGGCATCGCCTCGGGTGTGGTCGCCGGCCTGGTCGCCATCACGCCGGCTGCCGGTACCGTGGGCCCGATGGGCGCCCTGGTGATCGGCCTGGCCTCGGGCGTGATCTGCTACTTCTGCGCCACCACTCTCAAGCGCAAGCTGGGCTATGACGACTCCCTCGACGCTTTCGGCGTGCACGGTATTGGCGGCATCATCGGTGCCATCCTCACTGGTGTGTTCGCGGCACCGGCCCTGGGCGGCTTCGGCGCGGTCACCGACATCGGCGCCCAGGTCTGGGTCCAGGCCAAGGGTGTGATTTTCACCGTGGTCTACACCGCCATCGTCACCTACGTGATCCTCAAGGTGCTGGATGTGGTGATGGGCCTGCGGGTCAACGAAGAAGAAGAGTCGGTCGGCCTCGACCTGGCTCAGCACAACGAACGCGGCTACAACCTGTAACCGCGACGCTGGAAAAACTTGCCCGGTTCGCCGGGCATTTTTTTGCCTGTTTTTTACCTTTTCCCGCAGAGCAAACGGTTTATCTCTCACGTTCGCGACGTAGGCCAAAAACTTACAAGTCTCAGGGCATTTATGGAGCTTTGCTTTTTCCACGAGCGCGCTAGAATGCGCGCCGAAGGGTGTTTGATGAGCAGTCCACACGCTTCGCCAGCCTTTGCTAGGCTTGCCAATAGCGAGTGGCCAGCAGGGCTCTAGAATCTTGTCAGGTCCTGCCAGGAGCAGGGCCTGCCAGGTCCGCCTCCCAACAGGAGTGCCGACCCAAGGGCAGTGGCCAATCCACGGCCAGTTGAATTTTCACCGGTGACGGCCGGTCTACGGCTGCACCGGTCTATAACTAACCTGCTTTTCGCAAGTCATGAGGTAGAACATGAGCGACGACGATCTGGAAAATGATGACCTCGAAGTAGGCGACGAAGACGAAACCGATGACGGCCTTGAAGCGGCCGCCGATGATGTTGCCGAAGACGCTGGCGATGACGACAGCAGCCCGGCTCCCGCTGCCAAGGGCAAATCCAAGGCGGCTGTCTCGGTAGACGAGATGCCGAGCATGGAAGCCAAGCAGAAGGAACGTGACGCCTTGGCCAAGGCCATGGAAGAGTTCCTCGCCCGCGGTGGCAAGGTGCAGGAAGTCGAGGCCAACGTGGTCGCCGACCCGCCCAAGAAGCCGGACAACAAGTACGGCAGCCGCCCTATCTGAGTGGCTGGATGCAAAAGAGCCCGCCGTCGCTGCGGGCTTTTTTGTGGGCGCTGAGTAAGTAATGGAAATTTCCTACATTAGAAAAAGACGCGTCTGCTAGATGTTTTTTGCGCCGCCGGGCAAGCATCGTGCTTCAGCCTGGAGGATTTATGGACAAATTGGTTCGTCGTTGTGAACTGCGCAAGGAAGACCTCCCGAAAGTGGAGGACCCTTTCTTTGCTGAGTCAAAGGTAAAGCGTGCTCTGCAGTGCGGAGGGTATCTACGCGGAGAGGTTGAATTTCTGAGGGATTGTGGCATCACTCTCGTGCAGCAGCTCTCTGAGCAAGATCTTGAGATAGCACTAAAAGAAATTAGAAGCGGCCGTTGGTTGTTTTTGACCAGCGAGCCTTTCAGGCCCATGAGGTTAGATGGCCAAATAGGAGCGACACAGTGCTTTCCTGGCTCTGATTATCTGGATCGGCAGGCTGAAAGGAAAAAAGGTCCGGGTAAGTGGCGCACTATCGACATCGATTATGACGGGTTGAAAAATACATTCGCCATGCTGCAGAACCGCCTTGGCTCGCTAGGTGACGAGGGTCGTATCTTCGGCTCGGAAGGAAAGGATTATGACAACACCTCCCGTGTCGTGACCCAGCAGTGGGTTCCCCTCGATAGTCATGATGATCATCTGGTATCACGATCTGTCGTTCACCGCTACGGCGAATTACGGGCTATCACACAACGCTACTTTGAAGGAGAGGATAAGTGGCAGGTCAGTGGTAAGTCTTGGCATTGGCAGCCAGTTCTTCCTTTTGAAACCTACGAACACCGGGAAAAGAAATGAAGCCCGGAGGACGAAAAACGGAGCGTTGGGCATTGCGATTATGGGGTGGGCTGGATGCCCTTTCTTTGCTCCTCTACGTCGTGGCCAGCATACGACGTGGGCATCTGCCTTTCGTTACTGATCTGCATAACCTGCTGAGCTTTCTGGATGAGCAAGGTTTCGTCACCAGTGTGCTGGTGGTCATGAATTTGGTGCTGCAAGTTTCGATCATTCTCAGTGCCGTGCTTTTGCTTGGTGGCAGAACGGCTGGTGTGTATCTGGGGCTTGCGCAAATTCCCTTGAGGCTGCTCTTCGCTACGCCGTCGCTCTCTGTACTGTTGATCTGGGCCAGTCTTGTACCTGATTATGACCCGTGGTTGATGCTTGGTCTGATAGGGATTTCAGAGCTGAGCAAGGGAGGTACGTCATGGTGGTGGCTGCGTCGCCAGCGATCGCATCACCGGGCAGCCGGCAGTTGAACAGTCTAGCCCGCTGTCGCTGCGGGCTTTTTTGTGCCTGGGGGATTTGGGTTGCCTGTGCCCGCGAAGCGGCCCCTCTCAGCGCCAGCGTGCGAGGACGTCGGGTAGCTGAGAGAGGCGCTGTATTTCGGCATCCGGCGCCTGATCACCAGCCCAGGCCTTGCCCTGCGGATTGAACCATACCGCTCGCAACCCGGCCCGCTGGGCTCCGGCGATGTCGTCGCCCGGGTGGTCGCCGACATGCACCGCTGCACTGGCTTCAACCTCACCCCGCTTGAGGGCCTCCATGAACGGTGCCGGGTCGGGCTTGCCGATGCCCAGGTCCTCCGCACACAGGGCAAAACGGAAGTAATCCGCCAGCCCCAGGCGGCGGATATCGGCGTTGCCGTTGGTGACCACGCCCAGGGTGTAGTGATGGCGCAGGATCTCCAGCACCGGCTGCACCTCGGGGAACACCTCGATCTGGTGGCGGGCATGCAGGAACACTTCAAAACCTTCGTTGGCAAGCTCCTGCGCCTGTTTTTCGCTGTAGCCGACTTCCTCCAGGGCGTGGAACAGTACACGCCGGCGCAGGGCGCTGATGCGGTGCTTGAGGCCCGGTTCGGCCTGCACCAGGCGTTCGCGTATGGCGAACAGGTGCTCCACCGGCACGCCGCCGAGGATGGGTGCGTTGGCTTCGAGCCAGTCGCGCAGCACGACCTCGGCACTGGCAATCACGGGCGCGGTGTCCCACAGGGTGTCGTCGAGGTCGAAGGTGATCAGCTTGATGCTCATGAGTCTGTGCCTTTGCTGCGTTTGGCCCGAGGGTGGGCGCTGTCGTACACCGCGGCCAGGTGCTGGAAGTCCAGGTGGGTGTAGATCTGCGTGGTGCTGATGTCGGCATGGCCGAGCATTTCCTGCACCGCGCGCAGGTCCTGGGACGATTCCAATACATGGCTGGCGAAGGAATGGCGAAGCATGTGCGGATGCAGGTGCTGGCCCAGCTCGCGCTCGCCAGCGGTCTTGACCCGCAGCTGGATGGCCCGCGGGCTCATGCGGTTGCCTTGGCGGGTGATGAACACCGCGCTGTCACGCGGGCCGCCGATGCCGCGCAGTTTGAACCAGGCCTGCAAGGCTTCACGGGCCTTGCGGCCGACCGGTAGCACGCGGGTCTTGCTGCCCTTGCCGATCACCTGCACCAGGCCAGCAGCCAGGTCGAGCTGCTCGAGGTCGAGGTTGTTCAGCTCGGACAGGCGCAGGCCAGAGGAGTAGAAGAGTTCGAGGATGGCTTGATCGCGGCGGGCGATGAAATTGTCGTCGACACCGCCATCGAGCAATTGCAGGGCGCGGTCGGTGTCCAGCACCTTGGGCAGCCGGCGTTCGCCCTTGGGCGCGCTCAGGCCGCTGGCCGGGTCGTGCTGGCACAGGCCTTCGCGGTTGAGGTAGCGGTACAGGCCGCGCACTGCCGACAGCAGCCGCGCCAGGCTGCGCGACGACTGGCCATGATGGTGCAGGCGGGCGATCAGCTGGCGCAGCTGCTGGATCTGCAGCTCAGCCCAGCCAGCGATGCCTTGGCTGTTGCAGTATTCGATGACCTTGTCGAGGTCGCGGCGGTAGGCCAGCAGGGTGTGTTCCGACACCTGGCGCTCGTTGCGCAGGTGTGCGCAATAAGCCTCCAGCTGGCGTTCCATCAGCGCACCGGACGCAGGGTCTGGGTCACGCGCGGCACCACGCGGCCGAGCACTTCGGCGATATAGCCGAGGAACAAGGTACCGACGCTGCTCTTGTAGTGCTGCGGGTCACGGCTGCCGATCGCCAGCACGCCATGCAGCCCCTGGTATTCCAAGGCTGCAACCGCACTGGAGCCGACTTCCTGCTGCTGCTCCTTGCCGAACAGGAAGGCCAGTTCGTGCTCGCGCAGGTTGCCGCTGATGGTCTTGCCGCCGCCAAGCAGGCCGCCGATGGCTTGCTGGGCTTCGGCATTGCTCACCCAGCGGCCGACGGGCGCGGCGTTGTCGCCGAACAGGATCAGGCTGACGAAAGGCACCTGGAACTCCTGGCGCAGGCTGTCTTCGACGGCCATCACCACTTCTTCCAGGCTGCCGGCATCGAGCAGGTCGAGGATCAGCCGACGGGTCTTGTCAAACAGCCGGTCGTTGTCACGGGCCACGTCCATCAGTTGCGACAGGCGATGGCGCATCTCGATGTTGCGGTCGCGCAGCAGCTTGAGCTGGCGTTCCACCAGCGACACGCTGTCGCCGCGCTGGTGGGGGATGCGTTGCTCGATCAGCAGCTCGTCGTGCTCGGCGAAGAAGGTGGGGTGGGCGCGCAGGTAGGCGACCACCGCTTCGGCGTCGAGCTCATCGGGCTGCTGGGATACTGGCTGATCGGTCATGGCGGTTACTCGCTTAGAGACGAACCTGTCCTTCGAAGACGCGTACGGCTGGGCCAGTCATCAGCACAGGCTTGCCGGGGCCGGCCCATTCGATGTTAAGGCGGCCACCCGGCAGGTCGAGGGTCACCGGAGAGTCCATCCAGCCCTGGCTGATGGCGGCCACGGCTGCGGCGCAGGCACCGGTGCCGCAGGCCTGGGTCTCGCCGGCGCCACGTTCCCATACCCGCAGGTTGGCGCGATGGCGGTCGATGACCTGGAGGAAACCGGCATTCACCCGCTGCGGGAAGCGCGGGTGGTTTTCGATTTTCGGGCCCAGCTCATGGACCGGCGCGGTGTGCACGTCATCGACGCGCAGCACGGCATGCGGGTTGCCCATGGACACGGCGGCAATCGAATGCACCTGGCCGTCGACTTCCAGCGAGTAGTTCAACGCCTGTTCGTCGGCAATGAACGGGATTTCTGCCGGGACGAAGCGCGGCGGGCCCATGTCGACACACACCTGGCCGTCGTTCTGCACGTCCAGTTCGATGATGCCGCCCTTGGTCTCCACGCGGATGCGCTTCTTCGCGGTCAGGCGCTTGTCCAGCACGAAGCGGGCGAAGCAGCGCGCACCGTTGCCGCACTGCTCGACCTCGGAACCGTCGGCGTTGAAGATCCGGTAGCGGAAGTCCACTTCCGGATTGCTCGGCGCCTCGACGATCAGCAGTTGGTCGAAGCCGATACCGGTGTGGCGGTCACCCCATTGCTTGGCGTGCTTGGGCTGGATGTGTGCGTGCTGGCTGACCAGGTCGAGGACCATGAAGTCGTTGCCCAGCCCATGCATCTTGGTAAAGCGCAGCAGCATGGGGTCACTCCGGCAGCAGGCTTTCGCCAGCGTACAGTTCGGCGATGGTCTCGCGGCGGCGGACTTCGAAAGCCTGGTCGCCGTCGACCAGGATTTCCGCGCAACGGCCACGGGTGTTGTAGTTCGAGCTCATGACAAAACCATAGGCGCCCGCCGACTGCACGGCCAGCAGGTCACCCTCGGCCAGGTTCAGCACGCGGTCCTTGGCGAGGAAGTCGCCGGTTTCGCAGATCGGCCCGACCAGGTCGTAGGCACGGCCTTCGCCAGCACGCGGGGCGACTGCGCTGACACCCATCCAGGCCTGGTACAGGGCCGGGCGGATCAGGTCGTTCATCGCCGCGTCGATGATGGCGAAGTCCTTGTGTTCGGTGTGCTTGAGGTATTCCACGCGGGTCAGCAGGGCGCCGGCGTTGGCCACGATGTAGCGGCCAGGCTCGAACACCAGGGCCAGGTCGCGGGTGCCGACACGCTCGCGGATGGCCTTGATGTAGTCGGCCACCAGCGGCGGCTCTTCGTCGCGATAGCGCACGCCAACACCGCCGCCCAGGTCCAGGTGGCGCAGGTGGATGCCGCACTCGGCCAGGCGGTCGACCAGGGCCAGCAGGCGGTCGAGGGCATCGAGGAACGGGGCGACGGTGGTCAGCTGCGAGCCGATGTGGCAGTCGACACCGACCACGTCCAGGTTCGGCAGCTGCGCGGCGCGCACGTAGATGGCTTCGGCGTCGGCGATGGCGATGCCGAACTTGTTCTCTTTGAGGCCGGTGGAGATGTACGGGTGGGTGCCGGCATCGACGTCCGGGTTCACGCGCAGCGAGATCGGGGCAATCTTGCCCATCTCGGCGGCCACCACTTGCAGGCGTTCGAGCTCGTCGGTGGATTCGACGTTGAAGCAGTGCACGCCGACTTCCAGGGCGCGGCGCATGTCTTCGCGGGTTTTGCCGACGCCGGAGAACACCACGCGATCGGCCCGCCCGCCCGCGGCCAGCACACGCTCCAGCTCACCGCCGGAAACGATGTCGAAGCCCGCGCCCAGGCGCGCCAGAACGTTCAGCACGCCGAGGTTGGAGTTGGCCTTGACGGCGAAGCAGACCAGGTGCTCGGTGCCTTGCAGGGCATCGGTGTAGCTGCGGTACTGGGCTTCGATATGAGCGCGCGAGTACACGTAGGTCGGGGTACCGAAACGTTCGGCGATGGCCGAGAGGGCCACGCCTTCCGCGAACAGTTCACCGTCGCGGTAGTTGAAAGCGTTCATCTGATTTCCTTACTGCGCAGGCGTCTGCTCGGGCTGGATTGGCTGCTCTTCTTGCGGCTGGACCGCAGGCGCGTGCTGGTGCTGGTGCTGGTGCGACTTTTTCGGGCCTTTGCCGTCCTTGCCGTCTTCTGGCAGGTACAGGGGGCCCTTCTGACCGCAGGCCGAAACAAGGCAGGCAACCGCGACCAGCGCCGCGAGCGAGGAAATCAGGCGCTTCATGGGTGAAATCCTTTGAAATATGCAGTATTGCGCCCGAGTATACCGAGCGACCGGCGGATTGCCTATGCAAGAGCCGGTCCGTCGGGCGGGCTATGCTTAAGTGCTCTCGCCGCAGCTATGGGGCCAGTGCCGGGAGCGGCTAAACCTTTGCATTCATGGCCCGGCGCCCGTATCTTGCCCGGCTTGCCCGTAAAGCAGCCAATTTCGAGGTTCCTGCAATGAGTTTGAGCGAAGCGCGTTTCCATGATCTGGTCGACGCGACCCAACAGGCCCTGGAAGACCTGTTCGACGAGAGCGGCCTGGACCTGGACATGGAAAACTCCGGCGGCGTGCTGACCGTCAAGTTCGAAGGCGGCGCCCAGCTGATCTTCAGCCGCCAGGAGCCGCTGCGCCAGCTGTGGCTGGCCGACCGATCCGGCGGCTTCCACTTCGACTACGACGAAGAAAGCGGCAAGTGGGTGTGCGAGAAGAGCGAAGAGCTGCTTGGCGAAATGCTCGAGCGCATCGTCTGGGAACGGGCCGGCGAGAAGCTGGACTTTGACGAAATCTGACATGACCAGCCAGACGCGGCCGCCCAAGCCGCTGTACAGCAACGTCAGCCCGGCGGTGCCATCACCCTGCATCAGCGTCTGCCGGCTGGATGAGCAGCGGGTGTGCACCGGCTGCCACCGGCATGTCGAGCACATCCGCGAATGGCGCTCAGCCGACGACGAACGGCGCCGGCAGATCTGCCGCGAAGCCGAGGCCCTGCGCGCGCGGGCTTGAGTATTTGCCCGGCTGTGGTAGTGTCGGGTTAAGCGTCGGTGACGCAAAAGCATTCACAAACCCCGCCCTTGGGCGGGGTTTTGCTTTATCTGCCTGCAGGAAACCGCCTGTTCAAAGGAGTCTGACTGGATCATGAGCACCAAGCCTTCCCTCATCCTCACTCGATTGGACGTACAGCGTCTCGAGCGCCTGATCGACAGCCTCGATGAAAGCACGCCGGGTGTGCTTGCCTTGCAGGAGGAGCTGGACCGTGCCGGTCAGGTGGTCGGTCACGAGGAAGTGCCGGCCGGCGTGGTGACCATGAACTCGCGCGTGCATTGCCGTGAGCAAGCCAGTGGCAAGGACTACCACCTGACCCTGGTGTACCCGAAGGATGCAGGGGGCGAGGGCAAGGTCTCGATACTCGCACCGATCGGCTGCGCGCTGCTGGGCTTGTCGGTGGGTGAGCAGATCGACTGGCCGGCACCGGGGGGCAAGACCCTGAAGCTGAAGTTGCTGGAAGTCGAATACCAGCCAGAAGCGGCTGGCGATTTCGACCTCTGAAATCCCCGGGACCGCTTCGCGGCCCATCGCCGGCAAGCGCGGCTCCCACAGGTATGGTGCACGGCTTGGGTTAATGCGATCGGTGTGGGAGCTGGCTTGTCGGCGATGGGCTGCGAAGCAGCCCCAAGATCTTCAAGGCTCCAGAGCAGCCTGCAACTGCGCCAGTCCATCATTCAGCGCCTGCTCCAGCTCGCGCTTGTAGCGCAGGTACAGGCTGGTCGACCCCTGCTCATCCTCGAGCAGCTCGGACAGGTCGAGGTCGGTGATGTAGCAGCGGTAGTGCCCGGCACTGCGGCGCTGGCCAAGGATCTGCCGGGCGACCACTTCATACAGCTGGTCGCCATGCTCCAGTTCGGAAAACTCCTGCTGGTCGCAATACAGCGTCACATGCACATCATCCCCCGTACCGGCCTGCAGAATGGCCTGAACTTCGTAATAAGGTTGGTCGAGGCCAGCGCTGGGCGCCGGGCGGGGCTCGATGCTGCGTGCCTTGCCCGGCCCGGAGGGCAGCAACTGGGCATAGTGGATGCCAAGTGAAGCCTGCTGCAGATGGTCGAGCGGAAGGCGGGCATCGTGGCGCACCACCACCGAACGCAGAAAACGCTGCAACGGCAGCAACAGGTGGTTCTCGTCGTGCAGCGGCAGACGCTGCTGCCACAGGGCGTTGTACTCATCCAGCACGTACAGGTCGGCCCAGCCGTCGAGCAGACGGTAGAACACCTGGATGCAATTGCGCCGGCCGTGTTCCAGTACCAGGGGCAGGTCGTAGTCCTGCAGCGCATTGCCATCCAGGTGCAACGGGCTGTAGCGGTTGCGCACTTCGCCCAGGTGATCGAGCAGCGCGTCATGCTCGGCCAAGGTCGCCAGGCTGACCTGGCCGGGCAACAGTTCCAGCACATGGGTGTATTGCGCTACCTGCAGCAGGTAGCGGTGGTTCAGGCCCTGGTCGAGCAGCAACTGCACCGTGTCGAAGATCTCCTCGACCCGCTGGCTGATGGCCTGGGCGCGGTTGTGGCAGAAGCAGCGCACCCGAACCTGCGGGCGGTGGCGGCGCTGGCCGAGGCTGTTGAGGAAGTCACGCAGGCAGCGCAGCAGTGCGTGTTCACCGTCGTAGCGCTGCACCAGCACTTCGTTCCAGCTGTTGAGGGTGATCTGGTCGACCGTCAGCACCAGGTTCTCGCGCACGCCGGCATAGCTCAGGGAGTCAGTGCGCTCGGTGGTCATCAGGATGTTCAGGTCGCGGTGATGGCGCAGCGGGTCCACGCCGACGTTGACCAGCAGCAGGATCTCGTCAGCCACGCTCGGTTGCAGCAGGCGCTCTTCGCTGACGCTGCCCAACGGCAGCGGGATGCTCTGCTGCAGGCTGCCCAGCAGGTTGAACAGCTCGAACTCGCTGAGGTCGCTGTCGCCCGGGTGCAGGGCAATGCGCGTGGTGCTGTCGATGACGCCGTTGCGGTGGGCCCAGGTCAGCAGTTCGAGCAGCTCGCGGCAGCGCTTGATCGGGCTGAAATGCTCCCATTCGTGCACCCCCAGATTACCGTTGTACAGCCCCCAGTGATGGCTGCCAGGCTCCTTGCGGTTTGGCGACTGGACCAACGTCAAGGTGTCTTCGGCGATGTCCGGGGCAATGCCTGGGTTGATCACTTCGATCTTGCCGGCGCGGCGTTCGAAAGCCGCGTACAGGCGCCGGCCCAGGACATTCAGGTCACGCTGGTCGGCGCGGCTGCTGGCGGCCTGGCTTTGCGCGAACTGGCCGAGGAAGCGATAGCTATGGTTGAGCTCCGCTACCAGTTCACGGCGTTCGACGGCGACTTGGCGGACCTTCCATTGGCTGCGGCTGTCGAGCATGGCCAGTTGGCGTTCGTCCCAGCCCCACTCATCGGCCAGGCGCTGCAACAGCTGCCGCTGCCAGCCGTTGCTGCGGCTACGGTCCAGTCCGCTCAGCTTCTTGTTGACCTTCAGGTACAGGCTGCGCCTGACCAGTTCGAGCCGCGCGGTTTCGCCGCGTTGCTGCAGGTAGCGCTCGATACGCCGGTACACCATCACATAGGGATCGAGTTCGTCGAGGTTGAGGTGGTTGGCGAACACTGCCTGCTTGTAGTCCAGGCTCAGGCAGCGCACGGTCGGGTGCTCGCTGGCATAAACCTCGGTCAGCAGCAGCTTGAGCAGCGACTTGTAGGGCGAGTCGATGCCTTTGTACAGCTGCCACAGCCCAGCCCCGACATACTCGCCGGGCGGAATATGTGCAAGGTTGCCAAGGTCGAGGGCGTCCTGGTTGCGGATGAAGCGCTTGGACAGCAGGGTCTGGGTATAGGCCTGATAGTTGTGCTCTTCATAGACCGGCACCAACCACCACAGCGGCGTGCGCCCGGCGAGCCAGATGGCGGTGCGGTAAAACTCGTCGAGCAGCAGGAAATGCTGGGTGGTGCCGCAGTCATCGGAGCTGAGCTGGCTGTCACGTTGGCCCTGAGCGAAGCTTTGCGGGTCGATCAGGAAGAAATGCGCCTCGGCGCCCTGGCTGGCCGCCCAGGCTTCCAGCAGCAGGCATTTGCGCCGCAGTTCATCGCGTTCGGCCTCACTCAAACCGGGGGCATGGCACACCCACAGGTCCATGTCGCTCTGTTCGGCTTGGGCCAGTGAGCCAAGGCTGCCCATCAGGAACAGGCCGTGGATCGGGCGTGGCGGGTTGCCATGGCGCGCCTTGTAGGCAAACGAGCGAGCCAGGCGCTGGGCGTCGGCGACCTGTTCGGCATCCGGCTCGAAGCCCGCCACCCCGGCCGGTGTGGCACCAGAAACGTAACCGGGCAGCAGCGGATGGTTGACGTGGAACAGCAGCGGCAGCAGGGTCAGGACCAGCTGCTGGCGGCTCGACAGGCCCTCCATTGCACGTTCGAGCCGGCATTGGTTGATGTGCAGGAAGCGCGCACGCAATGTCGCCAGCACCTTGCGGTCGATGCCTTCGTCCAGGTCAGGGCGGATTTCGTGGGGGTGGTTCATTGCACACTCAGGGCGGGCCGGGGGAGCTGTGGGCGAGTTTAGCCTGAGTGGGGCAGTCGGATAAGCGGAATATGGATTATTGGCGCCATTTTTCTATCGCCTGTTCTGGCCCTTTCGCGGGCCAGCCCGCTCCCACAAGTACCGCGCCATACTTGGGGGGCGGTGTAAAACCTGTGGGAGCGGGCTTGCCCGCGAAGAGGCCGGTGTGGGTTTATGCGGGCTGTGGGGATTTGAGGATGTTCAGCAGCAGTTGCACGCTTTCTACCGCATCATGCCCCAGGCTGGTCAGGTAACCGCCATCGGGTTGATCGGTCAGTTGCTTGTCGTACAGCCGTTGCGCGGCGGCGACCAGGGCAGGGGAGGCGTTGGCGTGAATCTTGATCCCTTCCTGGCTGCTGTCCAGGTTGAACAGGGCGAGCACTTCCAGTTCGGCGATCAGCTCGGGGGTAAAGGACATGGCGACTCCTGACTTCCAGACGAGGATGGCGGCACCGCCAGCGGTGCCTGACCCTGGAGTGTAGCCGGGTTATTCGTCGTCGCCTTGATCTGCCTCAGGCGGCAGTTCGGGCAGGGCGCGCAGGGCGGCCTCGTACCACTCGCCGTTGAACGGGCGGTCATCCTTGAGCATGTTGTCGATCTCGATGGCCAGCACGTGGGCCATGAGGTTGAGGATGTCTTCGCGCTCGTAGCCGACCAGGGTCAGCTTGTTGAAGGTGGCCTTGGCCGCTGGCGGCTCGCCGCTTTCAATCTGGTTTTCGATGGCCTCGGTCAGCGTCGCCTCGGCGAAGGCTTCGTCGTCATTGTCGATTTCGTCGTGCTCGCTCATGGCGGTACTCCTGTGGTGGGGACGCACAGTTTGCCATGCCCGCGTCAGCAATGCCCGGTCATTGACCGGGTGCATGACGCTGGTCAGGCATCGGCGTACGGTCTATAACAGCCGAGCCATCCCCACACGGCCTGGAGGCTGTAACCCCATGCTCAAGCTTCACGGATTCTCGGTCAGCAACTACTACAACATGGTCAAGCTGGCCCTGCTGGAGAAAGGCCTGCCTTTCGAAGAAGTCGCCTTCTACGGCGGTCAGGCGCCGCAGGCGCTGGCAGTCAGCCCGCGCGGCAAGGTGCCGGTGCTGGAAACCGAACACGGGTTCCTCAGCGAGACCAGTGTGATCCTCGACTACATCGAGCAGACCCGCGGGGGCAAGGCGCTGCTGCCTGCCGACCCGTTCGAGCAGGCCAAGGTGCGTGAACTGCTCAAGGAAATCGAGCTGTATATCGAATTGCCGGCGCGTACCTGCTATGCCGAATCGTTCTTCGGTGCGGCGGTGGAGCCGCTGATCAAGGAGCGGGCGCGTAGCGAACTGCTGGCGGGCTTTGCCACGCTCAAACGCAATGGGCGCTTTGCCCCTTATGTGGCGGGCGAGGAGCTGACGTTGGCCGACCTGATGTTCTGCTTCTCGGTCGATCTGGCCTATGCGGTGGGCAAAAAGGTGCTGAATATCGACTTCCTGGCAGACTTCCCTGAGGCGAAGGCGTTGCTCGAGAAAATGCGCGAGAACCCGCACATGGCGAAAATCGTGGCGGACAAGGAGGCGGCGATGCCGGCCTTCATGGAGATGATTCGTAGCGGCAAGCGCTGAATGACCGGGGGCTGCTTTGCAGCCCATTCGCGGGCGCGCCCGCTCCCACATGAATTGTGCATTGCCTGAGCCTTGCACCATACCTGTGGGAGCGGGCTTGCCCGCGAACGAGGGCGAAGCCCTCGCAATGGACCTTAGCGCGAAGCCAGCAGGGCCTTGCCGCGAGCGACGGCAGCACGCACCTGGGCCGGTGCCGTACCACCGATGTGGTTACGGGCATTCACCGAGCCTTCCAGGGTCAGTACGGCAAACACATCCTGCTCGATCTGGTCGCTGAACTGGCGCAGTTCGTCCAGGCTCATCTCGGCCAGGTCCTTGCCGGTGTCGACGCCATATTTCACGGCGTGGCCGACGATTTCGTGGCAGTCACGGAACGGCAGGCCGCGGCGGACCAGGTAGTCGGCGAGGTCGGTTGCGGTAGAGAAACCGCGCAGCGCCGCTTCGCGCATGATGGCGTGCTTGGGCTTGATCGCCGGGATCATGTCGGCAAAGGCGCGCAGCGAGTCGCGCAGGGTGTCGGCGGCGTCGAACAGCGGCTCCTTGTCTTCCTGGTTGTCCTTGTTGTAGGCCAGCGGCTGGCCTTTCATCAGGGTCAGCAGGCCGGTCAGGGCGCCGAAGACACGGCCGCTCTTGCCACGCACCAGCTCCGGCACGTCCGGGTTCTTCTTCTGCGGCATGATCGAGCTGCCGGTGCAGAAGCGATCAGGCAGGTCGATGAACTGGAACTGGGCGCTGGTCCACAGCACCAGTTCTTCGGAGAAACGCGACAGGTGCATCATCGCCACGCTTGCGGCAGCGCAGAATTCGATGGCGAAGTCACGGTCCGAAACGCCGTCCAGCGAGTTGCCGGCCACGGCCTCGAAGCCCAGCAGCTTGCAGGTCAGTTCACGGTCGATCGGGTAGGTGGTGCCAGCCAGCGCGGCGCTGCCCAGCGGCATGCGGTTGGCGCGCTTGCGGCAGTCGACCAGGCGCTCGTAGTCGCGGCTGAGCATTTCGAACCAGGCCAGCAGGTGATGGCCGAAGGTGACCGGCTGGGCGGTCTGCAGGTGGGTGAAGCCGGGCATGATGGTTTCGGCTTCACGCTCGGCCTGCTCCAGCAGACCCTGCTGCAGGCGGGTGATCTCGGCCAGGATCAGGTCGATCTCGTCACGCAGCCACAGGCGGATGTCGGTGGCTACCTGGTCGTTGCGGCTACGGCCGGTGTGCAGCTTCTTGCCGGTGATGCCGATGCGGTCGGTCAGGCGTGCTTCGATGTTCATGTGCACGTCTTCGAGATCGACGCGCCAGTCGAAGCTGCCAGCCTCGATCTCGCCCTGGATGGTTTTCAGGCCATCGATGATGGTGTCGCGCTCGGCATCGCTGAGCACGCCGACCTGCGCCAGCATGGTGGCGTGGGCGATCGAACCCATGATGTCGTGGCGGTACAGGCGCTTGTCGAAGTCGACCGAGGCGGTGAAACGGGCGACGAAGGCGTCGACGGGCTCACTGAAGCGGCCGCCCCAGGACTGATTGGTCTTGTCGGTGCTCATGGATTCACTCATTGCAGGCGTGAACGAAAAAGTGGCGCCGATGATAGCAGGGTTGGGCCGACTGCCGCAGGGCGTCGGTCGTCAGAAACCGCTGGAAAACATCCATAAAGGCAGGCCAGGACGATATTCAACGATTGAACGGCAGTGTTCCACGGACCGTCTACAGTTGGACAGAGGACTGGCAGCGATTCTGCCGGCTCAGTGAATCTTTGGCCTTCGTATCGGTCTAGAGCGTGACCGCAGTGTCGCTCGACCTGCTCTTGTCTACGCTATACCTGTGCGAGACTCACTCAGGAATCCAGAGCAATTATGAATGTCCTGATCGTTGATGACGAACCCCAAGCCCGTGAACGCCTCACACGGCTGATCGCTGAACTTGAGGGGTACTCCGTGCTGGAGCCCAGCGCCACCAACGGCGAGGAGGCCCTGGCACTGATCGAAAGCCTCAAGCCCGATGTGGTCCTGCTGGACATCGGCATGCCAGGCCTGGATGGCCTGCAGGTCGCTGCTCGCCTGTGCGAGCGCGAGGCGCCGCCGTCGGTGGTGTTCTGTACCGGTGATGATGAATACGGTGCGGAGGCTTTCAAGGACAGCACCCTCAGCCACGTGACCAAGCCGATTCAACCTCAGGCCCTGCGCGACGCCTTGCGCAAGGCCGAGAAGCCCAACCGTGCCCAGTTGGCGGCGCTGACCCGGCCTGGCAGTGAAGGCGGCGGCCCGCGCAGCCATATCAGTGCGCGCACGCGCAAAGGGATCGAGCTGATTCCTTTGCCCCAGGTCATCTATTTCATTGCCGACCATAAGTACGTGACCTTGCGGCACGAGGCCGGTGAGGTGCTGCTCGACGAGCCGCTCAAGGCGCTGGAGGACGAATTCGGCGAACGCTTCGTGCGCATTCACCGCAATGCGCTGGTTGCCCGCGAGCGTATCGAACGCCTGCAACGCACGCCGCTGGGGCATTTCCAGCTGTTCCTCAAGGGCCTCGACGGTGATGCCCTGACCGTCAGCCGCCGGCATGTGGCGGGTGTGCGCAAGATGATGCAAACACTCTAAGGCCGAGCCTGCATGGCAAGGGCCGCGCCCTTGTTCGCGGCTCAAGCCGCTCCCGCAGGTACAGCGCCGCCTGTAGGAGCTGCGTTGGCCGCGAAGGCCCTCACGCGGATCCACATCTGCTAGCGATGCCGGTGATGCTGTTATCATCAGCGGCATTTCTCTGGATCGGGGCGTTCCATGTCCACTCGCGAAATCCGCATTGCCACCCGTAAAAGTGCCTTGGCCCTGTGGCAGGCCGAATACGTCAAAGCCCGCCTCGAGCAGGCCCACCCCGGTCTGCTGGTGACCCTGGTGCCCATGGTCAGCCGCGGCGACAAGCTGCTCGATGCGCCGCTGGCGAAGATCGGCGGCAAGGGCCTGTTCGTGAAGGAACTGGAAACAGCGCTGCTGGACAATGAAGCCGACATTGCCGTGCATTCGATGAAGGACGTGCCCATGGACTTTCCTGAGGGCCTGGGGCTGTACTGCATCTGCGAGCGCGAAGACCCACGCGATGCCTTTGTCTCGAACAACTTCGCCAGCCTCGACGCGCTTCCGGCCGGCAGCATCGTCGGCACCTCCAGCCTGCGCCGTCAGGCCCAGCTGCTGGCACGTCGGCCGGACCTGAAAATCCACTTCCTGCGCGGCAACGTCAACACGCGCCTGGCCAAGCTCGACGCCGGTGAGTACGACGCCATCATCCTCGCCGCAGCGGGCCTGATCCGTCTGGGCTTCGAGGACCGCATCACCGCTGCCATCAGTGTCGACGACAGCCTGCCAGCCGGTGGCCAGGGGGCGGTGGGTATCGAGTGCCGCAGCGCCGACAGTGAAATCCATGCCTTGCTGGCACCGCTGCACCATGCCGATACCGCCGACCGCGTGGTTGCCGAGCGAGCCTTGAACAAGCGCCTCAACGGTGGCTGCCAGGTGCCGATTGCCTGCTATGCGGTGCTCGAAGGCGACCAGCTGTGGCTGCGTGGCCTGGTGGGCCAGCCAAGTGGCGGCACCTTGCTGGTGGCTGATGCCCGCGCGCCGCGTGCCAATGCAGAAGCCTTGGGCGTGCAGGTTGCCGAAGACCTGCTGGGCCAAGGCGCCGAGGCCATTCTCAAGGAAGTCTACGGCGAGGCCGGGCATCCGTGAGCCCCTGGCGCCTGTTGCTGACCCGGCCTGAAGAGGACTGCGCGGCACTGGCGCAGAGCCTTGCCGCTGCCGGTGTGGCCAGCAGTTGCTTGCCGTTGCTGGCCATCGAGCCAGTGGTGCTGGGTGGGGCACAGCAGCAGTTGCTGACAGGGTTGAGTCAGTGCCAGGCGATCATCGTGGTCAGCAAGCCAGCTGCCCGGCTGCTGCTCGGGCGGTTGGCAGAAGCCGGTCTGCAGCCCCCGCCGACAAGGTGGTTCACTGTGGGTGAAGCGACCGCGGCGGTGTTGCAGGCCGCCGGTCTGAAGGTGACTTTCCCTACACAAGGTGATGACAGTGAGGCCTTGCTCGCACTGCCGATCCTGCGCGAGGCTGTCGCAGTTCCTACCTCACGCGTGGTAATTGTCCGTGGCGTCGGAGGTCGCGAACTGCTGGCCGAGCGTCTTGCAGAGCAAGGTGCTAGTGTCGAATATCTGGAACTGTATCGTCGCTGCTTGCCGGAGTACCCGGCGGGCACACTGATGCGCCGCATACAAGCGGAACGCCTCAATGGCCTGGTGGTCAGCAGTGGGCAGGGTCTTGAACATTTGCAGCAGATGGCCGCCGCCGACTGGCCGCGCGTAGCCAGCCTGCCGTTGTTCGTGCCGAGCCCGCGGGTCGCTGAACAGGCCCGGGCCGCCGGGGCCCAACAGGTTGTGGATTGCCGTGGCGCGAGTGCCACGGCCTTGCTGGCAGCCGTGCAGCGCAGTGCTGCACCTGCCTCTCAAGGCGCTTCGCACTAGCGCGAGGCGCCCCCATGCAAAGGATGGATACGTGAGCGAAACTGTCTTGTCCAACAATGATCAGCCGTCGGTGCAAGAGCCGGCGCAACCCGTCACCGACAAGCCTGTAAAGCGTTCTGGCAGTGGTCTGGCCGTGCTGGCGCTGTTGTTGGGTGCGGCCGGGGTTGCAGTGGGGGGTTGGGGTGTCTGGCAGGTGCGGCAGCTGCAAAGCAGTGAAGTGAACCAGGGCCAGCACCTCGAAGCCCTCAACCAGCGCGCCGCTGCACTGCAGCAGCGTGAACAGCAGATCAGTGCGCAACTGGCCAGCCTGCCGGCGGCCAGCGAACTGGAAGACCGCCGCCGCCTGGTGGCGCAGCTGCAAGGCGACCAGCAACGTCTCAGCCAGCGTCTGGAAACCGTACTCGGCGAGAGCCGCAAGGAATGGCGCCTGGCCGAGGCCGAACACCTGTTGCGTCTGGCCACCCTGCGCTTGTCCGCGCTACAGGACATCACCAGCGCCAAGGCGCTGGTCGAAGGTGCCGACGAAATCCTCCGCGAGCAGAGCGACCCGGGTGCCTTTGCCGCCCGCGAGCAGCTGGCGCGCAGCCTGGCCACACTCAATAGCACCCAGCAGCCGGACCGCACCGGCCTGTTCCTCAAGCTCGCCGCCCAGCGTGAGCTGGTGCAGCAACTCAGCGCCCAATCGCCCGAGTTCGCCAGCAACGCCGATGCGCTTGGCGCGCTGACTGCCGATGGTGATGGGGCCAGTCGCCTGTCGCAGTGGTGGGCAGAAATCTCCAAGTACTTCCAGATCGACTTCAATGCCGACGACAATGTGCGGCCGTTGCTGGCTGGCCAGCAGCTCAACCAGCTGCGCCTGGCCCTGAGCCTGACCATCGAGCAGGCGCAGTGGGCTGCGCTCAATGGCGAGGCCAAGGTCTACAACCAGGCCCTGGATGATGCACGCAGTGTGCTGCTGGCCAACTTCAATGCTGATAACCCGCAAAGCAAGGCGATGCTCGACAGCCTCAACGCGCTGGCGGAGCAGCCTGTCTCGGTAGTGACCCCGGACCTGAGCGAAAGCCTGGCGGCGGTGCAGGCATATATCCAGCGCCGCCATCTGCCAGCCGAGGCTGAAGGGGGCAAACCATGAAGCGTGTCTACCTGTTGGCCGTACTGGCGATCGTGATTGCCGCAGCGCTGGGCATTGCGGTGGCCAAGCACAGTGGTTATGTACTGATCGCCTACGGTGGTTTCCGTTACCAATCCGGATTGTGGGCGGCACTTGCGGCGCTGGCGGGCGTGGTGGTGGTGCTGTTGCTGCTGCGTTACCTGGTCGGCCTGGTGCTGACCTCCAGTGGCGTGGTCAACCCGTGGTCGCGGCGCAACCGCAGCCGCCGCGTGCGGATCGCCATCGAACAGGGCCAGCTGGACCTGGCCGAGGGCCGCTGGGCCAGCGCTCAGCGCCACCTGCATCGTGCTGCCGAGGCTGAGCGCCAGCCACTGCTGTATTACCTCGGCGCCGCCCGCGCCGCCAATGAACAGGGGCGCAAGGAGGACAGCGACAACCTGTTGGAGCGTGCCTTGGAGCGTCAGCCCCAGGCCGAGCTGGCCATTGCCCTGACCCATGCGCAATTGCAGATGGACCGCGGCGAGCGCGATGCTGCGCTGGAAACCCTGCTGGCCATGCAGGAGCGCCACCCCCATAACACCCAGGTGTTGCGCCTGTTGCAGCGCCTGCACCTGGAGCGTGGCGACTGGTCGGCGCTGATTCGCCTGCTGCCGGACCTGCGCAAGGGCAAGGTGTTGCCGGCCGATGAGCTGGCCGCGCTGGAAAAGCGCGCCTGGGGCCAGAACCTTGGCCTGGCGACCACCCGTGGCGAGGATTCGCACAGTGCCCGTCAGGCCCTTGAGCTCGCCTGGCAGCAGTTGACCGCAGCCCAGCGTCAGGAGCCGCAACTGGTGCTGGCCTATGCCGAACAGCTGCGCCAGGTCGGTGCCCAGGGCGAAGCCGAGCAGGTGCTGCGCACTGCGCTCAAGCGTGAGTACGAAAGCCACCTGGCTCGCCTGTATGGCCTGGTCCGCGGTGATGACCCGGCGCGTCAGCTACAAACCGCCGAAGGCTGGCTGAAGGCCCATCCCCAAGACCCGAGCCTGTTGCTCACCCTGGGTCGACTGAGCCTGCAGAACCGCCTGTGGGGCAAGGCGCGTGACTATCTCGAAAGCAGCCTGCGCATGGAGCGTAATCCGGAAGCCTGTGCCGAACTGGCGCGCCTGCTTGCCAGCCTGGGCGAAACCGAACGCAGCAATCAGCTGTTCGAGGAAGGCCTGGGCCTGCTCGATGAGCGTCTTCTGGCACTGCCGTTGCCTGAGGGCGCGCGCGCCTGAACGCCCATGAGCCCGCGCCAGTGCGCGGGCTCATGGGGCCGGTAACTTATTCAGCGTTATAAAGTTAGTTCTACAATCTTCTCTTAAGAAATTTCCTACAGCTCGAATTGAAACTTCCCTTGCAATACAGCGACTTGTCATTCCAGTAGCGCCTTGAAACAACCCCGGCCTTTCCTCTACCGTTCCAGGCCACTTCAACTTTCCCGGGACATTTCTGCCCATGTCTATGGCCAGTCTGCGCACGTTCTTCATTCCGGCATGCCTTGCCGCGCTGGCGGTGCTGGGGGCGTCTTTCCATCTCGAAAGTGTTCTTGGGCTTGTGCCTTGCCCACTGTGTTTCAGCCAGCGGGTACTGCTGGGCATTTATGCATTGGTGAGCCTGTGTGCGGCGTTGCATGCGCCTGGCATTGCCGGGGCACGGCGGTACGCGCGAACGGCGCTGCTGTTCGCAGCCAGCGGTGCCGTGCTGGCTGCGCGCCATGTGTGGTTGCAGGGGGCGGTAGATGCCAGCCACATGTGCCCGTTGCCGATCGGGCGCATGTTCGAGCTGTCGTGGCGCGAAGCTGCGCGCCAGCTATTGCTCGGCGGCCCCGACTGCAGCTCGCTGACTTGGAGCTTTCTCGACCTGACCTTGCCGGAATGGAGCCTGCTGGCGTTTCTGTTGCTGGCAGCGCTGCCCTTGAGCTGGCTGCTGGCGTATCGTTTCCGCTCGCTTGGCAATCCTTGACCTGGCGCATAGCGCTGGCCGATAGCGCGACCAATGGTGGTGCATCGGAGTATTAAACACTTGTATGAACTTTGTCTGCTGCGTACCTTGATGCTAAGCACGCGCGGGAATAATCTCCCAGCACGCATACCGAAAACACAACTGCTCGATGCCGTCCTGCTGATGTCACCTTTGTGCTGCACGGTCGTGGTGCGAGGTGCAGCGGCATCTACCCAGAAGGGAAGAGATCGCCATGCTCGATAGTTGTCAGAACGCCCAGGAACGCTGGGGTGGGGTTCACAAGCTGATCGACCGTTGGCTCGAGGAGCGAGAGGAGCTGGTCCAGGCTTTCCGCATCTTGCGCGACGCCAAGCCAGCCTTTGCCGACAAGCACAAGAACCGCGACTTCTGTGCGGTGCTGGTGGATTATGTGTCAGCCTGGCACTTCGAAGTTAGTGAGCAACTGGTCACCGAGGCCAAGGCGTTCGGGGATGAGAAGGCGCTGAAACTGGCCGAAGAGATCAACCCGCGAATCAACGACATTACCCAGATCGCACTGGCTTTCAACGACCATTGCGAGAAGGGTGAATGCAAGGACATCGAGCGCTTCGCCGAGAAGCTGGGCAAGTTGGGCAGCCTGCTGCACGAACGCTTCGAGCTCGAAGACTGCCTGATCGAGGTGCTGCATAACGCGCACAAGGAAGAGGGCGCGGTCGAAGCTTGACGGTCGGCCTCAGTCGCCGACCGCCAGCAACTCGATTTCGAACACCAGCGGCGTGTAGGGCGCGATCAGGTCACCCGCGCCCTCGGCACCGTAGGCCTGTGCCGAGGGGATAACCAGGCGCCAGGTCGAACCCGCCTTCATGTGTGGCAGCGCCACCTGCCACCCTTCGATCACCGAGTCGAGGCTGAACCACTGCGGTTGCTGGTTCTGGTCGAATACCGAGCCATCCGGCAGCCTGCCGACATAGCGCACCTGAACCTTGCCGCCGGCTTTGGGCTGCGCGCCATTACCCGCTTTCAGCTCAGTGTACAGCACGCCTTCGGGCAGTTCGTGCATGCCGGCGCGGGCCCGCTCGTTGGCCATGAAGCGGGTTTCCACGGCTTGCAGCTTGGTCACTTCGGCTTGTTCGGCGGCGCTGCTGGCCTGCTCTTCGTGCTGTTGGAGAATGGTCTCCATGCGTGCCTTGTCGAGCTTTAGTGGCTGGCCCTGATAGGACTGGCGCAGGCCTTCGACCAGCGCATCCAGTTGCAGGCCGGGCATTTCCTGGCGCAGGCGCTCACCCAGGCTGGCACCGAGGCTGTAGGCCAGATCGTGATCATTGGCAGGAGCGGTATCGGCCAGGGCGAATGGCGCCATCAGGCACAGGCTGAGAACAAGAATACGAGACATGGGTAGGTTCTGATCCAGATGTGTGTAATGGCTCGGGTGCTTGGCGTGATTGATTGGTTGTTGTCGAGATCGAGCGCCGCCCGCGCGGCGCTCGATATACGCAACGATAAACGACTCAAGTCATGCACCCCGCAAAAACCTGCAACGTTTTGTTAAGCAACTACACTTGCACGGAGCTGCAAGATAACAACTTTGCCCAGGCATGCAACGCGGCGCCATCAATACTGTCAACATGCCCTAGCGGCGGTAGCAGCAGAAGCATAGTATGAGCCGCAATCTCGTCAGCCAGGAGGTAAACCATGTCGGCTAAAAAGAAACCAGTAAATACGCCGTTACACCTGCTCCAGCAACTTTCGGGCAGCCTGCTCGAACACTTGGAAGAGGCCTGCTCGCAAGCGCTGGCTGATGCGGAGAAATTGCTGGCCAAGTTGGAAAAGCAGCGCGGCAAAGCCCAGGAAAAACTGCACAACGGTCGCCTGAAGTTGCAGGATGCGGCCAAGGCAGGCAAAGCCAAGGCACAGAACAAGGCGCAAAAGGTTATTGGTGAACTTGAAGCATTGCTCGATTCGCTCAAGGAACGCCAGACTCAGACGCGTACTTACATTCAGCAACTAAAGCGTGATGCTCAAGAAAGCCTGAAACTGGCCCAAGGTGTTGGCAAGGTTCGTGAGGCCGCTGGCAAGGCACTCGACCAGCGTGCAGTGGCTGCCAAGACTGTGAAACCGGCTGCTGCCAAGGCACCGGCCCGCAGCGCCGCCAAGCCTGCTGCCGCCAAGGCCCCGGCCAAACCGGCCGCTGCCAAGGCCCCAGCCCGCGCTACCGCCGCCAAGCCAGCCGCTAAAGCTGCCGCAGCCAAACCTGCAGCCAAGCCGGCCGCGAAAACTGCTGCAGCCAAGGCGCCTGCCAAACCAGCGGCCGCCAAGCCTGCAGCAGCCAAAGCCCCGGCCAGAGCCGCCGCAGCAAAACCTGCCGCCAAGCCAGCCGCGAAACCTGCTGCAGCCAAGGCGCCTGCCAAACCAGCGGCCGCCAAGCCTGCAGCAGCCAAAGCCCCGGCCAGAACCGCCGCAGCCAAACCTGCCGCCAAGCCAGCTGCGAAACCTGCTGCAGCCAAGGCGCCTGCCAAACCAGCTGCCGCCAAGCCTGCAGCAGCCAAAGCCCCGGCCAGAACCACAGCCGCCAAACCTGCCGCCAAGCCAGCGGCTAAACCGGTTGCCGCTAAACCCGCTGCCGCCAAGCCAGCCGCCAAACCTGCAGCGAAGGCCCCTGCAAAACCGGTCGCGGCCAAACCTGCCGAAACCAAACCGGCTACACCAGCCGCCACTGCGCCAACGACCAACTCGGCCGCTCCCGCCACCCCCTCGGCACCTGCCAGCACCCCAGCTCAGGCGCCGTCTTCGGCTTCCTGAAGTGCTGCGGCCGCGACGCGCAAGCTAACCAGCGCGTCGTGGCCACGGGCCTGGACCGGTGCCAGCCGGTCCAGCCAATTGTCCGTGGGCTCATGCGAGCCTGAGGGCCATTGTTGCGCACAGGTTTGCAGCCGTTGCAGCAACTCCTTCTCCGCTTGTAACTCCAGACCCTTCACCTGCTCACGCAACGCCGCCAGGTGTGGATCGTGCTGCGCGGGCGTGCGCCATTGCTGGCGCAGGCAACGCAACGGCGCAACCACATCGTGTTGCCACGGCCCGGCAATCGCACGCAATGCCTGGGCGCGCTCTTCGCTGAAGCTGACGGCACGCGCCTGCAGCCAGGTCGCACACAGCAACAGGCAGACGTCGCCCCCCATTGCCTGCACATCCAGGCAAGCCGTTTCGGCACCTGGGCGGGCATAGAGCGCCAGGGCGTGATTCCACAGGTCGGTGTACATGATTCCACTCACGCTGCGGGCCGAGGAAGCTGGTAGACTCCGCGACCACTATGATCAGACTATCCAACCTCACTTTACAGCGTGGTCCGCAGCGCTTGCTAGAAGGCGCCGAGATGACCCTGCACGCCGGTCACAAGGCCGGCCTGATCGGCGCCAACGGCGCCGGAAAATCCAGCCTGTTCGCCTTGCTGCGCGGTGAGCTGTCGCCCGATGCCGGCGATTGCCAGCTGCCCGGCGACTGGCGCATCGCCCACATGCGTCAGGAGGTCGATACCCTCGACCGCCTGGCCGTGGACTATGTGCTTGACGGTGACGCCCGCCTGCGCAAGGTTCAGGCCGAACTGGCCGTGGCCGAGCAGGCCCACGACGGTACTGCCCTGGCGCGCCTGCACAGTGAGCTGGAAGTCGCCGACGGCTACACCGCCGATGCCCGCGCCCGTAAATTGCTGGCTGGCCTGGGGTTCACCAACGAGCAGATGGACCGCCGCGTCGGTGACTTCTCCGGTGGCTGGCGGATGCGCCTGAACCTGGCCCAGGCGCTGATGTGCCCGTCCGACCTGCTGCTGCTCGACGAGCCGACCAACCACCTCGACCTCGACGCGATCCTGTGGCTGGAAGACTGGCTCAAAGGTTACCCGGGCACACTGTTGCTGATTTCCCACGACCGTGATTTCCTCGATGCCGTGGTCGACCATGTGCTGCACGTCGAGCAGCGCAAGCTCAACTTGTACAAGGGTGGTTACACCGCCTTCGAGCGCACCCGTGCCGAGCGCCTGGCGCAGCAGCAGCAGGCCTACGAGAAGCAGCAGGCGCAGCGCGCGCACATGGAAAAGTACATCGCCCGCTTCAAGGCCCAGGCCACCAAGGCCCGCCAGGCGCAGAGCCGGATCAAGGCCCTGGAGCGCATGGAAGAGCTGTCGGCGGCCCATGTCGATTCACCGTTCGACTTCGTCTTCCGCGAATCGCAGAAGATTTCGAGCCCGCTGCTGAGCCTGTCCGAAGGCCGCCTGGGCTATGGCGACAAGGCCATCCTCGACAAGGTCAAGCTGCAGCTGGTGCCGGGAGCACGCATCGGCCTGCTCGGCCCCAACGGCGCCGGCAAGTCGACCCTGATCAAGAACCTCGCCGGTGAGCTCGAGCCGCAGTCGGGCCGCCTGGTGCGTGGCGAGAACCTCGCCGTCGGCTACTTCGCCCAGCACCAGCTCGACTCGCTGGACGACAAGGCCAGCCCGCTCTTGCACCTGCAGCGCATCGCGCCGACCGAGCGCGAGCAGACCCTGCGCGACTTCCTGGGTGGCTTCGATTTCCATGGCGACCGTGTCGACGAGCCGGTGGTGAACTTCTCCGGTGGTGAGAAGGCCCGCCTGGCCCTGGCGCTGATCGCCTGGGAACGGCCGAACCTGCTGCTGCTCGACGAACCTACCAACCACCTCGACCTGGAAATGCGCCTGGCGCTGACCATGGCCCTGCAGGAGTTTGCCGGTGCCGTGGTGGTGGTTTCCCACGACCGTCACCTGCTCAAGAGCACCACCGACGACTTCCTGCTGGTGGCCGATGGCAAGGTCGAGCCTTTCGATGGCGACCTCGACGACTACAGCCGTTGGCTGGTCGAGTATCGCCAGCGCAGTGCGCCGGCCAGCAATGCCCCGGTCAACCCGGACAAGACCGACAAGAAGGCCCAGCGTCAGGCTGCGGCGGCCTTGCGCCAGCAGTTGGCACCGCACAAGAAGGCGGCCGACAAGCTGGAGAGCGAGCTCAACCACGTGCATGCGCAGCTGGCCGAGGTCGAGACTGCGCTGGGTGATGGTGGTGTGTACGAAGCGGCGCGCAAGGATGAGTTGCGCGATCTGCTGGCGCGGCAGACCAAGCTGAAGCAGCGCGAAGGTGAGCTTGAGGAAGCCTGGATGGAGGCTCTGGAAACCCTGGAGAGCATGCAGGCTGAGCTTGAGGCTTTGTCCTGATCCATTGTGGCCGCCTGTTCCGGCCCTTTCGCGGGGCAAGCCCGCACCCACAGGCACTTCACAGGCTCTGAAGTTTGTGGTTTTCCTGAGGGAGCGGGCTTGTCCCGCGAAAGGGCCAGCACAGGCGATGGAATGTCCGCAGAATTTGCTGGTTATTTTTTCGCCAACCCCTTAGCTTAACGTTTTGCAACAATTGTTGAGCGAGGTGTGTGATGTCGATGGAAGTGTGGTTGGGCTTCTTTGCCGCGTGCTGGGTGATCAGCCTGTCGCCGGGTGCCGGGGCGATTGCCTCGATGTCCAGCGGGCTGCAGTACGGTTTCTGGCGTGGGTACTGGAATGCCCTGGGCCTGCAACTAGGCCTGATCGTGCAGATCGCCATCATCGCCGCCGGCGTGGGTGCCGTCCTGGCCGCTTCCGCCACCGCCTTCCAGCTCATCAAGTGGTTCGGTGTCGCCTATCTGGTCTACCTGGCCTACAAGCAATGGCGCGCCCTGCCGATGGACATGGCCGACGAGTCCGGCGTGCGCCCGATCGGCAAGCCGTTGAGCCTGATGTTCCGGGGGTTCCTGGTCAACGTCAGCAACCCCAAGGCGCTGGTGTTCATGCTCGCCGTGCTGCCGCAGTTCCTCAACCCGCATGCGCCGCTGCTGCCGCAGTACATCGCGATCACCGTGACCATGATCAGCGTCGACATGCTGGTGATGGCGGGTTACACCGGGCTGGCTGCGCGGGTGCTGCGCCTGCTGCGCACGCCCAAGCAGCAGAAGCGCCTGAACCGTACCTTTGCCGGGTTGTTCATCGGCGCGGCGACCTTCCTCGCCACCCTGCGTCGGGCGCCAATCTGACCGAGAGCCGGGGCTGCCAGGCAGCCCCGGTCATTTCTGCTTGTCCACCAAGCCCTTGAGCAAGTCGATCGGCAGCGGAAAGACAATGGTCGAGCTCCTGTCCCCGGCAATCGCCCCCAGTGTCTGCATGTAACGCAACTGCATGGCCCCCGGCTCCTTGCTGAGCATCTGCGCGGCCTGCATCAGCTTTTCCGACGCCTGCAATTCACCCTCGGCGTGAATCACCTTGGCCCGCCGCTCGCGTTCGGCTTCTGCCTGGCGGGCGATGGCGCGGATCATCGATTCGTTGAGGTCCACATGCTTGATCTCGACGTTGGCCACCTTGATGCCCCAGGCGTCGGTCTGGGCGTCCAGTACCTGGCGGATGTCCGAATTCAGCTGCTCGCGCTCGGCCAGCAGTTCGTCCAGCTCGTGTTTGCCCAGCACCGCTCGCAAGGTGGTCTGGGCCAGCTGGCTGGTGGCGACGAGGAAGTCCTCGACCTGGATGATCGCCTTTTGCGGATCGAGCACGCGGAAATACAACACCGCATTGACCTTCACCGATACGTTGTCGCGGGTGATCACATCCTGCGGCGGTACATCCAGCACCACGGTGCGCAGGTCGACCCGGACCATCTGCTGGATCACCGGGATCAGCAGGATCAGCCCCGGGCCTTTGACCTGCCAGAAGCGCCCCAGCTGGAACACCACGCCGCGCTCGTATTCGCGCAGGATGCGAAATGCCGAGAGCAACAGCATCGCCAGCACGATCAGCACCGCGCCGAAACCCACTTGCATGAACATCATCGGTCTCCTTGCGCCGCCGGTGCGGCGGCGCTCACTTCCAGCATCACGCCATGGCGCGCCGTGACCCGAACGTTCTGCCCGGTCTGAAGCGGCGTTGAGCACTGGACTTGCCATTGTTCGCCCTGGGCCTGTACCGAACCACAGAACGGGTTGTCCGCCAGCACGTGGGTGACCGTCACCAGGCTGCCGACCAGGCCGGCGTCACCGCTGACCAGCGCCCGTCGCCGCGCCTTGATGGCCATGCCCAGCACACCGCCGATCAGCAGCGCCGAGAGCACGGCGAGAGTGCCGATCAGCAGCAGCGGGATACCGAAGCCCGGTGCATCGGTGTCGATCAGGATCACCGCGCCTGCCACGAAGGCCACGATGCCGCCGAAACCGACCACGCCGAAGCTGGGCAGGAACGCCTCGGCGATCATGAAGGCGATGCCGAGCAGGATAAGTGCCACGCCGGCGAAGCTCACCGGCAGCAGCTGCAGGGCGTACAGCGCCAGCAGCAGGCAGATACCGCCGACCACGCCGCCCAGCGCTGAGCCGGGGTTCATGAACTCGAACAACAGGCCGTACACCCCGATCATGATCAGGATCAGCGCCACGCTAGGGCTGGTAATGACGGCCAGCAGGCGCGTGCGCCAGTCCGGCAGGTGCTCGACCAGCGCCGCGTCCCGTGTTTGCAGCAGCCGTGGTTCGCCGGCGGCGACCAAGGTCTTGCCGTCGAGTTGGTGCAGCAGATCGGGCAGGTCGTTGGCCACCTGGTCGATCACTTTCAGGCGTAGCGCTTCACTGGCAGGCAAGCTGACTGCCTCTCGCACCGCCTGCTCTGCCCAGTCGGCATTGCGCCCGCGCAGCTGAGCCAGGCCTCGGATGTATGCGGTGGCATCGTTGACCTGTTTGCGCGCCAGGGTCTGTTCCTCGTCGCTCGGCTTGGCCTTGTCGTCCTTTGGCGTACCGGGCAGGCCACCGATCTGCACCGGCGTGGCGGCGCCGAGGTTGGTCCCCGGGGCCATGGCCGCGACGTGGCTGGCATACAGGATGTAGGTGCCGGCGCTGGCGGCACGGGCGCCGCTGGGGGCAACGAAACTGACGACCGGCACCGGGCTGGCGAGAATCGCCTTGATCATCTGGCGCATGGCGCTGTCCAGCCCGCCGGGGGTGTCCAGGCGCAGCACCACCAATTGGGCGCCCTGGGCCTTGGCCTGTTCGAGGTTGCGCAGCAGGTAGTCGGCGCTGGCCGGGCCGATGGCATCATCGATACCCAGCACCCAGACGCTGCCGGGCGCCGCCTGACCGGCCTGGGCAAGGCCAAGCAGAAGCAACAGCAGCAAGCAGCGGCAACATCGAGTGATCACCTGTCGTCACCTCGTCGACCTCTCTGCTTGAAGTTTAGCCATGCCTGCCGGCCCAAGGCCTAAAATTGGAAATTGGGGGGCGAAACCGGAGGTGCATCATGCGTATGGCCAAAACCCTGCAGCAGCGCCTGGACCAGGCCAACTGCGACTACGACATCATTCCCCACCCACACTCGGCCACCAGCCTGGAGTCGGCGCGCACGGCCGGGGTGCCCGCAGAGCGGGTCGCCAAGTCGGTCATGCTCGACGACCGCCATGGCAACTACATCATGGCCGTACTACCGGCCAACCGGCACATGGACATGAGCAAGGTGCGCATGTCCGGCGCCTGGCAGCTGACCCGCGAAAGCGCCTTGCCGATGCTGTTCGGCGATTGCGAGCGGGGTGCCATCCCGGCGATGGGTGACGCCTACCAGATCAAGATGCTGCTCGATTCGAGTCTTACCCGCCAAGGCGATGTCTACCTGGAGGCGGGTGACCACGATCACCTGATCCACATGAGCATGGAGCAGTACCTTAAACTGGTGCCGCAAGCCGAAGTACGCGAGCTGTGCTGATGTTTTCAAGCCAATGCCGGGCCGGCGTCGTGGACGGCCAGCCCGGCACACAGGAGGAACCATGGACGCACCGATCCATCCATTCGCCGAGCTGTTCAAGCAACTGGGCCTGCCCGACGATGCGCAGAGCATCGACCAGTTCATCACCAGCCATTCGCCCTTGAAGAACGAGACCAAGCTGGTGGATGCACCGTTCTGGACCGAGTCCCAGCGCGCTTTCCTGAAAGAAAGCATCATTGAAGATGCCGATTGGGCGGTGCCTTTCGATCAACTCAACGAAGCGCTGCGCCGCCCCCGAAAATAAAGTGCCGAGCGGCACCTGACGAGTGATTGGCCGTTGCTATGCTCAGGAAAAAACAAGAGGGGATAGCGTGATGAAAGATCCCTACGCACCAGGTTTCTGGTGCTCCGTGACGATCCTGGGCACCCTGACGGCCAGTTATTTCTATGGTATCCGCCACACCCAGCAGATGAACCAGGCGATACAGTTCCTCTACGCTGCCGCCGCCGTGACTGGCGCGGTCGCGCTGGTGGCGCTGACCTGGATTGCCTGGCAGCAGTTGCGCCTGAACAAGCGTGAAGTGGTCCAGGGGCGAACATTGCTGACCATCTGGAACACCAAGGTCGCGCTACGCCGTGTCGAGACAGTGTTCGACCGCTATTTCTGGGGCAGCTACTGGCATTCCGGTCGCACCTTCGAGGAGGTCATGGGCGAGCTCAAGGGCACCCCGCTGGAGCAGAGCCTGGATGCCCTGAAACGCCAGTGCCGGGCGCTCGACCGGGAAATCCACGACCATCACCATCACTGGCTGGCCAATGCCCGCGATCTGTCCAGCGTGGCCACGGCCATGGCCCGCGAGCGTTATCAGCTGGACTTGTGCGAGCCGTCGAGCAACGGCCATGGCAATACCGCCGTGCTCAATCGTGACCTGGAGGTGCTGGTGTACACCTGGTCGGCGCGCCTGCGCAGCTTCGACCATCAGCTGGACGAGCTGGAGCGCGCCTACCACTGAGGCGCAATCATTCGCCGCGGATGTACTGCTCCAGTTGCTTGATCAGGTTGGCCTGTTCGGCGATGGTTTCCTTGACCAGGTCACCGATCGACAGCAGCCCGAGCAGCTTGCCGTTGTCGACCACTGGCAGGTGGCGCAGGTGGAGGTCGGTCATTCGCTGCATGCAGTAATCCAGATTCCTCTTCGGCTCAACGGTGATCACTGGCGCGCTCATGATCTCGCGCACCGGCGTTGCGGCGGAGGAGCGGCCCTTGAGCACCAGTTTGCGTGCGTAGTCCCGTTCACTGACGATCCCCACTACCTTGTCGTTTTCGACCACAGGCAGCGCACCGACGTTTTTCTCCGCCAGCAGTTTCAGGGCGTCGAGCACCGAGTCATCCGGGCCGATGGTGTACACGGTCTGGTGCTGGGACTTGGTCTTGAGGAGTTGTTCGACGTTCTTCATACGGGCCTCTGCGGGTGAATAAGACGAGCTCTCCGAGTAAATAAAGCATCCGGCAAGCCGGCCTGCACGGCAATGCAGGAAACGGCATGGAGTCGATTGAAAAACGTCATGGGTGTTGCCCGTGCCGGCCTCTTCGCGGCTAAAGCCGCTCCTACAGGATTTCTACAGCCCGCAAATGCGCCGCAGTACCTGTGGGAGCGGCTTTAGCCGCGAAGAGGCCGGTACAGCTGACTCAGAGCTTCGGCATCTGCCCGATCCGCGCCACCATCTCGCTCACGATCTGCAAGTCGAGCATGAACTGTTCCACGGTCTTGAACTCGTTGTCGTTGTGCCCGGTGTACTTCACATCCGGCATGGCCAGGCCGAACTGCACGCCGTTGGGCAGGTCATGCACCGAGGTGGCACCAGCCGAGGTGCCGAATTCGTGCTTCATGCCCAGGTTCTCGCTGGCCACATCCAGCAGCGCCTTGACCCATTCGCCCTCGGGGTTGCGGAACATCGGCTCGTCGAGGCTGTAGTCGAAGGCCACCGAGGTGTGGCTCTGGCGGGTCCATTTGCCGAGCTTGTCGGCCAACTGGTCCTTGAGCGTAGCCAGCGGCTTGCCTTTGGGGATACGCAGGTTCACGGCCAGCTTCAGGCCCTTGTCATCTACGCCGACGAAGGTCAGCGAGGTGGTCAACGGGCCCATGAACGGGTCTTCGAAGCCTATGCCCAGTTGCTTGCCCAGATAGTCCAGGCCCCAGTTGTCGGCGGCGTAGCGGGCGGCATCGGTGAAGTGGTTGTGCTTGAGCGGCACCTGCTGGCCCAGGCCATTGAGGAAGTCGAGCATGCGCGCCACCGGGTTGATGCCGGACTCTGGCTCCGAAGAGTGGGCAGAAACGCCGGTCACGGTGAGCAGCACGTTCTTGCCATCGACCTTGGCATCGATGCTGAAGTCGCCGCCATTGTGCTTCACATAATCGGCGCCGGCATTCTTCAGGTTTTTGGCCAGCGCTAGCGGGTTGTCGCTAACCAAGGTGGCCACCGACGTGGTCGGAATCTGGTTGGTCGCC
>NZ_AP025944.1:0-127500 GCF_024349685.1 Pseudomonas sp. LRP2-20 | reverse complement strand
CGTCGGAAGTGGGGCGCATTATAAGGGGATTCGAAAGCGCGTCAACCCTTAATTTCAAGAAACTTCAATATCGCTGAAAAGCAAAGCGGGGAGGCCTGACGGCCTCCCCGCTCTTCAATAGCTCTATATAGCGTCAGAGCACGCCAGCGCTGCGCAAACGCCCTACAGCATCCACATCCATTCCCAGCACATCACCCAGCACCGCCTCGGTATGCTCACCCAGCAGCGGGGGCGCACGCCGATACTCCACAGGCGTTTCGGACAGCCGAATCGGGCTGGCTACCTGCGGCACGCTCCCAGCCAGCGCATGGGGCATGGTTACCGCCAGCCCCCGAGCCAGCACCTGTGGATCCTGGAACATCTTCGCCAGGTCGTTGATCGGCCCACACGGCACCCCGGCAGCCTCCAACTGGCTCACCCATTCGGCGGTAGTCTTGAATACCGTCGCCTGGCGAATCAGTGGAATCAGCTCGGCCCGGTTCGCCACCCGCTGCTTATTAGTAGCGAAGCGAGGGTCATCTGCCCACTGCGGCTGCCCAGCCACCTCGGCAAACTTGCGGAACTGACCATCGTTACCCACGGTGAGGATGAAATCGCCATCCGCCGTCGGGAAGTCCTGGTAAGGGACGATATTAGGGTGAGCATTGCCCAGGCGCCGCGGCGGGTTACCCGTGGTCAGGTAGTTCATCGCCTGGTTGGCCAGGCAAGCCACCTGTACATCGAGCAGCGCCATGTCGATGTGCTGCCCAACACCATGCTGATCGCGGTAGGCGAGGGCGGCCAGAATCGCCACTGTCGAGTACAGCCCGGTAAGAATATCGGTCAGTGCAACACCCACCTTCACCGGCCCGGCACCTTCCTCCCCATCCGGGCGGCCGGTCAGGCTCATCAGCCCACCCAGCCCCTGGATCATGAAGTCATACCCCGCGCGCTTGGCGTACGGCCCGGTCTGGCCGAAGCCAGTGATCGAGCAATAGATGAGCTTGGGGTTGATCGCCTTCAGGCTTGGGTAATCCAGCCCATAAGCCGCCAGCCCACCGACCTTGAAGTTTTCGATGACGATATCCGACTTGGCCGCCAGCTCGCGCACCAGGCGCTGGCCTTCCGGCTGAGTGAAGTCGATGGTCACCGAGCGCTTGTTGCGGTTTGCCGACAGGTAATAGGCCGCTTCGCTGGTGTTCTCACCCCGGGCATCCTTGAGGAAGGGTGGCCCCCAGGCGCGAGTGTCGTCGCCACTACCCGGGCGCTCGACCTTGATTACGTCAGCACCAAGGTCCGCCAGGATCTGGCCAGACCAAGGCCCCGCCAGCACACGGGAGAGGTCCAGCACCCGCAGATGAGATAGCGCGCCCATGGACTGGCTCCTTATCAGTAGAAGGCCTGGATGCCGGTCTGCGCACGCCCGAGGATCAGCGCATGCACGTCATGGGTACCCTCATAGGTGTTGACCACCTCAAGGTTGACCAGGTGGCGCGCCACACCGAACTCGTCGGAGATGCCGTTGCCGCCGAGCATGTCACGGGCCATGCGGGCAATGTCCAGGGCCTTGCCGCAGGAGTTACGCTTCATGATCGAAGTGATCTCCACCGCCGCAGTGCCTTCATCCTTCATCCGCCCCAGTCGCAGGCAGCCTTGCAGGGCCAGGGTAATTTCGGTCTGCATGTCGGCCAGCTTCTTCTGGATCAGCTGGTTGGCAGCCAGCGGGCGACCGAACTGCTGACGGTCCAGGGTGTACTGGCGAGCGGTGTGCCAGCAGGCTTCGGCTGCCCCCAGCGCCCCCCAGGAGATACCATACCGCGCCGAGTTCAGGCAGGTGAACGGACCTTTGAGGCCACGCACATCCGGGAAAATGTTCTCTTCAGGGACGAATACGTTGTCCATGACGATCTCACCGGTGATCGACGCGCGCAGGCCGACCTTGCCGTGGATCGCCGGAGCACTGAGCCCTTGCCAGCCTTTCTCCAGCACGAAGCCGCGGATATCGCCGGCATCATCCTTGGCCCAGACCACGAACACATCGGCGATCGGGCTGTTGGTGATCCACATCTTGCTGCCACTCAGGCGATAGCCGCCATCGACCTTCCTGGCACGGGTAATCATCGAGCCCGGGTCGGAGCCATGGTTAGGCTCGGTCAGGCCAAAGCAGCCAATCCACTCGCCGGAGGCCAGCTTGGGCAGGTACTTCTGCTTCTGCGCCTCGGTACCGAACTCATTGATCGGCACCATCACCAGCGAAGACTGCACGCTCATCATCGAACGGTAGCCGGAGTCGATGCGCTCCACTTCACGGGCAATCAGGCCGTAGCACACGTAGTTCAGGCCGCTGCCGCCGTATTGCTCGGGAATGGTCGCACCAAGCAGGCCGACTTCACCCATCTCGCGGAAGATCGCCGGGTCGGTCTGTTCGTGACGGAAGGCTTCCAGTACGCGCGGGGCCAGCTTGTCCTGGGCGAACTGATAAGCGCTGTCACGCACCATGCGCTCTTCTTCAGTGAGCTGCTGATCCAGCAGCAGCGGGTCGATCCAGTTGAAGCTTGCTTTACCGGCCATGAGCGAAATCCTCGAAATAGGGGAGCGGTTTCTTGTGCCATTGATCCTAGGCCTGATCTGGCAACACGACAAACGAGGATTGCGCACGCATAAGTGATATTTTGTCACTCCGTGATACTCGAAATCGCCATATTCACGGCTCTATAAGTGAGGTTGACGTACATGCGCCGCAAGATCCCCAGCACCACCGCACTGGTCTGCTTCGAAGCGGCCGCACGTCACGAGAGCTTTACCAAGGCAGCCCAGGAGCTGGCCCTGACCCAGGGTGCCGTCTGTCGCCAGATCGCTGGGCTGGAGGAGTTCCTCAACGTCGAACTGTTCAGGCGCTCACGCCGTGGCGTGAAACTGACCGAAGCCGGGCTTTCCTATAGCCGACAGGTTGCCGCGCAGCTCGATGCGGTGGAACGCGACACGTTGTCGGTGATGCGACAGCAGGGCGCCAACGTCATCGAACTGGCCGTGGTGCCCACCTTCGGCACCCAATGGCTGTTGCCACGTCTCAAGGACTTCCAGCAACGTCACCCCGAGGTCACCGTCAACCTGACCAACCGCACCCGCCCGTTCCTGTTCGCCGACACCCCGTTCGATGCCGCCATCTACTTCGGTGATGCCGACTGGTCCGGCACCCAGTCCCATCGCCTGATGGGCGAGAACCCCATGCCGGTGTGCAGCCCGGCCTTGCTGGGCGGGCAGGGCATGCTCGACGCTCAGCGCATCGCCAGCCTGCCGCTGCTGCAGCAAACCACCCGGCCCTACGCCTGGCGCCAGTGGTTCAATGGCCTGGGCCTGAATATCGCGGGCGACATGACAGGCCCGCGCTATGAACTATTCTCGATGCTGGCCCAGGCGGCCATGCACGAGATGGGCATCGCGCTGATCCCACCCTTCCTGATCCAGCGCGAACTGGATGAGGGCAGGCTGGTGGTCGCTAACAGGTACGCGCTGTCCAGCGACAAGGCCTACTATCTGATGATTCCCGAACGCAAGGTCGAGTCCGCGTCACTGCGAGCCTTCCGTGACTGGCTGGTGAGCCAGGCACAGCTCTATACCGCCTCGCACAGAGGCGACAGCGCTGACCTACCCTTGTAGTCAATTATTTTAAACACCTACAGATATACGTTTTTGTCGCATTAGCGAAAACTGTTCAGGTGAATCGAAAAACCCATCGAAGCCGCTAAACACGCGGCTTTCAGAGGGTTTTACGACACTCACCAGCCCATCCGCGAAATCATCGCAAAAAATTTCAAATTTTCCCCTAATCTGCCAATAGCCCATGGTTGACGGGCTGCAGCCCATCACTTGCGACATACGGTCACAGGGTGACTTGTAGTTTTAACTTCGTTTCGCTCCAGAACCGGTTGAAGGCCCTCGGGTTCGTCTGCAAAATGCTTCGCCCGCCTTGGATTCGGCGGGCTCGGCGCTCAACAGCCGCCCCAGCGCGCCATCCGCAGTGTGCTGGCTTTTACAAAGACAAAAGGTCACCGCAGGAGAAATAGTCGTGCACATTGGTGTTCCTCTCGAGACGCAGACCGGTGAGACAAGGGTCGCTGCGACCCCAGAAACCATCAAGAAACTGATTGGCCAGGGCCATCAGGTCACCGTCCAACGGGGGGCAGGGCTCAACGCCAGCATTCCGGACAGTGCCTATGAGGCCGTGGGCGCTTCCCTGGGGAGCGCAGCCGATGCCTACGGCGCCCAATTGGTCCTCAAAGTGGTCGCTCCCAACGACCAGGAACTGGCCCTGATCAACAGTGGCAGCCTCCTGGTGGGCATGCTCAACCCCTTCAACAGTGAACTGATCGGCAAGATGGCCGAACGCGGGATTACCGCTTTCGCCCTGGAAGCCGCACCCCGCACCTCACGGGCCCAAAGCCTGGACGTGCTGTCGTCTCAGGCCAACATCGCCGGTTACAAGGCCGTGCTGCTGGCCGCCCACCACTACCCACGCTTCATGCCCATGCTGATGACCGCCGCCGGTACCGTTAAGGCCGCGCGCGTGCTGATCCTCGGGGCGGGGGTTGCCGGCCTGCAGGCCATTGCCACGGCCAAGCGCCTGGGTGCGGTGATCGAGGCGTCCGACGTTCGCCCGGCGGTGAAGGAGCAGATCGAGTCGCTGGGCGCCAAGTTCATCGACGTGCCTTACGAGACCGATGAGGAACGTGAATGCGCCGAAGGCGTCGGCGGCTATGCCCGGCCGATGCCGGCCAGCTGGATGCAACGCCAGGCCCAGGCGGTGCACGAGCGCGCCAAGCAGGCCGATATCGTCATCACCACCGCATTGATCCCTGGCCGCAAGGCACCGACGCTGCTCAGCGCCGAGACCGTGGCGCAGATGAAGCCCGGCTCGGTGGTCATCGACCTGGCGGCAGCCCAGGGCGGCAACTGTCCGCTGACCGTTGCCGACCAGGTGGTGCAGGAGAACGGCGTGATCATCGTCGGCCCGACCAACCTGCCGGCTCAGGTGGGCGCCGATGCCTCGGCACTGTATGCGCGCAACCTGCTGGACTTCATGAAGCTGCTGTTCGACAAGGACGGCGCACTGGTCATCAACCTCGAAGACGACATCGTCGCGGCCTGCCTCATGTGCCGCGATGGCCAGGTCGTCCGCAAGAACGGCTAAGGAGCACGACAATGGAAGACATGCTGATTTCCCATGGCATCTACAACCTGATCATCTTCGTGCTGGCCATCTATGTGGGCTACCACGTGGTGTGGAACGTTACCCCGGCGCTGCACACCCCGCTGATGGCGGTTACCAACGCCATCTCGGCAATCGTCATCGTCGGTGCCATGCTGGCGGCGGCCCTGACCGTAACCCCGGCAGGCAAGCTGATGGGCACCCTGGCGGTGGCCCTGGCTGCGGTCAACGTGTTCGGTGGCTTCCTGGTCACCCGCCGCATGCTTGAGATGTTCAAGAAGAAAACCAAGAACGAGGCGCAGAAGTAAGCATGAGCATGAATCTGGTAACGCTCCTCTACCTCGTCGCCTCGGTGTGCTTCATCCAGGCGCTCAAGGGCCTGTCGCACCCGACCACTTCGCGGCGCGGCAACCTGTTCGGCATGATCGGCATGGGGATCGCCATCCTCACTACGGTTGGACTCATCTATAAGCTTGGAGCTGAGCTGGCGACTGCCGGCATCGGCTACGTGATCGTCGGCCTGCTGGTCGGCGGTACCGCCGGTTCGATCATGGCCAAGCGCGTCGAGATGACCAAGATGCCGGAACTGGTCGCCTTCATGCACAGCATGATCGGCCTGGCCGCGGTGTTCATTGCCATCGCCGCCGTGCTGGAGCCACAGTCGATGGGCATCGTTGCTGCGATCAGCGACCCGATCCCCACCGGCAACCGCCTGGAACTGTTCCTGGGTGCAGCCATCGGCGCCATCACCTTCTCAGGTTCCGTGATCGCCTTCGGCAAGCTGTCGGGCAAGTACAAGTTCCGCCTGTTCCAGGGCGCACCGGTACAGTTCGCCGGTCAGCACAAGCTGAACCTGATCCTCGGCCTGACCACCATTGCCCTGGGCCTGCTGTTCACCTTCACCGGCCACTACAGTGCCTTCACCCTGATGCTGGTCCTGGCCTTCATCATGGGCGTGCTGATCATTATTCCGATCGGTGGCGCCGACATGCCGGTGGTGGTGTCGATGCTCAACAGCTATTCGGGCTGGGCAGCGGCCGGTATCGGCTTCTCGCTGAACAACTCGATGCTGATCATCGCCGGCTCCCTGGTCGGCTCAAGCGGTGCGATCCTCTCGTACATCATGTGCAAGGCGATGAACCGTTCGTTCTTCAACGTCATCCTCGGTGGCTTTGGCGGCGATACCGATGCCGGCGCGGCGCAAGGTTCGAAAGAACAGCGCCCGGTGAAGTCCGGTTCGGCCGACGACGCCACCTTCCTGCTGAGCAACGCCGACAGCGTGATCATCGTCCCGGGTTACGGCCTGGCGGTGGCCCGTGCCCAGCACGCGCTCAAGGAACTGACCGAGAAGCTGACCCACAACGGCGTGACCGTGAAGTACGCGATCCACCCGGTAGCAGGGCGCATGCCTGGGCACATGAACGTTCTGCTGGCTGAAGCCGAAGTGCCGTACGATCAGGTGTTCGAGATGGAAGACATCAACGCCGAGTTCGGCCAGGCCGACGTGGTGCTGGTGCTGGGCGCCAACGACGTGGTCAACCCGGCGGCGAAGAACGATCCGAAGTCGCCGATCGCCGGCATGCCGATCCTCGAGGCATTCAAGGCCAAGACCATCATCGTCAACAAGCGCTCCATGGCCAGCGGCTATGCCGGCCTGGACAACGAACTGTTCTACCTGGACAAGACCATGATGGTGTTCGGTGACGCGAAAAAGGTCATCGAAGACATGGTCAAGGCAGTGGAGTGACAGCTACCGCTGCAAACCCGCTGATATAAAGAAAGCCCCGGTCAGAATCTGCCGGGGCTTTTCTTTTATTGATCCGGATCAACGGCTCTACTTCAAGGCTTCTCATACGACCATGGTCGTGGGACGGCAATGGGCGAAATCTCTAGACTGCGCTTCAGTAGTTTCAGTAGCCCGAGATAACAATCCATGTACCGTGATCGTATCCGCTTGTCCTCCCTGCACAGCAAGGTAATGAGTGCGGCTGATGCCGCTGGCCTGATCGAGGACGGCATGACCGTCGGCATGAGCGGATTCACCCGCGCCGGCGAAGCCAAGGCTGTGCCGCATGCCCTGGCCGAACGCGCCAAGCAGTCGCCACTGAAAATCAGCCTGATGACCGGCGCCAGCCTGGGCAACGACCTCGACAAGCAGTTGACCGAAGCCGGCGTGCTGGCCCGTCGCATGCCGTTCCAGGTGGACAGCACCCTGCGCAAGGCCATCAACGACGGCCAGGTGATGTTCATCGACCAGCACCTGTCGGAAACCGTCGAGCAGCTGCGCAACCAGCAGCTCAAGCTGCCGGATATCGCGGTAATCGAAGCCGTGGCCATCACCGAGCAGGGCCACATCGTGCCGACCACTTCGGTGGGCAACTCGGCCAGCTTCGCGATCTTTGCCAAGCAAGTGATCGTCGAGATCAACCTGTCGCACAACGCCAACCTCGAAGGCCTGCACGACATCTATATCCCGACCTATCGCCCGACCCGCACGCCAATCCCGCTGGTCAAGGTCGACGACCGCATTGGCAGCACCGCGATCCCGATCGACCCGGCCAAGATCGTTGGCATCGTCATCAGCGACCAACCGGATTCGCCATCCACCGTGCTGCCACCGGATGACGAAACCCAGGGCATCGCCAACCACCTGATCAACTTCCTCAAGCAAGAAGTGGAAGCTGGCCGCATGACCAACAAGCTCGGCCCGCTGCAGGCAGGTATCGGCAGCATCGCCAACGCGGTGATGTGTGGCCTGATCGAGTCGCCGTTCGAAGAACTGACCATGTACTCCGAAGTGCTGCAGGACTCGACCTTCGACCTGATCGACGCCGGCAAGCTGAGCTTTGCCTCGGGCAGCTCGATCACCCTGTCGACCCGCCGCAATGCCGACGTGTTCGGCAACCTTGAGCGCTACAAGGACAAGCTGGTCCTGCGCCCGCAGGAAATCTCCAACCACCCCGAAGTGGTCCGCCGCCTGGGCATCATCGGCATCAACACGGCGCTGGAGTTCGACATCTACGGTAACGTCAACTCGACCCACGTCTGTGGCACCAGGATGATGAACGGCATCGGTGGTTCGGGTGACTTCGCCCGCAACGCCCACCTGGCGGTGTTCGTCACCAAGTCGATCGCCAAGGGCGGTGCCATTTCCAGCGTGGTGCCAATGGTCAGCCACGTTGACCATACCGAGCACGACGTCGACATCCTGGTCACCGAGCAGGGCCTGGCCGACCTGCGTGGCCTGGCACCGCGTGAGCGCGCTCGAGCGATCATCGACAACTGTGTGCACCCGGACTACCGTGCAGCGCTGAACGATTACTTCGAGCGCGCCTGCCAGCGTGGCGGCCATACCCCGCACATCCTGCGTGAAGCCCTGAGCTGGCACGAGAACCTGGAAGAAACCGGGCGCATGCTCGCCAGCTGATCCACTCGCCTCAACTGTTCGGGCCTTGTCGTCGCCACGCCGGCGACAGGGCCAGTACAGTCAACCCACCCCATCGGAACACCTCCCGCCTTTTACTGATTAAAACTGTACTTCTGTACTGGTATTTTCAGGCCATTTCATCTTGCAAATCCGCACGCACAAGCAAAAACGCACCACTACAGTGCGGACCGGTACAGTTGCGCCTATTTCGAGTGCAACAGTCGGGTTAAACAGTTAACTGGCCCATCGCATTACCCTTGAACTGTATCTACTGTTATAGACAGCAGAGGAGGATCATTGGCATCAGTTAAATCACTACCTAATCCCGCCATAAGCGGAAGGATGAAACATCATGGAACGTACCCTCAGTTCCGGTCTGGTTTTTGAAAGCAACGCCCAGCAGTCTCAGGCTTCCCTGCCACTGCGTGCTATTTCCACCCTGCTGCTGTGGCAGCGCCGCATGGCCAGCCGTCGTCAACTGGCTCGCCTGGACGCCCGCCTGCTGGCCGACGCCGGTATCAGCGAGTCGCAGCGTTACGAAGAGCTGAGCAAGCCGTTCTGGCGCTAAGCTCCGGTTCGCCGGCTACGGCCGGCACCGCGAATTCCCCAACCCGTTGCAGGCGACTGCAGCGGGTTTTTTATTGCCCGAAAGCTGCGTCCCAGCGCTGCTTTACGCGGGACAGGTACAATTTTCAAAAAGTCAAATAACCACCATAACAGTTTCTCGCTGCGGCTCTCGTTAACATCCAGATACAGCACCGCGTGATACGCTTCGCCAAACAGTCTGGTAGAACCAGTTGTCAAAAACGTACCGCGACGGGCTGTGCAAGCGTCCGATACAGCAGAACCCTATCCAGGAGTCCAAGAACATGTCCCGTAAATACCTGATTGGCGCCGCCCTGCTGCTCGGCCTGGCCAGCACCGCCAATGCCAGCAGCTTCGTTGTGACCACTGATGCCGTGGTACGCGCCGTCGCCGCCTCCACCGACGCCACTTCCGACCTGACCTCGTCGTTCCGTGATGACAAGATCGTGCAGGCCGCACGTGATGACGCCGCCAGCTTCGTCGGCACCCAAGGCGCCATTCGTGGTGCGCGGCTGGAAAGTGCCTTCCTGCACATCCGTTCGACCATGCCGCAGCTGCAAGCCAGTGATGCGCAGCTGGCTCAGGCCATCCTCGCGATCTGATCAAGGCGCTGCACAGCAGGTGCGTTGGCTTCGGCTCACGCACCTGGGATAGCCTTCGCCGTTCATTTCCCAAGCCGTCAAGAAAGCTCATGCGTTATCTGTTGCCGTTGCTGCTCACCGCCATTGGCATGGCCAGCGCCCACGCCATGGACACCACCACCCAAGGCCTGGTCATCACCGGTTACGTCACCAGCCAGGTCACCGCCGCCCCCTTCGACCGCAAACTGGTCAGGCAGGCCCGCGACGATGCTGCGGCATTCGTTGCCAGCGATGGCCTGATCCGCGGTGCACGCCTGGAAGCGGCACTCGACTCGTTGCGCCACAACTGCGCCCGGCACTCCGTCGGCGACCTTGAACTGGCAGAAGCAATTCTCGTCCAATAACTACCCCTGACTCCCTGTATTTTTCGGAGATGCTCCATGCGTAAACCGCTGATTGCCGCTACCCTCGGCATGTTGCTGCTGGCCGACCTGGCCCATGCACAGACCCTGGTGGCCACCAGCAATATCATCGTGCGCGCCTTTGGCCGCTCGATCGATTTCACTTCTGACACCACCACTTCGATCCGCGACGCCAAAGTCGTGCGCGAAGCCCATGACGACGCCGCCAGCTTCGTCGCCAGCAATGGCGATATCCGTGGCGCGCAGCTCGAAGCCGCTTTCAGCACCCTGCGCGAGCGCGTACCTGAAGCGCGCGACGCCAGCGACCAAGTACTGGCCGAAGCCATTCTCGCGCTGTGAACCGCGTGCGTGCCTGGCTGCTCGGCGGCGCTTTGACGCTGCTGGGCACGCCCGCCCTGGCCGACCTGCAGCTCGAACTGCAGGCGGCAGGCCTCGATCCGCAACAGACCCAAGCCAGCCAGGCCCTGCTCGATGAGGCCATGAGCAAGCTGCCTCCACGATTCAAGCAACGGCTGGACCGGCGCGTCCGGGTCAGCTGGAGCGACAACATGCCAGCCGATGCCTATGGCCAGGCTTCGCTGGTATCGACCCTCGAACTCAACCGCAGCTTGCTGCCGGGCCTGACTGACGGCAGTGCCGCCACTGAGCGCACCAACCGCCCCCACGGCACTGTGCGCGAGGAGCTGCTGGCCACTGTCCTGCACGAACTCACCCACATCTACGATCGTGCACGCCTGTGGCCCAGCGCCGAGCGCTCGCTGATCGCCCGCTGCGCGCGACAGCAAGGCACGCTGGGCAAGGTCGGCCAGCTGGAAGAATGCCGAGGTCAAGCCGAACGCCGCTTTACCCTCAGCGACGACCCGCGTCTGCTCGACCTGGCTGGCTGGCCGCAATACGTTGGCCGGCGTGGTGAGCGTGAGCAGCACAACGCCCAGTTCATGCGCAGCCCCGACAGTTATGAACTGAGCAGCCCCAAGGAATACATCGCGGTCAACATGGAGTATTTCCTCCTGGACCCAAGCTACGGCTGCCGTCGCCCGGCGCTCAACCAGTACCTGCGTGACCACTTTGACTGGGCGCCACAGCAGAACACCTGCGCCAAGGGCCTGCCGTTCATCAATGCCGGCAGTGACTTCGCCCGTCAGCCGCTGGGCGAGATCGACCCAGAACGGGTCTACCAGGTCGACTTCCTGCTGGCTGAAGCCAACCAGAACCTGGTCAGCCGCTGGGGCCACAGCATGCTGCGCCTGGTGATCTGCAAACCCGGTCGCCCACGTGGGCCGGACTGCCGCCTGGACCTCGACCAGAGCCTGGTGCTGTCTTACCGTGCATTCGTCAACGATGTGCAGCTATCCAGCTGGGATGGCCTGGTCGGCGTCTATCCCTCACGGCTGTTCGTGCTGCCGCTGGGCCAGGTGATCGACGAATACACCAAGACTGAACTGCGCAGCCTGGCCTCGGTACCGCTCAAGCTCAACCGCGACGAGATCGAAAACCTGGTACGCCAGGCCGCCGAGATGCACTGGAGCTACGACGGCAACTATTGGTTCCTGTCCAACAACTGCGCCGTGGAGTCGTTGAAGCTGCTGCGCAGCGGTACTGCCAACCCACGCCTCAACGACCTCGACAACATCATGCCAAATGGCCTGCTGGCTGTGCTGAAGGGCAGGGGGCTGGCCGATACCAGCGTGCTTGATGACCCCCGTGAAGCCCTGCGCCTGGGTTATCGCTTCGACTCCTATCGCGACCGCTACCAGGCCATGTTCGATGTGCTGAGGAAGCAGCTGCCGATCAAGCAGACCGAGGTCGAGGACTGGCTGGCCCAGGATGCAGAACAAAGGCGCCCGTGGTTCGACAAGGCCGATCTGCGCACCAGTGCGGCCTTGCTGCTGCTCGAGCAGGCCAGCCTGCGCCGGCAATTGCTGCTGGCTCAGGACGAAGTGAAACAGCGGTACCTGAACGCTGCAGCGCTGAAGGACGGCAGCATCAACAAGGCCGACGAAACGCTGAAGCAGATGCTCGCCAACAGCGGCTTCCTGAGCCGCCCGGCCGAATTGCTGGATGCCAAGGGCTATGGGTTGCCGCAGCCAGAAGAGCGCAAGCAACTGGAGCAGGTCAGTACCGAGCGGCAGGCCAAGCTGCTGCGCCTGAGTACCGACCTGGACAAAGAGGTGAGGGCGCTGCTGGAGCCTTCTCGGGCGAAGGAAATTGCTGCGGTCGAGGCCAATGTGAAGCAGATCGGCGAGCATTTGCGGGCATTGCACAAGGCAGCTGGCGGCCTGCAGCTACCCTGAATCCTGTACCGGCCTCTTCGCGGGCAAGCCCGCTCCCACAGGTCCAGCGCAAGCCTCGAACCTGTGGGGTCGGGCTTGCCCCGCGAAATGGCCGGCAAAGGCAGCCCAAGGCTACAGCCTCTCCTCAGATTCCGAGGGCAACCCCTCATCCAGATGCAGCCAAGACAACCGGCTTTTAGCCCAGATATGCCTCTTGGCTGGCGCCAGCTCCGGATGGTCCAGCGTCGCCACCGTCACATCGATGCTTCCCGGACTATGCTCCGTGACCAACGCCAAATGCGCCCCGCATTCCCCACAGAAATACCGCTTGCAACTGGCCGGTGCCACATAGCACTGGGGCCGGCCCGCCAACCAGCGGAAACCCGAACGGGGCAGGGTGACCCAGGTCACCACCAACCCGCCGCTGACGCGCCGGCAGATCGAACAATGGCAATGGGCGACATCCGTCAGGTCACCCTGCAGCCGATAGCGCAAGGCGCCGCAATGGCAGCCACCCTCGGTAAAATCCTGCATCACCTACCTCCCGTCGCCGTTTTCTCGGCGAAAGCTGGCTGAAAGCTTGCCCCCCTAGGATAGCCCCCCACTACCGGCACAAGACCGGTCAGCCAGGGCACCCGGAACTTTCCGCGCCCGGCCCATCAACAACAACAATGGTGATTCTGATGTATTCCTGCACCCGCCTTTGCGTCCTACCCCTGCGCATGCTCCCCGTGCAGCGCCTAAAGCGCTGATCCGCCCGAATCGACATTCCTTTCGCCGCGCCACGCCTGGAGTATTGCCATGCTGACCTTCCTCGGCTTTGCCATGGTCATCACCTTCATGTACCTGATCATGACCAAGCGCCTGTCGGCCTTGATCGCGCTGATCCTGGTACCGATCCTGTTCGCTCTGTTCGGCGGTTTTTCCGCCAAGATCGGCCCAATGATGCTCGAAGGCATCAGTAAGCTCGCACCCACCGGCGTGATGCTGATGTTCGCCATCCTCTACTTCGCCCTGATGATCGACTCCGGCCTGTTCGACCCGGCCGTGCGCAAGATCCTCAAGCTGGTCAAGGGCGACCCGTTGAAAGTCTCGGTCGGCACCGCCGTGCTGGCCTTGGTGGTCTCACTCGACGGTGACGGTGCCACCACCTACATGATCTGCTGCGCCGCCATGCTGCCGCTTTACAGCCGCCTGGGCATGAGCCCGCGGATCATGGCCGGCCTGATCATCCTCGCCGGCGGGGTGATGAACATGACCCCGTGGGGCGGCCCCACCGCCCGCGCCGCCAGCGCCCTGCATGTAGACCCGTCGGACATCTTCGTGCCGATGATCCCGGCCATGCTCTTCGGTGTGCTGGCGATCCTTGCCATCGCCTACCTGTACGGCAAGCGCGAACGTGCCCGCCTGGGTGAGCTGCACCTGCCGACCGATGACATCGACCACAGCGAAATCAGCGTGTCGCAGTTCCCTGAAGCGCGCCGCCCCAAGCTGATCTACTTCAACGGTGCCCTGACCGCCGCCCTGATGGTCGCGCTGATCGCCGGCGTGCTGCCGCTGCCGGTGCTGTTCATGATCGCCTTCAGTATCGCCATGATCGTCAACTACCCGTGCCTGCAGCAGCAGAAAGACCGCATCGCCGCCCACGCCGGCAGCGTGCTGGCCGTGACCGGGTTGATCTTCGCCGCCGGCATCTTCACCGGCATCCTGTCGGGTACCGGCATGGTCGAGGCCATGTCCAAGAGCCTGCTGGCGGTCATCCCTGAAGCATTGGGCCCCTACCTGGCAGTGATCACCGCGATCGTGAGCATGCCGTTCACCTTCTTCATGTCCAACGACGCCTTCTACTACGGCGTGCTGCCGGTGCTGTCGGAAGCGGCCAGCCACTACGGCATCAGCCCGGTGGAAATGGCCCGTGCCTCGATCGTCGGGCAGCCGGTACACCTGCTCAGCCCGCTGGTGCCTTCGACCTACCTGCTGGTGGCCCTGGCCGGTATCGAGTTCGGCGACCACCAGCGCTTCACACTCAAGTGGGCAGTGCTGGTGTGCCTATGCATAATGTTCGCCGCGCTGCTGATGGGCATTTTCCCGCTGTTCAGTAGTCTTTAATTAACACGCATCACCCAACGCGATGCCCCCGGTCGGGGTGCATCGCCTTTATCGTTTGAAGGAATACACATGGAATGGCTGACCAGCCCGGAAATCTGGGTTGCCTTTTTTACCCTGACGGCACTTGAGATCGTCCTCGGGATCGACAACATCATCATGATCTCGATCCTGGTCAGCCGCATGCCCAAGCACATGCAGCCACGCACCCGGATCTTCGGCCTGGCCCTGGCCATGGTCACCCGCATCATGCTGCTGCTGTCGATCACCTGGGTCATGCGCCTGACCGCCGACCTGTTCGTGGTATTCGGCCAGGGCATTTCCGGGCGTGACCTGATCCTGTTCTGCGGCGGCCTGTTCCTGCTGTGGAAAAGCTCGCAAGAGATCTACCACGGCCTGGAAGGCGAGGAAGAGAGCGCCGACGAACCCAAGGGGGCTGGCGGCAAGTTCCTGTACACCATCATTCAGATCGCCATCATCGACATCGTGTTTTCGCTGGACTCGGTGATCACTGCCGTCGGCATGGTCTCGCACGTGCCGGTGATGATTGCCGCAATCGTCGTCGCGGTGCTGGTGATGATGGCCTGCGCCGGCGCCATCAGCGACTTCATCGACAAACACCCTTCGCTGAAGATGCTTGCACTTTCCTTCCTGATCGTCGTCGGTACCGTGCTGATCGCCGAATCTTTCGATGTTCACGTGCCGAAGGGCTACGTCTACTTCGCCATGGCCTTCTCGCTGGCCGTGGAGGCGATCAACATCCGCATGCGTACTGCCTTGGCGCGCAAGCAGGGCAAGGAGCATGAGCCGGTGAAACTGCGCAAGGACATTCCGGGTCAATAAGATCCGGACGCAGTGTAAAGGGCCCTCCGGGGCCCTTTTTCATGTACCGGCTTTCATCACACAAACATTTCAAATGCTTGCAGAGCGTGCCAAGCTGGCGCGAGCTTCGCAAAACAACTAAAGCTTGAGTAGGCACTGGATCAAAACACCCACCCCCGGGCCAGGCTTACGGCTTCATCCATTTTGGCTCCGCCACTGGAGCCCGATAACAAAGGGGGGCTCGACCATGCTGACCCTGCTCAACCTGCTCTCCGCCGTGGCCTTGCTGGTGTGGGGCACGCATATCGTCCGTACCGGCATCCTCAGGGTGTTCGGCTCCAACCTGCGCCGCGTGCTCAGCCAGAACATGAACCGCCGACCGCTGGCGTTCATTGCCGGTATCGTGGTCACTGCCGTGGTGCAGAGCAGCAACGCCACTGCCATGCTGGTCACGTCCTTCGTCGGCCAGGGCCTGATGGCCATGACCCCGGCGCTGGCGATCATGCTCGGCGCCGATGTCGGGACCGCGCTGATGGCCCGGGTACTGACCTTCGACCTGTCGTGGCTGTCGCCGCTGCTGGTGTTCCTCGGGGTGATCTTCTTCCTCTCGCGCAAGCAGACCCGTGTGGGCCAGCTGGGCCGCGTGGCAATCGGCCTGGGCTTGATCATCCTGGCCCTGCAGCTGATCGTGCAGGCCGCGGCGCCGATTACCCATGCGCAAGGGGTGAAGGTGCTGTTCGCCTCGCTGACTGGCGATATCCTGCTCGACGCTCTGGTTGGCGCACTGTTCGCCATGGTCTCGTATTCCAGCCTGGCTGCCGTGCTACTCACCGCCACCCTGGCCGGCGCTGAGGTGATCAGCCTGCCGGTGGCCATCGGCCTGGTCGTCGGTGCCAACATCGGCAGCGGCCTGCTGGCCTTCATCAGCACCAGCATGCAGAACGCCGCCGGCCGCCGCGTGGCCCTGGGTAGCCTGCTGTACAAGCTGATCGGCCTGCTGCTGATCATCCCTGTGCTGCACCCACTGGTGGAGTGGATGGACAGCCTGAGCTTCAGCCCGCAGGAGCTGGTGATCGGTTTCCACCTGCTCTACAACACGCTGCGCTGCCTGATCATGCTGCCGACGGTCAAACCCATGGGCCGCCTGTGCAACACGCTGTTGCCCGAACGCGAAACCACCAATGGCCAGATCCGCCCGCGCCATCTCGATGCCTCGGCGTTGACCACGCCCAGCCTGGCCCTGGCCAATGCCGCCCGGGAAACCCTGCGCCTGGGCGACATCGTCGACAGCCTGCTGGAAGCCATGCTTGGCGCCCTGCGCGGCACCCACACTGCCATGCCCCAGCAGGTACGGGCCTTGGGCGAAGATGCCGAAGCACTCTATAGCGCGATCAAGCTGTACCTGGCGCAGATGCCACGGGAAGACCTCAGCGATCAGGACAACCGGCGCTGGGCAGAAGTCATCGAGCTGGCGATCAACCTGAAGTTGGCTTGCGACCTGATCGAACGCATGCTGCGCAAGGTGCAGCAGCAGAAAACCAGCCAGCGCCGGGAGTTTTCCCAGGTCGGCCTGGAAGAACTCACCGGGCTGCAGGAGCAGTTGCTGGCCAACCTGCGCCTGGGCCTGTCGGTATTCCTCAGCGCCGATCCGGAGAGCGCACGCCTGCTGCTGCGCGAAAAACGCCGTTTCCGCGCCCAGGAACGGCGCCTGGCGCATGCCCACGTCAGCCGTTTGCAGCGCAAGGTCGTGCAAAGTATCGAGACCAGTTCGCTACACTTGGAGCTGATTGCCGATATGAAGCGGTTGAACTCTTTGTTCTGCAGCAGTGCCTATGTGGTACTGGGTGGCTCGGACACCGGCGGGCTGCTGCTCGACAGCGTCCCGGAAGATGCCCACCTGTCCTGATCTCGCACACCTGGAGACCGTCGCTCGCCCATGCGTTGCCTGATGTTCGTTTGCCTGCTGATCTGCAGCCTGCCTTCATTTGCCCTCGACCGCTCGCGGGTCGAGGGTTACCTGTTGCCCAATGGCCTGCAGGTGATCCTGAAATCCGGTTACGAACGCGACCATGTGGCGATCCGCCTGGTGGTGGGGGTTGGCCTGGATGACTTTGGCTGCGAGCAGAAAGAATTGCCGCACCTGCTCGAACACCTGCTGTTCACCGGCATCGACGAGACCGGTGAAGGCGGCCTGGAGGAGCGCCTGCAGAGCCTGGGCGGCGAATGGAATGCCTATACCAGCAGCGCCGACACCACCTTCGTCATCGAGGCACCGGCACGCAACCAGCGCAAGGTCCTCGACCTGTTGCTGGCAATCGTCCGCGACACCCGCATCGACGCCAAGGCCCTGGCCACGGCCAAGCACATCATCGAACGCGAGGATGGCGGCCACTATGGCCACCTGCAGCGCTGGCTCGACCGCCAGGACATCGGCCACCCGGCCAGCGACCAGCTGGCCACCGAGCTGGGCCTGAAATGCCCTGAACGCTCCAACGTCGCGGACATGACCCTGGAGCAGGTGAAAACCCTGCGTGAGCACTGGTACGCCGCCAACAACATGACCCTGATCGTGGTGGGCGGCCTGGATCGCCTGTTGCCAGCCTATCTGGAACGCACCTTTGGTGAGCTGCCGGCCACCGAGCCAGAAGAGCGGCGCACCCTCGAAAGCATCAGCCAACAGGCCGAACAGCGCCGCGACCTGACCCGGGGCCTGCTGGGCGACAGCGTCAAGTTGCACTGGCTGTTCATCGAGCCGGTCCTGGACAGTGACCATCAGCAAACCCTCGACCTGCTGTCGCGCTACCTCGACTGGGCGATGTACGACCAGCTGCGCCTGCGCAATGGCCTGTCGTACGGGCCGTCCGTACAACGCGAGAGCTTTGGCGACAGCGGCATGCTCAGCCTCAATGCCGACCTTGAGCGCGAAGATGTCGACCAGGCTGTGAAGGTGATGCAGCAGCTGTTCGACCACCTGCGCAAGGAAGGCCTCGACCCGGATACCTTCGCCCGCATCAAGGATGCCGCCGTGGCCAAGGAAAGCTGGAGCACCCAGGGCAACAGTGCGCTGGCCGATTACTACTGGGGTGCGCTGAACGATTACAACAACGGTCGCTTTGCCGACCCGGCGCGCAAGTTGCGCCAGGTGACGCTGGAAGAGGCCAATGCGGCCTTGAAGGAATTGCTCAAGGATGAAGGTTACCTGCGGATCGAGAAGCCGTTCCTGGGGTATGACGAGCTTTATGGGCTGGTGGCCTTGCTGCTGGGGCTGATATTGGCGCTTGGGCTGTTGCGCTGGCGGCGACAGAAGCCGGAACGACCCAGTGGTGCTACACGGCAGTAGTGAATCGGCGGTATCCTTTTGCCAGTACCGGCCCTTTCGCGGCTAAACCCGCTCCCACAGGAACCGCACAGGTTTCATGATCAGTGCACGACCTGTGGGAGCGGGTTTACCCGCGAAGAGGCCGGCACAGCCACCTCAAACTCCTGTTGTAGACCCATGCCCCCAATACCCCATTTCGTCCAGCGCGTCATCGAGCTGCTCAAACGCTACCCCGGCGTCATTGCGCTCGGTGGTTTCCTCTCCGGCATCGGCAGCTTCATCCTGGTCGACCGCCAGGCCAGCCTGGCCAGCTGGATCGCCATCCTGATGCTGGTCAGCTGGGTCTGGCTGATGCTGGAAAACACCCTCACCGGCCTGTTCGCGCGCACCTTCAACCGCGAGATCCCCCAGCCGTTGCTGCGCTATGCGACACAGATGATCCACCAGGAAAGCCTGTTCTTCGTCTTGCCGTTCTTCTTCATCACCACCACCTGGAACAGCGGCCAGCTGGTGTTCACCGGCCTGCTTGGCGCCGCCGGGCTGATCTCGATCATCGATCCGCTCTACTACAAGTGGCTGGCGCCCCGGCGCTGGCTGTTCCTCGCGCTGCACACCCTGACGCTGTTCGCCGCGCTGCTCACCGCGCTGCCGATCATCCTGCACCTGACTACCGCACAGAGCTTCAAGCTGGCGTTGATCGCTGCCATGGCACTGTCGTTCCCAAGCCTGGTCAGCAGCTTCCCGGTCAATACCTGGCGCCGCGGCGTGGCACTGGTGGTGGTTACGCTGGCCGTGGGCGCTGGCGGCTGGCTGCTGCGCTCGTGGGTGCCACCGGCAACGCTGTGGATGACGGACGTGGCGGTGAGCACCGAAGTACTCAATCGCCAGCCCGGCGAATCCCTCGAAGAGATTGCCGCCAGCCGCATTCGCAGCAATGGCCTGTACGCCTATACCGCGATCAACGCACCGCGAGGCCTGGACGAGCGCATCTACCACGTGTGGCAGAAGGACGGCCAGGAGGTCGATCGCATTGCCCTGGACATCCACGGCGGGCGCAAGGAAGGCTACCGCGCCTGGACCCACAAGCAGAACTTCCCGCCCAACCCGGTGGGCAAGTGGCAGGTGCGGGTGCTGACCGAAGATGGCCAGGTGATCGGCGTGCTGCGCTTCAAGGTAGTGGACGACGCGCCTGCGCCGTGACGCCAGCGCAGGACAGCACATATTCAACAAACTGCTCCATGCCCGCTGCGCTATGATCAGCCTCTAGCCCAGTCGGATGCATGGAGCCTATGACCACCCCCAGCGCCACCCTGGACACCAGCTGCCAGCCGGCCTGCCTGCGGATCGCCGGTGACTGGACCCTGGCCCACTACGCCAGCCTCAAGCGCGACAGCGAGCGCCTGCGCACGCAGTATGGCGCCGACACCATTGCCGACCTCAGCCAGCTGGGCCGCCTGGACACTGCCGGTGCCTCGCTGCTGGCCGAGTTGCTCGGCTCCGAGCGCCTGTCGTACTGCACCAACGACCTGCCCGAAGCCAGCCGCGCCCTGCTCAAGAATGTCTACTGTTCGGTGCAGGACTACTGCATCCCGGTCAAGGAGCCGGAGCGCAACGTGCTGCTGGTGCTGCTGGAGCGCATCGGGCGCGCAGTCGGCACACTGTGGCAAGACACCATGCAGCTGCTCGGATTCCTCGGCCTGATCATCGAGACCCTGCTGCGCCGCCTGCTGCAGCCACACCGCTGGCGCGTCACCCCGGTCATCGCGCACATCGAGCAGACCGGGCTGGACGCGGCCCCCATCGTCGCCTTGCTGACTTTCCTGGTGGGCGCCGTGGTGGCCTTCCTCGGGGCCACGGTACTGGCCGATTTTGGCGCCACGGTCTTCACCGTCGACCTGGTGGCCTTCTCGTTCCTGCGCGAATTCGCCGTGCTGCTGACCGCCATCCTGATGGCCGGGCGCACCGCCAGCGCCTTCACCGCGCAGATCGGCTCGATGAAGGCCAATGAAGAGGTCGACGCCATCCGCACCCTGGGCCTCAACCCGATCGAGCTGCTGGTGGTGCCACGGGTACTGGCGCTGCTGATCTCACTGCCACTGCTGACCTTCGTCGCGATGATCTGCGGCATCGTCGGTGGTGCGGTGGTCTGCGCCCTGTCACTGGGCATTTCGCCGGCGATGTTCCTGTCGCTGCTGCAAACCGACATCGGCGTGCAGCACTTCCTCGTCGGCCTGGCCAAGGCGCCGATCTTTGCCTTCCTGATCGCCGCCATCGGCTGCCTCGAAGGCTTCAAGGTCAGTGGCAGCGCCGAATCGGTCGGCGCCCACACCACCTCCAGCGTGGTGCAATCGATTTTCGTGGTCATCGTGCTGGATGCGGTGGCGGCACTGTTCTGCATGGAGATGGGCTGGTGAATGGCCGGGAAGCGGTGATCGAAGCGCGGGGCATCTGCAATCGCTTCGGCAGCCAGGTGGTGCACAAGGACCTCGACCTGGACCTGTACCGCGGCGAAATCCTCGCGGTGGTCGGCGGTTCGGGTAGCGGCAAGTCGGTGTTGCTGCGCAGCATCATCGGCCTGCGGCGCCCCAACGAGGGGCAGGTCAAGGTATTCGGCGAAGACCTGGCCGGTTTGCGCGAGGAACAACGTTCGCTGGTCGAACGCCGTTTCGGCGTGCTGTTTCAGAAGGGCGCACTGTTTTCATCCCTGACCGTCACCGAAAACGTCGCCCTGCCGTTGATCGAGCATGCCGGCCTGTCGCGCGCCGATGCCGAGCACCTGGCCGGGGTCAAGCTGGCGCTGGCCGGCCTGCCGATTTCCGCCGCCGACAAATACCCCTCGTCGCTCTCCGGCGGCATGATCAAGCGCGCGGCCCTGGCTCGCGCCCTGGCGCTGGACCCGGACATCCTGTTCCTCGACGAGCCCACCGCCGGCCTCGACCCGATCGGCGCCGCTGCCTTCGACCAGTTGATCCTGACCTTGCGCGATGCCCTGGGCCTGAGCGTGTTCCTGATCACCCACGATCTCGACACCCTCTACACCATCACCGATCGCATCGCCGTGTTGTCACAGAAGAAGGTGCTGGTCGCCGGCCCCCTGGCCGAGGTCGAACAGACCAACGACCCCTGGATCCACGAATACTTTCACGGCCCACGCGGGCGCGCGGCCGAACACGCCGCCGCCAACGCCGGGCAGGAGCGCTGAACAATGGAAACCCGAGCTCATCACGTCCTGATTGGCCTGGTCACCGTCCTGGTGGTGGCTGGCGCCATGCTGTTCGGCCTGTGGCTGACCAAGTCCAGCGTCGACGACGCCTTCAAGGATTACGAAGTCATCTTCAACGAAGCCGTCTCGGGCCTGTCCCGTGGCAGCCCGGTGCAGTACAACGGCATCAAGGTCGGCGATGTCACCAGCCTGCGCCTGGACCCGAAAGACCCGCGCCGGGTGCTGGCCCGGGTGCGCCTGAGCGGCGACACCCCGGTCAAGGAAGACACCCAGGCCAAACTGACCCTGGCCGGGGTCACCGGCAACTCGTTCATCCAGCTAAGCGGCGGCACGCCGCACAGCCCGGAACTCAGGGGCAAGGACGGCAAGCTGCCGGTGATCGTCGCCTCACCCTCGCCGATCTCCCGCCTGCTCAACGACAGCAGCGACCTGGTAACCAACATCAACCTGTTGCTGCACAACGCCAACCAGATGTTCTCGGAAAGCAACATCGACCGCCTGAGTAACACCTTGGCCAACCTGGAGCAGACCACTGGCGCCTTCGCCAACCAGAAGGGCGGTATCAGCGACGCCATCGAGCAACTGGCCCAGGTCGGCAAGCAGGCCAACGCCACCCTGGCCGAAACCCAGGCGCTGATGCGCAACGCCAACGGCCTGCTTGGCACCCAGGGTAAACAGGCCATCGGCAATGCCGAGCAGGCCATGCAGTCGCTGGCGCAAAGCGCTGCGACCATCAACAACCTGCTGCAGGACAACCGCCAGTCCATCGATGACGGCGCCCAGGGGCTCAACCAGCTGACCCCGGCCATCCGCGAACTGCGCGAAACCCTCAACTCGCTCAAGGGCATATCCCGGCGCCTGGAGGCCGACCCGAGCGGCTACCTGCTGGGCCGCGACAACAACAAGGAGTTCCAGCCATGATCCCTTCGCTGCGCCTGCTGGCCCTGGCGGCCGCCCTGAGCCTGGCCGGCGCCTGCTCGATCCTGCCGCAGAGCGAACCTGTGGATATCTACCGCCTGCCGGTCAACCAGGCCAGCCACAGCAATACCCCGGTGGACTGGTCACTGCGCCTGAACAAGCCGCTGGCCAGCGAAGCACTGGCCGGGCCACGCATCGCCGTGATCCCCCAAGGGGATGTGATCAGCAGCTACAAGGGCGCCCGCTGGAGCGACCCAGTGCCTTTGCTGGTGCGCAACCGCCTGCTCGATGGCTTCCAGCGCGATGGCCAGGTGCAGCGGCTGAGCGCAGACGACAGCAACCTGCAAGCCGACTACGAGCTGAGTGGCGAGCTGCTGGCGTTCCAGAGCGAGTATCAGCCGGATGGCAAGGTGGAGGTGGTGATCCGCTTCGTCGCGCGCCTGGTGCAAGGCCGCAGCCAACGCATCCTAACCAGCACGCGCTTCGAAGTGCGCCAGCCGCTTGCCGACACCCGGGTGTCAACTGTGGTCGCCGGCTTCGGCGAGGCCAGCGATCTGCTGGCCGGGTTGGTGGTGGGCTGGACCGTGGCGCAAAGCGGCCAGGCTCAGGCTAAGGCTCAGGCAAAGAACCAGTAGCAGACGCAGATGGCCGCGATCACACCGGACAGCTCGGCCAGCAGGGCGCAGCCGACGGCGTGGCGCACCCGCTGGATGCCCACGGCGCCGAAATACACCGCCAGCACGTAGAAGGTGGTTTCGGTGCTGCCCTGGATGGTTGCCGCCACCAGGGCCGGGAAGCTGTCGACACCGTGGGTCTGCATGGTCTCGATCAGCATGGCCCGCGCGGCACTGCCAGAGAACGGCTTCACCAGCGCGGTGGGCAGGCCCTCGACGAAGCGGGTATCCAGGCCCATCCAGTTGACCGCGTGGCGAATGCCGTCCAGCGCCAGTTCCAGCGCCCCAGAGGCGCGCAGTACACCGACCGCCACCAGCATCGCCACCAGATACGGCAGCAGGCTCTTGGCCACGTCGAAGCCTTCCTTGGCGCCCTCCACAAAGGCTTCATACACCTGCACCCGCTTCAACGCACCGATCACCAGGAACAGGATGATCACCCCGAACAGCGTCAGGTTGCCGAGGATCGACGACAGGCTGGCGAGCGCAGCAGCCGACAAGGTGCCCAGGAAGGCCATGAAGCCGCCCAGCAGCAGCGCGCCGGGGATCAGGTAGGCGAGCACCACCGGGTCCCACAGGCGCAGGCGCTGCATCACTGCCACCGACAACAGGCCGACCAGGGTCGAGGCACTGGTGGCCAGCAGGATTGGCAGGAACACCAGGGTGGGGTCGGTGGCGCCTTGCTGAGCGCGGTACATGAAGATGGTCACCGGCAGCAGGGTCAGCGACGAGGCGTTCAGCACCAGGAACAGGATCTGCGCATTGCTGGCCGTGGTGCTGCTGGGGTTGAGCTCCTGCAGCGCGCGCATGGCCTTGAGGCCGATCGGCGTTGCAGCGTTATCCAGGCCCAGGCCATTGGCGGCGAAGTTCATGGTGATCAGGCCCAGGGCCGGGTGGCCAGGCGGCACCTCCGGCATCAGGCGGGCGAACAGCGGCCCCAGCACCTTGGCCAGCCATTCGACGATGCCCGCCTTTTCGGCGATCTTGAGGAAACCCAGCCACAGGGTGAGGGTACCGAACAGCAGGACCATGACCTCCACCGACAGCTTGGCCATGGCGAAGATGCTCTCGACCATCGCGGCGAAAATGCCAGCGTTGCCACCGACCAGCCATTGGGCCAGGGCAGAGACGGCCGCCACCAGGAAAAAGCCGAGCCAAAGGCCGTTGAGCATCCGTATGTTCTCCCTGAAAAATGCTCGAATGATAGCGTATCGGGCCTGTGACTGGAGAACTCTCGGCTGACGCTGAACCCTGTGGGAGCGGGCTTGCCCGCGAAGCAGACAACGCGGTGGATGGCACGGGCTTCGCCCGTGTTCGCGGGCAAGCCCGCTCCCACAGAGATCGCCGAACTGCCAGCAGACCGGATAAAACCACAGACAACAAAAAGCCCCGACGAGTCGGGGCTTTCAGGTTCAGCACATCAGGCTCAGCGCTTGGCAGCTTCGCCAATGACTGCTGCCTGCTGCTTGTCAGCCATCAGCGAGGCGTAGTACTGCTCGCCCTTGGCGGCGTCGTACATGCCTTCCCAACGCGCAATGACCAGGGCTGCGAGGGCGTTGCCGATCACGTTCAGGGCGGTACGCGCCATGTCCATGATGCGGTCGACACCGGCGATGAAGGCCAGGCCTTCCAGCGGGATGCCCACGCTGCCCAGGGTCGCCAGCAGTACCACGAAGGATACGCCCGGTACCCCGGCGATACCTTTGGAGGTGACCATCAGGGTCAGCACCAGCAGCAACTGCTGGCTCCAGGACAGGTCGATGCCGTACAGCTGGGCGATGAAGATGGCCGCGATGCTCTGGTACAGGGTCGAACCGTCGAGGTTGAACGAGTAGCCGGTCGGTACCACGAACGAGCAGATCGACTTCGGCGCACCGTACTTCTCCATCTTCTCGATCACGCGCGGCAGCACGGTTTCGGAGCTGGAAGTGGAGTAGGCGAGGATCAGCTCATCTTTCATGATGCGCATGATCTTGATCACCGAGAAGCCGAACAGGCGCGCGACCAGGCCCAGCACCATGAAGGCGAAGAAGGCGATGGCGAAGTACACCAGCAGCACCAGCTTGGCCAGCGGCAGCAGCGAGCTGAAACCGAAGTTGGCAACAGTCACGGCGATCAGCGCGAACACACCGATCGGGGCGTAGTTCATGATCATGTGGGTGACCTTGAACATGGTCTCCGACACGGCCTGGAAGGTACGCACCAGCGGCTCGCGCAGGTCGGCCTGCAGGCTCGACAGGCCAAGGCCGAACATGACCGAGAAGAAGATGATCGGCAGCATTTCACCACGCATCAGCGCCGCGAAGATGTTCGACGGGATCAGGTTGAGCAGGGTCTCGATGAACGCATGCTCATGCTGCACTTCAGCCGCGGTGGCCTGGTACTTGGAGATGTCGACGGTACCCAGGGTGCTCATGTCGATGCCGGCGCCCGGGTGGAACAGGTTGGCCAACACCAGGCCGACAACGATGGCGATGGTGGTCACCACCTCGAAGTAGAGGATGGTCTTCAGACCGATGCTGCCGAGTTTCTTCGCATCGCCAACCCCGGCGATACCCACGATCAGCGACGAAATCACGATCGGGACAACGATCATCTTGATCAGGCGAATGAAGATGTCACCGGCGGGCTGGAGGACGTTGCTGATCCACCAGGCCTTTTCCGCGCTGAAGTGGTTCAGCAGCGCGCCGACTGCAACGCCCAGGACCAGACCGATGACGATCTGCCAGGCGAGGCTCAGTTTTGCCTTCTTCATGTCTTTACCCTTTGTTGTAGTGGTCACGGGCACCGACCGGAAAAGCGCGTAACAAAGCCGTTGGCAACGTCACGGGGAGCTTTTGGCTTCCGTCCGGAGACCTCATGTAAGGACACCGCGAGCGAGCGACAGGGCGCTCGGGCCAGCGAAAAAGGCGGCAACTATTGCGACGGGGAAGGCTGAAATCTAATGCCGGAAACGCATACCCCATGCCGATACGGCATAGACATCGAAGTCAAAATACGCCGCACGTAAGTCATTGATTTATAACGTTCGGAAATCCGAACAAGACCAAACCGCCATATTTAGGCAGTTTTGGCGGTGTATTGGCAGGGATAAAAACGGCTTGTTCGACAATCCGAATGGCCGAAATGACACTTGCGCGGCACCCGTATTGAGCGAAAAAAATTTGATGTACGGTCAAGACAAAATGTGTCTCAAGAGAGAAATCCTGAAAGGATTTAGCAAAACGGCGGGATGGCGCCTCGGAAGCCAGGCCGGGTGCACGTGTTTTTCGACACGCCTGACCTGAAGCTTCCGATTCTGCCTTTGCCTGACCCGGCCCAGTGCTGGAGGTACTCCCTGTACCCCTAGGCCACTCCGATCCTGCAACAATCAGAACAGCCCGGCCCCCTGGTCATGCGCTACCCCTCCTCGGGGCGGCGCATCATAGAAGCGAGAAAGATAAAAAGGTTCCGCTTCCATCAGATGACAGCGCGCGACCGCTGGTCAGTACCACTTCGGATCGCGCTTGAGTTGCTCCTGCAACATCGCCTTCATGCCGTCGTCCGGATCACCCAGCCAGCGGTACTGCGCATGGCGGGTTGGCGACTTGTCACTCGGCAAGCCCTCGGGCACTTCCACCAGCATCCCGTAGGCGTCGTCCTTGTCCCAGCTGAACGCCACGATCAGGCGCTTGTAGGTGCAGTTCTGCGGCGACTCGCACAGCGGGCCGACCAGATATTTGTCGCCGTCTTCAGTCACGGCAGACATCTGCTCCTGGCCGCTGCCGCTCAGGTTGATCACCCAATCGGGCAAGCGTTCCTCGCCTTTGATCGTGTCTTGCCAGGTTTCCCGGTATTCAGGGTCCGAGCCGAGCAACTGCTCGACCCGGACCTGGCCATCATTGGCCGCCAGCACCGCTGCACTGCTGCCCAACATCAGGGCAGCAGCAGCCAGGGCTGTGGATAGCTTCCTGCTCATCGTCAACCTCGGCCACGTCCAAAGAAGAAGGAGGCTACGAACAGGACCAGGAAGACAATGAACAGGATCTTCGCGATACCCGTAGCGGCGCCAGCGATACCACCGAAGCCAAGCACAGCAGCGACAATGGCGATGATGAGGAAAGTGATAGCCCAACTCAGCATGATGCTTCTCCTTTCTTTTTTGAAATGGGTCCAGCCAGCGCCTCAGAACACCCAGCGCTGCTGGGGCACGACGTTGTCTACAGTGGCCGGCGAGGTATTGGCGGCAGGCTGCTGCCCGGCGGGTTCGGCCGCCTTGACCAAGGTATTGGCACGGGTCGCCTGGATCTGCGATATCAGCGCGGTTTGCGCCGCGACCTGATCAGCCAGTCGCGCGGTCTGCCAGCTGTAGTAGAAGAGGCCAGCGGCCAAGCTCAGCAGCACAGCCATCCCAAAGAACAGGAACTGGCGCACGGGGAGTGCGGCATTCAGCGAGCGGTGGACGGATTGGCGGTTCATGCCGGCTTCTCCTGCTGTAATTTTTTTGTTCAAACCTGAACAGGTAATTGCAGCCTGCATGCCAGCCCGGCAAATCAATAAAAATCTTTATAAATCAATAAGATACAATCAATGCGCATTGTCACTGAGGACGTATCCTGCACGATGCCCCTTCAGGCGTCGTGCGAATTGCACGATTCAGCCCTCGACCTTGGTTGCCACTTTGAGCAGATCGGCATCGACCCCCCGTACGCCGATGATCTGACGAGCGATATCCACGGCAATGGTCTTCTGCTCGCTGCTGACCACCTCGCCGGTCAGCCTGACCATGCCATGTTCACTGGCCACCTTGATATTCAGGCCGTCCAGATTGCGGCTGAAGCGGTAACTGGTCTGAATCTTGTCGACTACCCAGCTGTCGCTCGGCTGCGGCCCGCTCGCCGCGCCTGCAGGGTTCTCCCTTGCCTTGGCCATGGCTGCGCTATCCAGGCTGACCAGGTTGTTGACCAGGTGCACGCCGTCGGTGGTGCGTGCCACCACGCCCGCCAGCTCCTTGGCCTCGGCACTGTCGACCTTGCCACGCAGGGTGACCACGCCATCGCTGCTCTGCACTTCGATGGGCGCCTTTTCCGTGGCCCGGCTCCACAGCAGGCGCGCCCGGATCACGGCCGCCAAGGTCGCATCTTCCAGGCGCTGGGCGTAAGCACGCAGCTCCAGTGGGCGCTCGACCAGTTCGGCGTTGACCCGCAACTGGTTGTCGACCTGCTCGATGCCCCGTGTGGCCAGGGCTACATGTTCGGCCAGCTGCCGCTCGACATCGTTCTCGACCTCCCCGGAAAGGTGAGCCCGCTGGCCATCGACCTCGACTTTGATGCTGAATGGGTTAAGCATCGGGTTGAGGGCCAACGCGGTTTGCAGCGAACCCTCCAGGCGAGCTTCCTGAACAGGGTCTGCCGACGCTGGTGTGCAAACGGACAGCAGGGTGGCCGCCAACACGGCCATTCGGATGGCATGGGACACGGCTGTACCTCCTTTTAGTTGGCAAAAGCAGAAAATCATCGCAACCAATGTGCCAGCGCGCTGCTCTAAGGAAATCATCGAGATATCCGGCGTCACGGTAAGGCTTGGCCATTGGCTAGCATGCAAAGGACCGTTTCCTTCACAATTGACCGTGCAACTTGCCCGATTTTCCCCACACTAATTGAAGACCTACCCGAAGGAGCGCAGGAAATGGAATCAGCCCAGGACAACCAAGGCCGCATTCTGCTGGTGGATGACGAGTCCGCGATCCTGCGCACCTTCCGCTACTGCCTGGAAGACGAAGGCTACAGCGTGGCCACCGCCAACAGCGCCGCGCAGGCTGAGGCCTTGCTCCAGCGCCAGGTGTTCGACCTGTGTTTCCTCGACCTGCGCCTGGGCGAGGACAATGGCCTCGACGTACTGGCGCAAATGCGTATTCAGGCACCCTGGATGCGGGTGGTGATCGTCACCGCACATTCGGCGATCGACACCGCAGTCGATGCCATCCAGGCCGGTGCCGCCGATTACCTGGTCAAACCCTGCAGCCCCGACCAACTGCGCCTGGCCACCGCCAAGCAGCTGGAAGTCCGCCAGCTTTCGGCGCGCCTGGAAGCCCTCGAAGGCGAAGTGCGCAAGCCCAAGGACGGCCTCGACTCGCACAGCCCGGCGATGATGGCGGTGCTGGAAACCGCCCGCCAAGTGGCCACCACCGATGCCAACATCCTCATCCTCGGCGAATCGGGTACCGGCAAGGGCGAACTGGCCCGCGCCATCCACGGCTGGAGCAAGCGGGCGCGCAAGGCCTGCGTGACCATCAACTGCCCGTCGCTGAATGCCGAACTGATGGAGAGCGAACTGTTCGGCCATACCCGCGGGGCCTTTACCGGCGCCAGCGAAAGCACGCTGGGCCGGGTCAGCCAGGCGGACGGCGGTACGCTGTTTCTCGATGAAATCGGCGATTTCCCCCTGACCTTGCAGCCCAAGCTGCTGCGTTTCATCCAGGACAAGGAGTACGAGCGGGTCGGCGACCCGGTCACCCGACGCGCCGACGTGCGCATTCTCGCGGCGACCAACCTCAACCTGGACGACATGGTGCGCGAGAACCGCTTCCGTGAAGACCTGCTGTACCGCCTCAACGTCATTACCTTGCATCTGCCGCCGCTGCGCGAGCGCAGCGAGGACATCCTGACCCTGGCCGACCGCTTCCTGGCCCGCTTCGTCAAGGAATACTCCCGCCCGGCCCGTGGCTTCAGCGACGAAGCGCGCAGTGCGCTGCTCAACTACCGCTGGCCGGGTAACATCCGCGAACTGCGCAACGTCATCGAACGTGCCAGCATCATCTGCCCGCAGGAGCGCGTCGAAATCGTCCACCTCGGCATGGGCGAACAGCCCGCAGGCAATGCGCCCCGGGTAGGCGCGGCCATGAGCCTGGATGAACTGGAACGGGCGCACATCGGCGCGGTACTTGCCGCCAGCGACACCCTCGACCAGGCTGCCAAGACCCTCGGCATCGACGCCTCCACGCTCTACCGCAAACGCAAGCAGTACAACCTATGAGGCTGCCGATGAAGCTGCGCACGCGGCTCTTTCTCAGCATCTCTGCCCTGGTGACCGTGGCCCTGCTGGGCCTGTTGCTGGGCTTGGTGAGCGTGCTGCAGATGGCCACGGTGCAGCAGCAGTCGGTGCGCGAAACCACCCATGCGCTGGAAGTGGGCTTGAAACTGCGGCAGAACCTCGGCGAGCAACTGATATTGCTGCTGGACGAGGACACTGCCCCGGAAAACCTGCGAACCTTGCAGGACGACTTTCAGCAACTGCTCAACCAGGGCCTGACGCAAGGCGGCGAACGCACCGGTTTCAGCAAGGCCAGCAGCAACTACCAGGCCTTTCTGCAGGCTTACCGCGAAAGCTCGGCACCGGCCCGCAGCATGGGCATTGATCAACCACTGGGGGCAGCATTCAACCAGGTGCGCAGCGACCTGGTCGATTCGCACAAACAGGCCCTCGATTACATCACCCGCAGCGAAGAGCACACCCGTGACCGCGCCTTGCTGGTCAGCGGTGTGCTGGGCCTGATGGGGCTGGTGGTGCTGGTGCTCGGTTTCGTCACCGCGCACAATATCGCCCGCCGCTTCGGCCAGCCGATCGAAGCCCTGGCCAAGGCTGCCGACCAGCTCGGCCAGGGGGATTTCGAAATCACCCTGCCGGTCACCCAAGCCATCGAACTCAACCAGCTGACCCGCCGTTTCGGGCTGATGGCCGAGGCCCTGCGCAAGCACCAGGAAACCAATGTCGACGAACTGCTGGCTGGCCAGCAGCGCCTGCAGGCCGTACTCGACAGTATCGACGACGGCTTGCTGATCATCGACCGCCAAGGTCACCTGGAGCACCTCAACCCGGTTGCACAGCGGCAGCTGGGCTGGAACAACAGCCGCGTCGGCAGTGGCCTGGCCGAAGCCCTGCAGCGCCCGGAGCTGGAGCAACAGCTGCGCCAGGTGCTGCGGGGCGGCAGCCTGGATCGCCCACCGGACGACCTGAGCATCGAGGTCGATGAAGAATCCCGACTGCTGACCTACAGCCTGACCCCGGTCAGCCATCCGCAAGGGCCGATCCTGGGCGCGGTCATGGTGTTGCACGATGTCACCGAGCAACGCGCCTTCGAGCGCGTACGCAGCGAGTTCGTACTGCGTGCTTCCCATGAGCTGCGCACTCCGGTGACGGGCATGCACATGGCATTCGGCCTGTTGCGTGAACGGTTGAAGTTCCCGCCCGAGGCACGCGAGAACGATCTGCTGGAGACTATCAGCGAGGAAATGCAGCGCCTGACCCAACTGATCAACGACCTGCTCAATTTCTCGCGCTACCAGAGCGGCTTGCAGAAGCTTGAGCTTGCCCCATGCGCCATCGACGAACTGCTCGACAGGGCGCAAGCACGCTTCGGCGAGCAGGCTGCCAACAAGCAGATCGAGCTGATCAAAGCCCTGGAGCCACCGCTGCCACGTATCCAGGCCGACGTGGCGCAACTCGACCGGGTGCTGGACAACCTGCTGCACAACGCCATTCGCCATACCGCCAGCGGCGGGCGCATCCGCCTGCATGCACGGCGGCATGCGGAGCGGGTGATCATCAGTGTCGAGGATAATGGTGAAGGCATCGCCTACGGGCAGCAGGGGCGGATCTTCGAGCCGTTCGTACAGGTGGGGCGCAAGAAAGGTGGCGCCGGGTTGGGGCTGGCACTGTGCAAGGAGATCGTGCAGTTGCATGGCGGGCGCATGGGGGTGTTTTCCCGGCCAGGGCAGGGCACACAGTTCTACATGGCCTTGCCAGTCTGACCTTGTTCGCGCTCAAGGCTCATCATCAATCCTTGCCCGCCGCGGCTGCCGGCCGCGGGTCACGAGTTCGGCAAACTGCCGGGCATTGAGCGGGTGGGCGAACAACCAGCCCTGGCCATAATTCACCCCCTCGCTGTTGAGCAGCACCGCCTGCGCCTCGCACTCGATACCCTCGGCAATCACCCGCAAATGCAGGTCATGGGCCATGCGGATGATGTGCGGCGCCACGCCGCTGCTGGCGGCATCGTGCCCCAGTGCATCGATGAACGCCTTGTCGATCTTCAGGCAGTCCACCGGCAAGGTCTGCAGGTAGGCCAGGCTGCAATAGCCCGTGCCGAAATCGTCGATCAGCACCTGGTGCCCGACCGCACGCAGGGCTTGCAGGTTATCCCGCGCCACCACCACATCGATCAGGCCACGCTCGGTGACTTCAAAGGCAATCTGGCTGGCTGCCACACGGTGCAGCGCCAGCAGCCGCGCCGCCACCCGACCAATGCGCGGCACCATCACATCGCAGGCCGCCAGGTTGACCGATATATAAAGGTTGCGATGCGAGCGCAGCAGCTGGCCCAACTGCTCCAGCACGCGTTGCAGTACAAAATCGGTGATCTGCCGGATCTGCCCGGTGTTTTCCGCCAGGGGTATGAACAGGTCCGGGCTGGTCAGCGAACCGTCCGGGCGGCGCCAACGCACCAGGGCCTCGGCACCGACACAGCGGCGGCTGTCGAGTTCGATGATCGGCTGATACAACACCTGCAGCTCGCCCCGGCGCAGGGCATTCTGCAGTTCGGAACTCATCGAACGCCGCTGCAGGATCAACTGCAGCACCAGCCAGCCAATGCAGCAGGCTGCCAGCACACTGCCCGGGAACAATAGCCAGAGCATGCCGTTCATGCGCAACGGCAGACTGGCCCGCGGCGCGATCAGCACCAACTGATAGTCCGGCGACTTGGTCGGCATGCGATAGACCAACCGATCGCGGAGCTCGAACAGGGACTTCTGGCTGGGCGGTGGCCAGCCACTGGTCGGCGGCCAGGCCTGGGGCGGCCCCAGCACAGGGATTGCGCGGGTGCCGTTATCCAGCACCACCAGCAAGCTGCCGCCCGGTGGCAGGTCGACTACATCGGTCAGGTGCCCACGTGAAGTGGAGACCAGAAAATTACCCCGAGCGAGCATAAGGGCGGCGAGGTTTTCGTTGGGTTCAGTGGTGGTATTGAGCCAGTAGCTGTAGGTCGGGCCCTGGATATCCGGTGCTCGCGTTGGCACGAAGGCCCTTGCCCCACCCCGGTTGGAGCAAGCGACATTGGCATCGACATAGGCCGCTTCATAAATGAAGCGCGAACCCAGGCCGACCTGCTGCAACACCGAGATCATTGCCGGGCTGCAGCCGCGCAGCGACTGCGCCTGCAGTTCGTCGACGCCCTCGCGCAGTTGGCCGAACACCTGCTCCAGGCGGTCGAGAAAGCGCTCGCCCTGGGCGTTCATCTGTGCGCTCTCGCTTTCCTTCATCTGCTGCAGCGCGATACCGATGCTGGCGGTCAGCAATACTGCGGCGCTGGCCAATGCTGCCATGGAGGCCAGCATCCAGGGGCGGTAAAAAAATTGGCGCAACGCAGAAATCAGGGCAGACATGGGCAGCATCCAGTTGATTAACAAGGTATAGCAACTGGAATGAGAATCGGCTCTGCCGTTTGGCGCCCGAATGCAATTCGCCTTAGCGCATACGGTTGAGCACCGACAGCATGGCTGCGGTCTGCGCGTCCGGCATGCCATCGAAACGCTGCGGGCGGAAGTGCATCTGGAAGGCGGCGATGACGTGCCGCGTGTTCACATCGAGCTGCCCGGTCTGCTCGATGGCATAGCCAAAGCGCGCCAGCTCCTGCTGGTACCAGCCGATGGTCGGTGGGTTGACGTTGAAGTAAGCCTGCTGGCGGGCCACGGCATTGGGCTCGGGCCACACGCCGAGGCCTGCATCTGCAAGGCGCTTCCAGGGGAACAACGGGCCTGGGTCAAGCTTGCGCGATGGGGCAATGTCGCTGTGGCCGATGATGTGCCGCGGCTCGATGTTGTTGCGCTTGACGATGTCCTTGAGCAAAGCGATCAAGGACTGGATCTGCGCCTCGCTGTACGGGTACCAGACGCGGCCATTGGCCGTTTCGTCGAACCCGGGGTTGACGATTTCGATGCCGATAGAGCTGGAATTGAGCCAGGTGCGCCCCTGCCATTGGCTGTCACCGGCATGCCAGGCGCGGCGGTTCTCGTCGACCAGCTGGTAGACCGTGCCGGGGCCGTCGCCAATCAGGTAGTGGGCACTGACTTCGCCATGGGTGAGCAAGGCCAGCGAACGCTCCAGCGAGGCGTTGGTGTAGTGCAGGACAACGAACTGGATACGGTTGTCCTGGTTGGCAGAAGGGTGGCTGCGGTCGATGCGCAGGCCGGTCGAGCAACCGGCAAGAATGAGAAGCAAAAGCCCGGCAAAAAGCGTTTTCATGGCAGAGGAACACATTGGTAGGGTCAATGACGACAGCGCTACAGTATAACGTGCTCCTCCGGTTTCGGTGCTTCGACCACCGTTATGTCAACGGCTGCACATCACCAGGAACTCCAGCGAGTTGTCACCGCTCGCCCCCTGCTTGTCGACCAATTGGGTCATCACATCGACCTTCTCGGCCAATGGCTTGCCAATCACCTTCGCCTGCCCGTGCAATTGCCGCGCGTAAGTGCTGGCGTCTATCGGCGAAACACTGCAAAAGCCCGGGTCCTTATGCACGATTCGCGAGTTCAGCTTAAGCGCGTACCGGCTGAAGTAATTTTCCTTCGGCTGGTAATCGACTTCGGTTATCCACTGCGGCCACTGCCTGAGCACCTTGCCCTCTGCCGACACATGAGCCGTCAACAGCTCATCATTGGCAAAGGCGGCGCCCTGGAAAGTCACGCCCAAGGCGAGCATCACCAGCCCATTACTCATCTTCATCGTTCTACTCCGGTCTGATCGACTTCGCCGGCCTGACTATCAGGTAGGCGGGGCATCATTGTCAGAACCAGCCAGAGGTTGGATGGGGTATCTATTTACGCTGACAGCACGCGATTTCGGCCTTGGTCCTTGGCGCGGTACAACGCAGCATCGGCGCGCTTGAGCACCTGGTCGCCACGCTCGCCGGAACGGAAGGTACTCAAACCGATCGAGGTGGTGATGACCACACGTTCGCCCTTGAAATGGAACGGGCAGGCCTCGATCGCTGCACGCAGTACTTCGGCAACCTGGGCAGCGGCTGCCGGAGACGTCTGCGGTAGCAAGAGCACGAATTCTTCGCCGCCGAACCGGGCGATGAAATCACGCGGGCGCAGGCGTTTGCGCAACTGGTCGGCAACGATCTTCAGCACTTTGTCGCCGGCCAGGTGGCCATAGCTGTCGTTGATCCGCTTGAAGTGGTCCAGGTCAAGGATGGCCATGGCCAGGTGGCCGCCGTTTTCCTGCCAGTCGAGCATTTCGCGCTCCACCTGCTCGGTCCAGGCCGCGCGATTGGGCAACCCCGTCAGCGGGTCGATCAGCGCCTTCTGCCGCTGCTCTTCCAGGTGTTCGCGATAGCCAAGCGCTTCCTGCTCCATGCTGGCGACGCGCTCGGCCAGGCCCTGCAGGCGCCCGGCAAGCTCCTGCTCGCGGCGATCACGCTCGAGCTGGTGCTCGTCCATGGTGCCAAGCAGCCCTTCCAGACGGCTTTCCAGGATGTGCTTGAGGCTGTCCACATCCACTGCGCCCTGCACACTGCTTTGCAGGCCATCGACCTGTTCGCGCAGCTGGCTGTCCAGTTCACGCGCGGCGGAACTGTTGTCGGCATGGCCGGCACTGGCTTCGTGAAGATGGCTCTGGAAGCTGTCGAGGCGTTCGTTGAGTTGCTGCAGGTATGTCTCGAATTCGTGCTGCCCGCTGTCGGTGATCGCCAGCATGAGCACGGCCAGGTCATCGAGGACCGGGATCAGTTCATACCAGTTCAGCCCGCGTGCCACCCGCTCACGCATCTCAAGGGCCTGAGCCTTGTGGCGTTCCGGTAGGCTGAGGTCGTCCAGCAGGCCGATCAGCGTCTGTTCTATATGCGCAGCGACCTGGCTGTAGGGCGGCTCAACCGCATCGGGAAGGGAGTAGGGGCCGTCCTCACCGAACATTTCTTCGAGTGTCGCCAGCACCGGGGCCGCCAGTTGCTCTGGCTGCGCTTGCACGTCGCCAGGCTCGTCTGCCTGGATCTCGGGTTCGGCTGGGGCCACGACCTCTTGTTCAATCGCATGCGACTCTGCGAGCGCTTGCGCCTCGGCTGCATCAGGCGCCTCCTCAGGCAGCGGAGCAGGGGCTGCCGCCTCTAACGGTTGCAGCTCGTCCGCATCACGCGGCGGCAAGTCAACCAGCACAGGCCCATCCGGCTGCAGCTGAGCGGCGGCCGGGGCGATTTCCGACTGAGGCTGCGCTGCCTGTGCGCTCTCTGCCTGCGGCTCATTATCGCGGTTGCCGAACAGGCGCTGCAGGAAGCCCGGCCTGGCCTCGTCATCCGCCTTGCTCAAGGAGGAAAGGGCGCGGCCTTGCAGGCCACTGAGCTCACCCAGCAGGGGTGGCAGTTCACGTGACTGGGCGACACCACCATCGAGCTTCTTTGCCAGTTTTTTCAGCGGCCGGGCAACCTCACCGGGCAACGGCAAGCCCTGAAGCTGGGTAACCAACGCGTTCAGGGCATCACTGACCTGATTCATGCGGGTTTCCCGGCGCTGCTCGGAGTCCAGCACGGCCTTTTCCAGGCGCGGGATCAGCCCGGCGAGGCCGGCGTCCATGTTGTCGCTGCGGATGACCTCGCGCATTTCCTTCATGCACTGGTCGACGACCTTGTCGCTGCCTTCGGCCGCCAGGGTACTGCGCACCAGGCCACGGCGTAGCAGGTCGAGGCGCGCATTCCAGCGGCGCTCGAGCTTTTCCTGCTGTTCGATGCTTTTTAGGTATTTTTCTTTCCAGCGCTCGGCTTCTTCGGTCATGCCTGGATCCGCGACGGGTAATGCATCTGTGGGCTGTAATGACACGCTGTCGGCGCGCCCCGCGAACACTTGAGGGCTTGCCGCGCTTTAGCTGATTTAGCTCAAGACCGGCAGCGTATCCACAGTCAGTGCATCAGGCAATCGGATCTCTACCGCAACGGGAAGGTGGTCTGATATTGGCTGTGCCAGCACTTCGACCCGCTCCAGGGTCAGGCTCGGGCTGAGCAGGATGTGATCCAGACAGCGCTGCGGGCGCCAGCTGGGGAAGGTGGCTTCGACCTGGGGGGCGATCAGGCCCAGATCACGCAGGGGCGAGTGTTCAAGCAGGTCGCTGGCGTGGGTGTTCATGTCACCCATCAACACCTGATGGCGGTAACCACCAATCAGCTCTCGGATGTAGGCCAGTTGCAGAGCACGCGTCTTGGCCCCCAGGGCCAGGTGCATCATGACCACGATCAGCGCGTCTTCCCCCTCACCGAAACGCACCAGGATCGCACCACGGCCGGCGGGTCCAGGCAGCGGGTGATCTTCGAGCAGTTGCGGCTTGAGGCGGCTGAGCACGCCATTGCTGTGCTGAGCGAAACGCCCGAGGTTGCGATTGAGCTGCTGGTACCAGTAAGGGAAGGCTCCCAGCTGAGCCAGGTGCTCCACCTGGTTGACGTAGCCTGAGCGCAGGCTGCCGCCATCGGCCTCCTGCAGGGCCACCAGGTCGAAATCACTGAGCAGTTGCCCGATTTTCTGCAGGTTACCGGCCCGACCCGTGTGCGGCAGCAGGTGCTGCCAGCTGCGCGTCAGGTAATGCCGGTAGCGCTCGGTACTGATACCCACCTGGATGTTGAAGCTGAGCAGCCGCAGACGACCATCCTCGGGCAGGCCTGGGGCCTGCAAGTGATGCTCGTTGACCTGCGGCTGGTGCAGGCCAATGCCACGCGCGGTTCTGAAGCGGCGCATGGGGTACGCCGCTTACTTAGCGGCGCGCTCCTTGGCAATCAGCTGGTCGGCGACGTTCAGCACGCCTTCCGGCCCGCCAGCGGTACCCAGGTCGAAGCGGTACTTGCCGTTGACCACCATGCTCGGTACGCCGGTGATTTCGTACTTCTTCGCCAGTTCCTTGGCCTGGTTGACCTGGCCCTTGATGGCGAACGAGTTGAAGGTGGCGAGGAACTTGTCTTTGTCGACGCCCTGGGTGGCGAGGAAGTCGGCCATGTCTTGCGGGTCGGTCAGGCGCTTGCGCTGGTTCTGGATGGCGTCGAAGACAGCAGCATGAACCTTGTGCTCGACGCCCATGGCTTCGAGGGTCAGGAACATCTGGCCGTGAGCGTCCCACGGGCCACCGAACATGGCCGGTACGCGCTTGAAGTTGACGTCCTTGGGCAGCTTGTCGATCCACGGGTTGATGGTCGGCTCGAAGTGGTAGCAGTGGGGGCAGCCGTACCAGAACAGCTCGACCACTTCGATCTTGCCTGGCTGGGACACCGGAACAGGGTTGCTCAGCTCGATGTATTCCTTGCCGGCGGTGGCAGGCTCGGCGGCCTGGACGGCAGTCATACCGAAGACGCTGGCAGCGACCAGCGCAGCGCTGAGAATCAGTTTACGCATGCTTTACTCCTGAGCATTCATTGGTCGCCTCGACGCGACCTGTGCTGAGACCGGTGGCGAAGGGCCCGAGTTCTGTAGTGTAACGGCTGCGGACAGAAAAAAGGGCGGTCCGCGCCGCCCTTTCATCTTTAGCGTTGCAGCATTAACCGAATGTTAATGCAGGCCCTGGATGTAGCTGGCCAGTGCTTCGATCTCGTGATTGCTCAACTTGCCGGCGATGGTGCGCATGGTCATCGCATCGCCGTCGTTGGTGCGGTTGCCCTCACGGAAGTCGGTGAGCTGCTTGGTCACGTACTGCGAATGCTGGCCGCCCAGGTGCGGGAAGCCGGCGAGGGCGATACCCGCGCCGTTGGGCGAGTGGCAGCCGGTACAGGCCGGCATGCCTTTTTCCAGGTTGCCGCCATTGAACAGCGCGCGGCCGCGTTCGACCAGCTTGGGATCGGCGGCACCGACGCTGCCCTTCTGGCTGGAGAACCAGGCGGCGATGTCGGCCAGGTCCTGGTCACTGAAATTGGCCAGCATGCCGGTCATTTCCAGCACGGTGCGCTTGCCCGACTTGATGTCGTGCAGTTGTTTTTCCAGATAGCGCTGGCCCTGGCCGGCCAGTTTCGGGAAGTTCGGCGCCAGGCTGTTGCCGTCAGGGTTGTGGCAGGCGCCACAGACGGCCGTCTTGGCCTGGCCGGCGGCGGCATCGCCTTTGATGGGTTCCGCAGCAGTGGCCGCACCTGCGACACCCAGGGTCAACAGCAGACTCACGACTAGTTTGTTCATCAGCTAATCCAACACGGCTAAGGGTGAAATGTTATGTATCGGGACTGCCGCTCATCCAAAGGATGACCAAACGGTAGTCCTCGGCACTGCAGTCCATGCACAATCCACGCGGCGGCATAGCCTTGAAACCCTGGGTAACATGCACCACCAGTTGCTCCATGCCTTGCGCCAGCCTTGGCTCCCAAGCTGCCGGGTCACCCTTCTTGGGTGCCTGTGGCAACTGCCCGGCGTGACAGGCCGCACACGTGCGGTTGTACAACGCCTCGGGATCCTGTGTAGCCTGTGCGCTGAAAAACGGCAGGAACATACCGACAGCTAGCAGCCATTTCGCCATGCGAAACGACCTGACAGGGTTGGGGGACGCGCTGCGTTCTGATGCGCGAGCTATTGTTCGACACCCCATGCGCATTCCCCTTCGCTGGAAGAATGAGCACACAAAAACTGGGGCATTATATACTTCCGCCATCCAAACGGAAACGACACCGCTTGCCGGCCTAGGCTTTGGCAACACCCACATCGGATATCCCATGCAAGTCAAGAACCCCATCCTCGGCCTCTGCCAGAAAGCCAAATTCGCCCTCAGCGCTGCCAAGGTCGAACAATGCCCGGACGACCAGGGTTACGAGGTGGCTTTCGCCGGCCGTTCCAACGCCGGCAAATCCAGCGCCCTCAATACCCTGACTCATGCCAGCCTGGCGCGTACCTCGAAAACCCCAGGGCGCACCCAGCTGTTGAATTTCTTCAGTCTGGACGATGAACGGCGTTTGGTCGACCTGCCGGGCTACGGATATGCAAAAGTCCCGATTCCGCTCAAGCAGCACTGGCAGAAACACCTGGAGGCGTACCTCGGCAGCCGCGAGTGCCTGCGTGGGGTGATCCTGATGATGGACACGCGCCACCCGATGACCGATTTCGACAAGATGATGCTCGACTGGGCCAAGGCCAGCGGCATGCCGATGCACATCCTGCTGACCAAGGCCGACAAGCTGACCCACGGTGCGGGCAAGAACACCCTGCTCAAGGTCCAGTCGGAAATCCGCAAGGGCTGGGGTGATGGCGTGACCATCCAGCTGTTCTCGGCGCCCAAGCGCCTGGGCCTGGAAGAGGCCTACCGGGTGCTGGCGGACTGGATGGAACTGGAAGACAAGCCAGCTGTTTGATGACTGGCGTCACACACTGTGGGAGCGGGTTCACCCGCGAATGCGACGGCACATTCAACATCGCATTCGCGGGTGAACCCGCTCCCACAGAGGTTGCCTACAGGCCACAGGTCAAATTCCGGGCAAAAAAAACCCCGGACTTCGTATGGGGAGGGGGAAGTTCGGGGTTCAAGTCTGGACCGCTAGGGCGGGGTCCAGGTATCTGCCAACACTTAACACAACATAGGAGCATCGAAAGGCTTCACCAGCCATTCAGTTACTCTGAGTTCCGCTTCACCGGTTTAGTTCCGGAGCCCTCAAAACTATTTGCGATAGTTTCATGAAACTCCCGAACTAATGGCATCGAGCCATGCCAGGATCCGCGTCACTACGTCGCAGATCCTACACACCTTTCCCTGCCCAATCAGTGAGCTTCGTCCCAATTCAAACCAACACCTGCCTCGACCACCAGCGGAACATCCAGCTGTGCGGCGCTGCTCATGTGCGTGCGAATTTCATCTTTCACCTGCTCGACCAGGTCCGCACGCACTTCCAGCACCAGTTCGTCGTGCACTTGCAGGATCACGCGTGCGTCCAGGCCGCTGGCGCTCAGCCAGTTGTCGACGTTGACCATGGCGCGCTTGATGATGTCGGCGGCAGTGCCCTGCATCGGCGCGTTGATCGCCGTGCGCTCGGCACCCTTGCGCAAGGCCGGGTTCTTGGCGTTGATGTCCGGCAGGTACAGGCGGCGGCCAAACAGGGTTTCGACGAAACCTTGCTCCGCCGCCTGGGCGCGGGTGCGCTCCATGTAGGCCAGCACGCCGGGGTAGCGGGCGAAGTAGCGGTCGATGTAATCCTGCGACTGTTTGCGGTCGACGCCGATCTGCTTGGCCAGGCCGAACGCACTCATGCCGTAGATCAGGCCGAAGTTGATGGCCTTGGCGCTGCGGCGCTGGTCGGTGGTGACCTCTTCCAGCGCCACGCCGAACACTTCAGCGGCGGTGGCGCGGTGCACGTCCAGATCGTTGCGGAAGGCGTGCAGCAAGCCTTCGTCCTTGGCCAGGTGGGCCATGATGCGCAGTTCGATCTGCGAATAGTCCGCCGCCACCAGCTTGTAGCCGGGGCTGGCAACGAAGGCCTGGCGAATGCGCCGGCCTTCGGCGGTGCGGATCGGGATGTTCTGCAGGTTCGGGTCGCTGGACGACAGGCGCCCGGTGGCGGCCACGGCCTGCTGGTAGGAGGTGTGGATGCGCCCGGTGCGCGGGTTGATCTGCCCCGGCAGCTTGTCGGTGTAGGTGCTCTTGAGCTTGCTCAGGCTGCGGTACTGCATCAGCACCTCAGGCAGCGGATAACCTTGCTCGGCCAGCTCGTCGAGCACCGCTTCGGCGGTGGAAGGCTGGCCCTTGGCGGTCTTGCTCAACACTGGCATGCCCAGCTTGTCGTAGAGGATCGCCCCCAGCTGCTTGGGCGAGCCAAGGTTGAATTCCTCGCCGGCCAGCGCGTAGGCGCGCTGCTCCAGTTCGGCCATCTTCACGCCCAGCTCGCCGCTTTGCACCTGCAGCAACGCCGCATCGACCAATGCGCCCTGGCGCTCGATCTTGGCCAGTACCGGCACCAGCGGCATCTCGATGTCCATCAGCACCGGCTGCACGCTTGGCGTCTGCGCCAGGCGCGCCTGCAGCGCGTGGTGCAGGCGCAGGGTGATGTCGGCATCCTCGGCGGCGTAAGGGCCGGCCTTGTCCAGGTTGATCTGGTTGAAGGTCAGCTGCTTGGCACCCTTGCCGGCGATGTCCTCGAAGGCGATGGTGGTGTGGTCGAGGTATTTCAGCGCCAGGCTGTCCATGTCATGACGGGTGGCGGTGGAATTGAGCACGTACGACTCGAGCATGGTGTCGTAGGCCACGCCGCGCATCTCGATGGCGGGCGAGGTGTTGGCGAGGATGTTGATGTCGTACTTGGCGTTCTGCCCGACCTTGGCCTTGGCCGGGTCTTCCAGCAGCGGTTTCAACGCCAGCAGCACCGCCTCGCGGTCCAGCTGGGCCGGCGCGCCTTCGTAGTCGTGGGCCAGCGGTACATAGGCCGCTTCATGGGGCTCGACGGCGAACGACAGGCCAACCAGCTGCGCCTGCTGGGCGTCCAGGCTGGTGGTTTCGGTGTCGAAGGCGAACAGCGGCGCCTGGCGCAGCTTATCCAGCCAGGCGTCGAAGCGCGCCTGGTCGAGGATGGTCTCGTACTTGGGCTCGACCGTGGCGGCCGGCACTTCGACCGCGGCGACGGCATCGCCGACCTTGGCTGCATCGCGCTGCACGTCGGCGATCCAGCTCTTGAACTCCATCTCGGTGTACAGCGCCAGCAGCGCCTCGCGGTCAGGCTCGCCGCAGACCAGCGCTTCGACTTCCACCTCCAGCGGCACATCGCACTTGATGGTGGCCAGCTCATAGGACAGGAACGCCGCGTCGCGGTGCTCTTCAAGCTTGGCGGGCAGGGTCTTGGCACCCCGGATGGCCAGGGCCGGAACCTTGTCGAGGTTGGCGTACAGGTCGCTCAGGCCGCCGCCGATTCCGGTCAGCAGGCCAACAGCGGTTTTTTCACCGACACCCGGCACGCCCGGGATGTTGTCGACCTTGTCACCCATCAGGGCAAGGAAGTCGATGATGTGTTCCGGACCAACGCCGAACTTTTCGTGCACGCCGGCCACGTCCAGCACACTGCCGGTCATGGTGTTGACCAGTGTCACGTGGCCGTCCACCAGCTGCGCCATGTCCTTGTCGCCGGTCGAGATGATCACCGGCCGGCCCTGGGTCGCGCTGCTGCGGGCGAGGGTGCCGATCACGTCATCGGCCTCGACGCCTTCGACGCACAGCAAGGGGTAGCCCAGCGCCCGGACGCTGGCGTGCAGCGGCTCGACCTGCACGCGCAGGTCATCAGGCATGCTCGGGCGGTTGGCCTTGTACTCGGCGAACATGGCATCGCGGAAGGTCCCGCCCTTGGCGTCGAAGACCACGGCGAACAGGCTGTCGGGGTATTGCTTGCGCAGGCTCTTGAGCATGTTCAGCACACCCTTGACCGCGCCGGTCGGCATGCCTTTGGAAGTGGTCAGCGGCGGCAGCGCATGGAAGGCGCGGTAGAGGTAGGAGGAACCGTCCACCAGGACGAGGGGCGCTTGGCTCATGAGCAGAATCAACCTTTTCGGCGGGTCCGGAGCTAGAATAGCCGGATCAATGACGACAAAGGGACTAGGTTATCATGCGTACACTCAATCGCCTGTTACTGCTCGGCCTGTTGGCAACCATGCCGGTCGTCACCCTGGCGGCGGAAGACGCCCCCTCGGCCGATCCCGAGGTGACCATTCGCACGGAAGGCGATAAAACCATCCAGGAATACCGGCAGAACGGCTTCCTGTATGCGATCAAGATCACGCCGAAAAACGGCAAGCCGTATTTCCTGGTCCGCGCCGATGGCACTGATGCCAATTTCATTCGTTCCGACCAACCGGACATGCTGATCCCGTCCTGGAAGATCTTCGAGTGGTAATCTGACGCGCGCACCGTTCACATCAACCCGGCACTTCCCGGCGGAAGTGCCCGTATGGGCTTTTTTTCATCATGTCAGTCTTCACCCCCGTGACCCGGCCTGAGCTGGAAACCTTTCTGGCGCCGTACGAGCTGGGCCGTCTGCTCGACTTCCAGGGCATTGCCGCCGGTACCGAGAACAGCAACTTCTTCGTCAGCCTCGAACAGGGGGAGTTCGTCCTGACGCTGGTCGAACGCGGCCCGGTCGAGGACATGCCGTTCTTCATCGAACTGCTCGACGTGCTGCACGGCGCCGACATGCCGGTGCCCTACGCCCTGCGTGACCGTGACGGCAATGCCCTGCGCGAGCTGTGCGGCAAGCCGGCCTTGCTGCAGCCACGGCTGTCGGGCAAGCACATCAAGGCACCGAACGCCCAGCACTGCGCCCAGGTTGGCGAGCTGCTGGCGCACATTCACCTGGCCACCCGCGAACGCATCATCGAGCGCCGCACCGACCGCGGCCTGGACTGGATGCTGGCATCCGGTGCCGAACTGCTGCCGCGCCTGAGCGCCGAGCAGGCAAGCCTGTTGCAGCCTGCGCTGGACGAGATCACCGCGCACAAGGCGCAGATCCTGGCCTTGCCGCGGGCCAACCTGCATGCCGACCTGTTCCGCGACAACGTGATGTTCGAAGGGACCCACCTGACCGGTGTCATCGATTTCTACAACGCCTGTTCCGGGCCGATGCTGTATGACATCGCCATCACCGTGAACGACTGGTGCCTGGATGAGCACGGCGCGATCGATATGCCACGGGCCCAGGCGCTGCTGGCGGCCTATGCGGCGCTGCGGCCGTTTACCGCTGCCGAAGCCGAGCTGTGGCCGGAAATGTTGCGGGTAGGCTGCGTGCGCTTCTGGCTGTCGCGCCTGATTGCCGCAGAATCGTTTGCCGGGATGGATGTGATGATCCATGACCCGAGCGAGTTCGAGGTGCGCCTGGCGCAGCGCCAGCAAGTCGCCCTGCACCTTCCGTTCGCCCTCTGAGATCGAGCGCCGCCCGCGCGGCGCATCGCGAGCTGCGCTCGCTCCTACGTTTGTTTCGGGCCAATTATTCCTGTGGAATTTGCGCACGAACGCCCTGGCGCAAGGCGCGATATTGCGCCGTGCAAACAAGGCGGTCGCGCGCGCCTGCCGCAGGCGTTACTGGCCCGAAACAAGCGTAGGAGCGAGCGCAGCTCGCGATGCGCCGCGCGGGCGGCGCTCGATCTCGCAGGCGAAGAAAAACCCAAGGCTTACAACTGTTCCAGGCACCCAGCCAGGTCACCACCCAGCTTTTCGAGCAAACGCTCATAGCCCTTGGCATCCACCGGGTCGGCACCACCCAGGGCATCCAGCTCCGCCAGGCGAACCGGCAGCCCGGCCGTCAGTGTCTCGGCCAGGCGCGGCCGCAGCGGTGGCTCACTGAACACACAGGTCTTGCCCACTTCCTGCAGGCGCTTGCGCATCGCGGCCACATGCTGCGCGCCCGGCTGCACCTCGGACGCCACACTGAACACGCCAGTGTGCTGCAAACCATAGGCCGACTCGAAGTAGTCGAACGCCTCGTGGAACACGAAATAGGGCTTGCCGGCGATACCCGCCACACGCGCCTTGATCCGTGCATCGAGGGCATCCATGCGCTCGTCGAAGGCCTTCAGGTTGCTCTGGTAACGCGCGGCGTTGGCCGGGTCGGCCGTCGCCAGGTCAGCCGCCATCTTAGCCGCAATCACCCGGGCGTTGACCGACGACAGCCACAGGTGCGCATCCAGGCTGCCCGGGCGGTGATCATGGTCGTGGTCGTCCTGATCCGCCTCTTCATGGGAATGGCTGTCTTCGCCAAAGTGGCGCAGCTTCATGCCCGCCAGCGACTGCACGGCCACGGTCGGCTTGCTGCGGCTGCCCAGCACCCGGGGCAGGAAGTTCTCCATGTCCGGGCCGATCCAGTACAGCAGGTCGGCATCGCCGACCTTGCGCACATCGGAGGGGCGCAGGGCGTAGTGGTGCGGCGAAGCGCCAGGCGGCAACAACACGTCTGGGCTACCCACGCCATCCTGGATAGCGGCGGCAATCTGCTGCAGCGGTTTGATACTGGTCAGCACACGCACGTCGGCCTGTGCCGAGCAGGCGATGAAAGCGACAAAAAGCACAAGGAATCGGGACACGATGAATACTCGACTCGTCAGAAACAGGTAACATAATAACGTCTCCATCCAGAACCGTCGCTGCCCATGTCCATCACGCCGCTGGCTCACCGTCCCCACGATCATTCCCATTGCGTGCACAGCGCCTTGTCCGAAGCCGATGCCCTGTGCACGCGCCAGGGCCTGCGCCTGACCGCACTGCGCCGGCGTGTGCTGGAGCTGGTATGGCAGAGCCACAAGCCGCTGGGTGCCTATGACATCCTCGCCGTGCTCAGCGAGCAGGATGGCCGTCGCGCCGCGCCGCCGACCGTGTACCGCGCCCTGGACTTCCTCCTGGAAAACGGCCTGGTGCACCGCATCGCCTCGCTCAACGCCTTCATCGGCTGCAGCCACCCGGAGCACGCGCACCAGGGCCAGTTCCTGATCTGCCGTGCCTGCCATGTGGCCATCGAGCTGGAGCAGGACAGCATCAGCGACGCCATCATCAACAGCGCCAAGGGCGTCGGCTTCAGCGTCGAAACCCAGACAGTGGAAATCGTCGGCCTGTGCGCCAACTGCCGGAGCGCAGCATGAGCGACGCCCTGATCCGCCTTGAGCAGGTCGGTGTCAGCTTCGCCGGCGAGGCCGTGCTCGACAGCATCGACCTGTCGGTGGCGCCCGGCCAGATCGTCACCCTGATCGGCCCCAACGGCGCCGGCAAGACCACCCTGGTACGCGCCGTGCTGGGGCTGCTCAAGCCACACCGCGGCAAGGTCTGGCGCAAGCCGAAGCTGCGTATCGGTTACATGCCGCAAAAGATCCAGGTGGACGCCACGCTGCCGCTGTCGGTGCTGCGTTTCTTGCGCCTGGTGCCCGGCGTAGACCGTGCGGCTGCCTTGTCGGCATTGCAGGAAGTGGGCGCCGAACAGGTCATCGACAGCCCGATCCAGACCATTTCCGGCGGCGAGATGCAGCGCGTGCTGCTGGCCCGGGCGCTGCTGCGCGAGCCGCAGCTGCTGGTGCTCGACGAGCCGGTTCAAGGTGTCGACGTGGTCGGCCAGACCGAGCTGTACAACCTCATCACCCGCCTGCGCGACCGCCACGGCTGCGGCGTGCTGATGGTCTCCCACGACCTGCACCTGGTCATGAGCGCCACCGACCAGGTGGTCTGCCTGAACCGCCACGTGTGCTGCTCGGGCCACCCCGAGCAGGTCAGCAACGACCCGGCCTTTGTCGAGCTGTTCGGCCAGAACGCCCCAAGCCTGGCTGTCTACCACCATCATCACGACCACAGCCACGACCTGCACGGCTCGGTCGTCGCCCCTGGCGCCCATGTTCACGGAGAGCACTGCAAGCATGGCTGATTTTCTTCTCTACGCCTTGCTTGCGGGTCTTTCCCTGGCAGTGGTGGCGGGTCCGCTCGGCTCGTTCGTGGTGTGGCGGCGCATGGCCTACTTTGGCGACACCCTGTCCCACGCCGCGCTACTGGGCGTGGCCATGGGCTTCGTGCTGGATGTCAGCCCGGCCCTGGCGGTGACCGTGGGCTGCCTGCTGCTGGCGATCCTGCTGGTGACCTTGCAGCAACGCCAGCCACTGGCGTCCGATACCCTGCTCGGCATCCTTGCCCCCAGCACCCTGTCGCTGGGCCTGGTGGTGCTGAGTTTCATGCACGACGTGCGCATCGACCTGATGGCCTACCTGTTCGGCGACCTGCTGGCCATCAGCACCAGCGACCTGGCCTGGATCCTGGGCGGCAGCGCGCTGGTCCTGCTGCTGCTCGCCGCGCTGTGGCGGCCGTTGCTGGCGATCACCGTGCACGAGGAACTGGCCATGGTCGAAGGGCTGCCGGTGGCGGGCCTGCGCATGGCGCTGATGCTGCTGATCGCTGTGGTGATCGCCGTGGCCATGAAGATCGTCGGCGTGCTGCTGATCACCTCGCTGCTGATCATTCCCGCCGCTGCGGCACAGCGTCACGCCCGCTCGCCAGAGCAGATGGCAGCGGCCGCCACGCTGATCGGCATCACCTCGGTGTGCGGCGGTCTGGCCATGTCCTGGTTCAAGGACACCCCGGCCGGGCCATCGATCGTGGTCTGCGCGGCGGTGCTATTCTTGCTGAGCCTGGCCCTGCCAAAACGCTGAAAAACGGGGTGCACGCCGGTGCACCCTGCAACCTTTTAGCGGGTAAAGGGTCTGTAAGACTTATTTTCGAGCGTGCGCACCTGGGTGTAGACTTGCTCGCTTTTTGCGCAAATAGAGAGTCGCAGGAATGAAGCCGTTCGCATCCCGTTATCTGCTTGTTGCCGCGTTTTCCCTGTTCCTGGCAGCGTGTTCCAGCGCGCCGGTCGAGCAGGCCGATGCACCTGCCCAAGCCGATGCCTGGCAGCAGCTGCAACAGAGTATCGCCAGCAACGAGCTGGCCACCGCCGAAGACCAGTTGGCTGCCCTGCAGGCGCAGGCGCCTGATGACGCACGCCTGGAGCAAAACCAGCGCCAGTTGGCAGAGGCCTACCTGAAACGCAGCCAGATCGTGCTGCAAAAGGGCGACGTCAACGCTGCCGCCACCGCGCTGGCCCGGGCCCGGGCACTGATGCCCCAGGCACCGGCAGTGACCGGTGGCGATGCCGTGACCCAGGCGCGCAAGGCCGAGCTGGAGAAAGCAGAAGCGGCCTTGAAGGCAGCCGAAACCAAGCCCCAGCCACGGGTGATCGACCCGACGGCGCCGAGCACCGTGATTGCGTTGAAGACCACCGACATTCGGGCAATGCGTCGCCAGCTCGACGAGATTGCCAAGGACGTGGTCAATTACCAGTGCGAGGTGGTGTTCCAGGTGCCGCGTACCCAGGATGCACCTTGGTTGAAGAGCCTGCTGGAGAAGCGCGTGCACAAGCTCGACAGCGGGTTCAAGCTGAAGCAGAAGCATGAGATTCAGCGCTCGATGCCGGCCCAGGTGGTACTGGTCCCGCATCAGCGTTAAAGCTTTCGCGGGTAAACCCGCTCCCACAGGGATTACACAGGCCTTGAAGGCGATGCAGTACCTGTGGGAGCGGGTTCACCCGCGAAGAGGCCCTGTCAGGCGGGTACCGCCTCTGCGGCAGCCTCCCGCTCCCACACCCGATGCCCTTCAACTGCTTTGACAAAGGCATCGACCACCTTCTGCTCGTCCCCAAGCAGCAAACCCTTGTCTTCCTTGAGCCCCAGACTGTTCATCAAGTCCTTGGTCAGCACCATCGCCTTCAGATGCTTGTAGCCCTCCAGCAGAAAGTGCTTCGCCAGCCCACTGGAAGCCAAGGCCTTGTCCACCCCCTTGGGCACGACAATCCCGTCGAACATGATCGACGGCATCCCCTCCATCGATGCATCTACGGGTAACTGCTTGCCATCCGCCGTCTTGACTGGCGCCGAAGTAGGCCCCAGCAGCCTCGGCCGAGCGCTTTCGGCCTCCAGCGCCTTGACCAGCTTGTCGACGCTTGCGCCATCTACGCCATCGGCTACCAGCACCGCGATCTTGCGCCCCTTGATGCCGACCACGCCTGGGTGGTTCATCTGGCTCAAGGCCGGCGATTTCGCAAGCTGGCTACCCTTGACCTGCACCGTACCGGCCTTGGGAGCCGGCAAGCCGAGGTTGGCAGCGACGGCGGCGGCCAGTTTCAGGTCGATGTTGGCAAGGATCTCATTCACCTGGCGCGCGCGAATGTGCTCACGCTCCACCTTGCCCAGCTCGAAGCTGTAGGCCTTGATGATGTGCTGCTGCTCGGTCGGACTCATGCTCTGGAAGAACAGCCGCGCCTGGGAGAAGTGATCCCCGAATGACTCGCTGCGCTGGCGGATCTTGTGCGCGTCGATGCGTTCCTGGTAGCTCTCGAAGCCCCCATCCTGGGCAGCCGGTGGCGTTTCTTTCGGCCAGCCGCCATCGATCGAATTAGGCTCATAGGAAGCTCGCCCCTTGTGCACCACATGCTGATGCAGCGCATCGCGCTGATTGTTGTGGTTTGGCGCAACGGGCTGGTTGATCGGGATCTGGTGGAAATTCGGCCCACCAAGACGGCTGATCTGGGTGTCGGTGTAGGAGAACAGCCGTCCCTGCAGCAACGGGTCATTGGTGAAATCGATTCCCGGCACGATATGGCCTGGGCAGAAGGCAACCTGCTCCACCTCAGCGAAGAAGTTGTCCGGGTTACGGTTGAGCACCATCTTGCCCAGCGGCGTAACCGGCACCAGCTCTTCGGGAATGATCTTGGTCGGGTCGAGCAGGTCGAAGTCGAACTTGTGCTCATCCGCCTCGGGCACGATCTGCACGCCCAGTTCCCATTCCGGATAATCGCCCGTCTCGATGGCTTCCCACAGGTCCCGGCGCTGAAAATCGGTGTCTTTGCCTGCAAGTTTCTGAGCCTCGTCCCACAAAAGCGAGTGCACACCCTGGCGCGGCTTCCAGTGGAACTTGACGAAACTCGCCACGCCCTGGGCATTGATCAGGCGGAAGGTATGCACGCCGAAGCCTTCCATCATCCGCAGGCTGCGCGGGATGGCGCGGTCGGACATGGCCCAGATGACCATGTGGGCGGATTCAGGCACCAGCGAGACAAAATCCCAGAAGGTGTCGTGGGCCGAACCACCGGTGGGGATTTCATTATGCGGCTCCGGTTTCACTGCGTGCACGAAATCCGGGAATTTGATCGCGTCCTGAATGAAGAAGACTGGCATGTTGTTACCCACCAGGTCGAAATTGCCTTCATCCGTATAGAACTTCACGGCGAACCCACGCACGTCGCGCACCGTGTCGCCCGACCCGCGCGGGCCTTGCACGGTGGAAAACCGCACGAACACCGGGGTGATCTTCTCCGGGTCCTGCAGGAATCCCGCCTTGGTCAGCTCGGCGTGATTGCCGTAGCTCTGGAAGAAGCCATGCGCGCCGGTGCCGCGGGCATGAACGATACGTTCAGGGATGCGCTCGTGGTCAAAGTGGGTGATCTTCTCGCGCATGATGAAGTCTTCGAGCAGCGACGGTCCGCGCGGGCCGGCCTTGAGCGTGTTCTGGTTGTCGGCTATGCGCACGCCCTGGTTGGTCCGCAGGGCCTGGCCGGTGGCATCGCTGCGAGCCGCCTCCAGGGCCTGCAGTTTGCTGTTGGAGTTGGCCCGGTCGGGGGTGTCGGTACCGGCGAGCTGGCTCTGTTTCGGCGAATCCGGTTTCTTGCTGGGCATCACGGCTCTCCTTATCAGTCTTCAGGCGTGCCCCTGACGGGCTTGTTCAAGTAGTGACTGGAGGGCTTTGCCGAGCGTTCAATCAGAATTACCGGTTGTCGCGATATGCCCGAAGGATTGGTGCATTACGAAATAAATGCTAAGAACAGCTATGGGAAAAGGCTAAAATGCGCGACCCCAGCTAACCGCTGACCCAAATTTCATGCGCCCCACAAGGTTCGCTACGTGATCGAGTTCCAACAGGTACACAAGACCTACCGCGTCGCCGGTAGGGAAATCCCCGCACTGAATCCGACCAGCCTGACCATTGAAAATGGCCAGGTGTTCGGCCTGATCGGCCATTCCGGCGCCGGTAAAAGCACCATGCTGCGCCTGATCAACCGCCTCGAAGAGCCTTCCGGCGGCACGATCATCGTCGACGGCGAAGACGTCACCGCGTTCAACGCCAGCCAGCTGCGCGGCTTCCGTCAACAGGTCGGCATGATCTTCCAGCACTTCAACCTGCTGGCGTCCAAGACCGTCGCCGACAACGTTGCCCTGCCGCTGACCCTGGCCGGCGAGCTGTCGCGCAGCGAGATCGACCAGCGTGTCACCGAGCTGCTGGCCCGCGTCGGCCTGCAGGACCACGCGAAGAAGTACCCGGCCCAGCTTTCCGGCGGGCAGAAGCAGCGCGTCGGCATCGCCCGCGCGCTGTCAACCAACCCGAAGATCCTGCTGTGCGACGAAGCCACCAGCGCCCTCGACCCACAGACCACCGCTTCGGTGCTGCAACTGCTGGCCGAGATCAACCGTGAGCTGAAGCTGACCATCGTGCTGATCACCCACGAAATGGACGTGATCCGCCGTGTCTGCGACCGCGTGGCGGTGATGGATGCCGGCCAGATCGTCGAGCAAGGCTCGGTGGCCGAGGTGTTCCTGCACCCGCAGCACCCAACCACCAAGCGTTTCGTTCAGGAAGACGAGCAGGTCGACGAAGGCGAGCAGCGCGACGACTTCGCCCACGTGCCAGGCCGTATCGTGCGCCTGACCTTCCAGGGCGACGCCACCTACGCGCCGCTGCTGGGTACCGTGGCCCGCGAAACCGGTGTGGACTACAGCATCCTCGCCGGGCGTATCGACCGCATCAAGGATGTCCCCTATGGCCAGCTCACCCTCGCCCTGATCGGCGGAGACATGGAAGCGGCATTCGCCCGCTTCAAGGCAGCTGATGTACATATGGAGGTACTGCGTTGATGGACGCCCTGAATTTCTTCGCCAATGTCGACTGGGCCGAGATCTGGCTGGCCACCGTCGATACCATGATCATGCTGTTCGGCTCGCTGTTCTTCACCGTGCTGCTCGGCCTACCGCTGGGGGTACTGCTGTTCCTCTGCGGGCCGAAGCAGATGTTCGAGCAGAAGGGCGTGTACGCACTGCTGTCGCTGGTGGTCAACATCCTGCGCTCGCTGCCGTTCATCATCCTGCTGATCGTGATGATCCCGTTCACCGTGTTGATCACCGGCACCTCGCTGGGTGTCGCTGGCGCCATCCCGCCGTTGGTGGTGGGTGCCACGCCGTTCTTCGCGCGCCTGGTGGAAACCGCCCTGCGCGAAGTGGACCGCGGCATCATCGAGGCCACCCAGTCGATGGGCGCCACCACCCGCCAGATCATCACCAGCGCGCTGCTGCCGGAGGCCCGCCCGGGCATCTTCGCGGCCATTACCGTCACCGCCATCACCCTGGTGTCGTACACCGCCATGGCCGGTGTGGTCGGCGCTGGAGGCCTTGGCGACCTGGCCATCCGCTTTGGTTACCAGCGTTTCCAGACCGACGTGATGGTGGTCACCGTGGTGCTGTTGCTGGTGCTGGTTCAAGTCCTGCAGAGTGTGGGCGACAAACTGGTCGTGCATTTTTCCCGTAAGTAACCCCAATGGGGTCGGCCCGGCCGACCCGTTCGGGGGCCGTCGCGGCCCTCACAAGGAGTGATTCATGAAGAAGCTGCTTGCTGTCGCTGCCGCCGTCGCGGCCTTCTCGGCCCATGCCGGTGATCTGTCCGTCGCCGCCACCCCGGTGCCGCACGCCGAGATCCTCAACTTCATCAAACCGCAACTGGCGAAAGAGGGCGTCAACCTCAAGGTGAAGGAGTTCACCGACTACATCCAGCCGAACGTGCAAGTGGCGGAAAAGCGTCTGGATGCCAACTTCTTCCAGCACCAGCCGTACCTGGATGAGTTCAACAAGGCCAAGGGCACCCACCTGGTCAGCGTTGCCGGTGTGCACATCGAGCCGCTGGGCGTGTATTCGACCAAGATCAAGAAGCTCGACGAGCTGTCCTCCGGCGCCACCGTGGTCATCCCCAACGACGCCACCAACGGCGGCCGTGCCCTGCTGCTGCTGGACAAGGCCGGCGTGATCAAGCTCAAGGACAACACCAACATCCTGTCTACCGTGAAGGACGTTGCCGAAAACCCGAAAAGCGTGAAATTCCGTGAGCTGGAAGCGGCCACCATCCCGCGCGTGCTGACCCAGGTCGATGCCGCCCTGATCAACACCAACTACGCGTTGGAAGCCAAGCTGAACCCGGAGAAGGACGCGCTGGCCATCGAAGGCAGCGACTCGCCGTACGTGAACATCCTGGTTGCCCGCCCGGACAACAAGGATTCGGAAGACATGAAGAAACTGGCGGCTGCCCTGCACTCGCCTGAGGTGAAGCAGTTCATCGTCGAGAAGTACAAGGGCGCTGTGGTTCCGGCCTTCTAAGCCGTCACATCGCGCTGGACTCTTCGCGGGCAAGCCCGCTCCCACAGGATTACCGCTAGCCTCAGGCTTGTCGATATCACTGTGGGAGCGGGCTTGCCCGCGAAGCTTTTAAAGCCCCATCAATCCCGTTTAACCAGCCCGGGCAGTTGCGCCACCAGCTTCTGGTTGTTGAACGGCGCACGAATGAACCCACGCTGGCGCCCATCCGGCCCGACGATCGCCAGGTTGCCGCTGTGATCCACGGTATACCCCGGCTTGCTGGTATCCGCCGGAATGAACGGAATGCTCAAGGCATTGGCCAGCTTCTGGGTATCTTCGATCGACCCCGCCACCCCGACGAAATCCTTGTCGAAATAGCCCAGGTACTGCTTCAGCTGGTTCGGCGTATCGCGGTTCGGGTCCACGCTCACCAATACCACCTGCAGCCGGTCCACGGCCTCCTTGGGCAGCTCGCTCTTCACCTGGCGCAACTGGGCCAAGGTGGTCGGGCAGATGTCCGGGCAGTAGGTGTAGCCGAAGAACAGCAGCGACCATTTGCCCTTCAGGTCGTCCAGCTGTACTGGCTGGCCATCCTGGTTGGTCATGGTCACGTCAGCCACCGTGCGGCTCTGCGGCAACAGAATGATGCCAGCGTCGATCAGTTCGGTGGGGTTGAGCTGGCCACGGCCATTGAGCACCTTGTTGACGGTAAGGCCCAGGATCAGCGCGACCAGGGCGACGAGGATAAAGACGGTTTTCTGGGTTCGGGTCATAGATTCAGCAACAGGTAGTGGTCAACGAGCAATGCGATGAACAGCGCGAACAGGTAGCCGATGGAGTACTTGAAGGTGCCGATCGCCGCGTGCGGCCGGCTGCCACGGTACAACACCCAGGCCCATTGCAGGAAGCGCAGGCCCAGCGCCAGGGCGCATGCCAGGTACAACGGGCCGCTCATGTGGATGGCAAACGGCAGCAGGCTCACCGCCAGCAATATCAGGCTGTACAGCAGGATATGCAGCTTGGTGTAACGCTCGCCATGGGTGACCGGCAGCATCGGGATATCGGCTTTGGCGTACTCTTCCTTGCGGTGGATGGCCAGCGCCCAGAAGTGCGGTGGCGTCCAGGCGAAGATGATCAGTACCAGCAGCAGAGGCTCGGCGCTGACATGGCCGCTCACTGCAACCCAGCCCAGCAACGGCGGAGCGGCGCCAGCCAGGCCGCCAATGACGATGTTCTGCGGCGTGGCACGCTTGAGAAAGCCGGTATAGAGCACCGCGTAACCGAGCAACGAGGCCAGGGTCAGCCAGGCGGTGAGGGCGTTGGTGAACACCAGCAGCAAGGCCATGCCAAGCAGCGCCAGGGCCAGGGCGAACAGCAAGGCCGGCAACGGCTCGACCCGGCCCTGGGGCAACGGGCGTTTATGGGTACGTGCCATCAGGGCGTCGATGCGCCGGTCCACCACATGGTTGACCACGGCCGCGCTGCCCGCGCACAGGGCAATACCCAGGTTGCCGAACAGCAGCACGCTCCAGCCGACCCCGGCACGGGTCGCCAGGAACATCCCCGCCAGCGACGTGATCAGCATCAGCACCACCACCTTGGGCTTGGTCAGCTCCAGGTAATCGCGCCAGCCGGCACGCCGTGCGCTCAGAAGCGTCGCCACGAATCGTTCCTCATGTGATGGCTGATGCTCACCCCGGCCACGGGCCGCAGGCGCCAGCCATGGCCAACCCCGACACGCACCTTGTCGACCACGCGGATGCGATAGTTCACCAGCACCATGCTCAGCAGCAGCAGCGCCCCACCGGCGTTATGCGCCACCGCCACGGCCAATGGCAGGTGGAACAGCACATTGCTGATGCCCAGGCCGATCTGCAAGGCCAGCGCCAGCAACACCACCCGCGACAGACCAGTGAGGCCACAGCGGTGCAACTTCCAGCTGAGCATCAGCAGTACACAGGTCACCAGCAGCGCGCCCAGGCGATGGCTGATATGGATGGCCGTGCGCGCATCGCTGTCGAGCTGCCCTCCCAGGTAGTTGGGGCCAACGTGCTGAGTGAGGTGGAAGCCGTTGCTGAAGTCTGCCGCCGGCCACCATTGGCCATGGCAGGTGGGCAGGTCGATGCAGGCGACCGCCGCATAGTTGGCACTGACCCAGCCACCCAGGGCGATCTGGCCGATCACCACCAGCAACGCCAGCGCGGCGATCCGCCGTAGGCTGAGCGGCAATTTCGGCAAGGGCGCAAAGGCTCGGGATAGACGCAGGGACAGCAGGAACAGCAGGCTCAAGGTGGTGAAGCCGCCCAGCAGGTGCGCGGTGACCACTTGCGGCCACAGCTTGAGGGTAACGGTCCACATGCCAAACGCCGCCTGCGCCAGCACCACGCCCAGCAACAGCAAGGGTAGGCGATAAGGCTGGCCATCGCGGGCATGCAAGCGCAGTGCCTGCAAGGCGAGCAGGGCGATCACCACGGCGAGGGTGCCGGCGAAGTAGCGGTGGACCATCTCGGCCCAGCCCTTGGCTTCTTCCACCGGGTGGTCAGGGAAGTGCAGCTCGGCATGGGCCAGCTGCGCTTCGCTCTTGGGCACGCTGATGAAGCCATAGCAGCCAGGCCAGTCAGGGCAGCCGAGCCCGGCGTGGGTCAGGCGGGTGTAGGCACCGAGCAGGACGACCAGCAGTGCCAGCAGGGTGGCGAACACAGCTAAGCGGAATCCGGGTCTGGCCATGGCAGGCTCCTAGCCGATGTTGGACAGCTTGAGCAGGTGACGCAGGTCGTCGAGCACGTGCTTGCCGTTGACCTTGGCGTCGTAGCGCAGCACCAGGTTGCCATGCGGGTCGACAATCCACAGTTGCGGGCCGGGTTCGCCAACCTTCTGCAGGTAGCGCTGGGCATCCAGCGGGTAGCGTTGCAGCTGCGGATATTCACGCTCCAGCTGCGCCTGGTAGTCGCTGGCCAACGGCTGGGCGGTGGCCAAGGCGTGACTGGCACGGCTGGCGTCGCGGCCCAGGCCGACCTGGATCTGCCGCACCAGGTACACCAGGCGCTGGCAATCCTCGGCGCAGGCTGCCGGGGCGCTGACCAGCAGTTGCCAGCGTTGGTCCTCGCCAGCGATGCCGATATCGGCGCGGCTCTCGCCGTTGCCGATCATCGTGCCGTGGTAGCTGCGGCCCTCCGGCACCCAGAACTGGAGCTTGTACATGCAGGTGGCCAGGATCATCGGCCCGAGCACCACCAGCAAGATCAGCATCAGCTGCAAACGCCCGCGGGCTCTGGGTTTGCTACGATCAGGCAGGTCCAGTGGAGTGGCGGTGGCCATGCTGTTTCTCCTTGTTGTCGTGCCAGCCGAAATAGAGGTAGAGCAGCACCAGCGCCGTGGCCAGGGCGAACCACTGCACTGCGTAGCCGAGGTGTTTTTCCGGGCCCATGGCGACTATCGGCCAGTCCAGCCGATAAGCCGCCGGCCCCGGCTCCAGGCGTAATTCATGGGCAAAGCCTTCGCGATCCAGCTGCTGCCACACGTGCGCCGCGTCGACCGCAGTAAGCAGGTGCGGCCATTGCCCCCCGACCGGGTCGGGGTGCAGCTGGAAGGTGCTGCCCGGCGCCACATACACCGACGCGTTCAGCGCCAGAGCTTGGTCGGGCGTGTCGAAATGCACCGGCACGCGACGATCTGGCCACGCCAGCCAGCCACGGTTGACCAGCAGCCACAGGCCGCTAGCCTGGTCATGGAAGGGTTGCAACAGCTCGACACCGGCCTGGCCGTCACGCATGCGGTTGTCCAGCAGCAGGCTGTGCTCGGCGTCAAACTGGCCGTACAGATGCACCCGGCGGAAGGCGGCGTCCTGCGTCTGCAGCAGCTGCGTGGTAGCTAGCGGGGCCTCGACCTCACGCTCGGCATAGGTCGCCAGCAGCGCGCGCTTCTCTTCAGCCCGGCCGAGCTGCCAGCAGCCAAGCGCTATCAGCCCCGGCAGCAGCGCGAGCACCACCAGGGTCGGTATCCAGCCAGGGCGAAACGGCCTCACGGGCGCCTCGCTATACTTATCCACATCACCGCATCCCCCCGGAGAAGCGCCATGCTCAAGGCCGCGATTGTCCTGATGCTGTTGGCCACGGTTGCCAGCCTGTTCAGTGGCCTGGTGTTCCTGGTCAAGGACGATGAAAACTCGACCCGCCTGCTCAAGGCCCTGACCGTGCGGGTGACCCTGGCGGCCCTGACCGTGGGCCTGGTCGCCTGGGGCTTCATCAGTGGCCAGCTGGTGTCCCACGCCCCCTTTTGAAGTGACCCTCTAACCCTGTGGGAGCGGGCTTCAGAGCACATACACAAAGATGAACAGCCCCACCCACACCACATCGACGAAGTGCCAGTACCAGCTCGCCGCCTCGAAACCGAAGTGTTTGTCGGGGTTGAAGTGCCCGCGCAGGATGCGCACGAACATCACGATCAGGATGATCGTGCCCAAGGTCACGTGGGCCCCGTGGAAGCCGGTGAGCATGAAGAACGTCGCGCCATAGATGCCCGAGCCCAGGGTCAGCCCCAGCTTGGTGTAGGCCTCGTGGTACTCGTAGGCCTGCAGCGAGATGAAGCTGATACCCAGCAGGATGGTCAGCGCCATCCAGAATTTCAGCGGGCCACGGTGGTCACGGCGTAGGGCGTGGTGAGCGATGGTGATGGTCACGCTGGAGCTGACCAGCAAAATGGTGTTGATCAGCGGCAGGTGCCACGGGTTGATCACTTCCTTGGGCGGCGGGAACAGTTTCGGGTCCGGGGTGTGCAGCAACGGCCAGGCGAACTCGAAACTTGGCCACAGCATATGGGCGATACCCTTGTGCCCCTCGCCGCCCAGCCAGGGCCCGGCCAGCACGCGCACGTAGAACAGGGCGCCGAAGAAGGCCAGGAAGAACATCACTTCCGAGAAGATGAACCAGCTCATGCCCCAACGGAACGAACGGTCCAGCTGCGGGCTGTACAACCCGGCGCGGCTCTCGCGGACTACCGAACCGAACCAGCCGAACAGCATGTAGGCCAGGAACAGCGCGCCGACGAAGAAGATCAGTGGCCCGTGTGATGACGGGTGGCCGGCCTTGAGGTCGTTGAACCAGGTGCCCAGGCCGAACACCGTGATGAACATGCCGATGGTGGCGATGATCGGCCACTTGCTCTGCGCCGGTACGTAGTAGTGCTCGTGACTTGCCATTGCCGATCTCCTTCCCTTAGCGGGCGCCCTGGGCGTTCTGCACCGCGGCATGGGCGACCGGCGGATGACGCGCAGTGATGTCGAACAAGGTGTAGGCCAGTGTCAGGTGCTTCACGCTGGCCGGCAGGTCGCGGTCGACGATGAAGCGCACCGGCATCTCGATGCGTTCGCCGGGCTGCAGCACCTGCTGGGTAAAGCAGAAGCACTCGATCTTGTGGAAATACGCCGCGGCCTCGGCCGGGGTGATGCTGGGAATCGCTTGCGCACTCATCGGCCGGTCGGTCGGGTTGTGGGCGATGAAGATCATCTGGTTCACCGCTCCCGGGTTGACCTCGAGCTGGTCGGCGGTGGAGTAGAAGTCCCAGACCATGTCGCCAGCGTTGGTCGACATGAACTGCACCCTCACCGAACGCGATGGGTCGCTGACCTGGCTACCCTCGTACTGCCCGCCAGTCTTGCCGTTGATGCCGAACGCCTTGCACATCACGTCATAAATCGGCACCAGGGCGAAACCAAAGGCAAACATCACCACCGTCAGCATCAGCAGGCGCGTTACCAGCCGTTTGAGCGACAGGCCATTCATGGCAGCGCTCCTATTTCACTTCCGGTGGGGTCTGGAAGGTGTGGTAGGGCGCAGGCGAGGGAATAGACCACTCAAGCCCCTCGGCACCATCCCACGGCTTGGCAGGCGCTGGCGCGCCGCCCCGGATGCACTTGATGACGATGAACAGGAAGAATATCTGCGTGGCGCCGAACAGGAAGGCGCCGATCGACGACACCATGTTGAAGTCGGCGAACTGCAGGTTGTAGTCGGGAATACGCCGCGGCATCCCGGCCAAACCCACGAAGTGCATGGGGAAGAAGGCCATGTTCATGCCGACGAACGACAGCCAGAAATGCAGCTTGCCGAGGGTTTCGTCATACATGTGGCCGGTCCATTTCGGCAACCAGTAGTAGGCCGAGGCAAAGATGCCGAAGATCGCCCCGGGCACCAGCACATAGTGGAAATGCGCCACCACGAAGTAGGTGTCGTGGTACTGGAAGTCCGCCGGGGCGATGGCCAGCATCAGCCCGGAGAAGCCACCGATGGTGAACAGGATGACGAAGGCGATGGCGAACAGCATCGGCGTCTCGAAACTGAGCGAGCCTTCCCACATGGTGCTGACCCAGTTGAACACCTTGACCCCGGTGGGTACGGCGATGAGCATGGTGGCGTACATGAAGAACAGCTCGCCGACCACCGGGATGCCGACCACGAACATGTGGTGGGCCCAGACGATGAACGACAGGAAGGCAATGGCACCGGTGGCGTAAACCATCGAGGTGTAGCCAAACAGCGGCTTGCGCGAGAACGCCGGAATGATCGAGCTGACCGCACCAAAGGCCGGCAGGATCATGATGTACACCTCGGGGTGGCCGAAGAACCAGAACACATGCTGGAACAGCACCGGGTCTCCGCCACCGGCGGCACTGAAGAAGCTGGTGCCGAAGTGGATGTCCATCAGCATCATGGTCACCACCCCGGCCAGCACCGGCATCACCGCGATCAGCAGGAACGCGGTGATCAGCCAGGTCCAGACGAACAGCGGCATCTTCATCAGAGTCATGCCCGGGGCGCGCAGGTTGAGGATGGTGGCGATCACGTTGATCGCGCCCATGATCGAGCTGATGCCCATCAGGTGGATGGCGAAGATGAAGAAGGTGACGCTGGCCGGCGCATAGGTGGTCGACAGCGGGGCATAGAAGGTCCAGCCGAAGTTAGGCCCGCCGCCCGGGCTGAACAGGGTCGAGACCAGCAGCAGGAAGGCTGCCGGCAACAGCCAGAAGCTGAAGTTGTTCATCCGCGGCAGGGCCATGTCGGGTGCGCCGATCATCAGCGGGATCATCCAGTTGGCCAGGCCGACGAAGGCCGGCATCACCGCGCCGAACACCATGATCAGGCCGTGCATGGTGGTCATCTGGTTGAAGAACGCCGGCTCCACGATCTGCAGCCCGGGCTGGAACAGCTCGGCGCGGATCACCATGGCGAACGAGCCGCCAAGCAGGAACATCATGAAGGCGAACCACAGGTACATCGTGCCGATGTCCTTGTGGTTGGTGGTCAGCACCCAGCGCATCAGGCCCTTGGCCGGGCCGTGGGCGTGGTCATGGCCGTGGGCGTGGTCGTCGATCACTGCACTCATGTCCTGTCTCCTGCAATCCGCTGATTGCCGCGCAAAACCCGGTTCACTTGGCTTCTGCCTGCTTGAGCGCCAGCACGTCCTTCGGCGTGACCATGTCGCCCTTGTTGTTGCCCCAGGCGTTGCGCTCGTAGGTGACCACGGCGGCGATGTCGACTTCCGAGAGCTGCTTGCCGAATGCGGCCATTGCCGTGCCTGGGCGACCGTGGAACACCACGCCCAGATGTTCTTCCTTCGGCCCGGTGGCCACTTTCGACCCCTTGAGCGCCGGGAACATTGGCGGCAAGCCCTGGCCTTCGGCCTGGTGACAGGCCACGCAGGTGGTGTGGTAGACCTTGTCGCCACGCTCGACCAGCTCTTCGAGGGTCCAGTCCTTGCTGGTCAGTTCCTTGAGCTTGGCCGCCTCGGCCTTGCGTTCGCCGAGCCAGGTGTCGTAATCGGCCTTGGACTTGACCTCGACCACCACTGGCATGAAGCCGTGGTCCTTGCCGCACAGTTCGGTGCACTGGCCGCGGTAGATGCCGGGTTTCTCGATACGGGTCCAGGCTTCGTTGACGAAGCCGGGGATGGCGTCACGCTTGACCGCGAAGGCCGGCACCCACCAGGAATGGATGACATCGGCGGCGGTCACCAGGAAGCGCACCTTGGCACCTACCGGCAGCACCAGCGGCTGGTCGACCTCAAGCAGGTAGTGCTCGTCCTTGGGCGCCTTGTTGTGGATCTGGTCAGCAGGGGTGGCCAGGTTGCTGAAGAACTCCACATCCTGGCCAAGGTACTTGTAATGCCACTTCCACTGGTAGCCGGTGACCTGGATGTCGATGTCCGATTCACTGGCGTCGTAGATGTCGATCAGGGTCTTGGTGGCCGGAATGGCCATGGCCACCAGAATCAGGAAGGGGACGATGGTCCAGAGGATTTCCACCCAGGTGTGCTCGTGGAAATGCGCTGGCTGCTGGCCGGTGGAACGGCGATGGATGACCATGGACCAGAACATCGCACCGAATACCACGATGCCGATGATCACGCAGATCCAGAAGATCGTCATGTGCAGGTCGAACACGGCGTTGGAGACTTCCGTCGCCCCCGGGTGCATGTTCACAGTCCAGGCGGCGTTGGCCTGACCAAAAACCGACCACAACAGGAGGCCCATCCAGACATGTGGATGTCGCATCATTGCGGGTTCCCCTTCTCGTTCTTGTAGTCCCGGAGGCGTGGCCTGCGGCAAGAGGGAACGGCGGTCAAGACTGCCTGGCTTCGACGACCGAGCCCCTGCAAAAGCAGTCGGGCCTCATCAACGAATCACGTTCAACGGGAGTATAGACAGCGACCAACGGCACGCAACGGCACCGGTGAAATGAACTTCACGAAATCGGTAAAACGCTGCAAAGGCCCGAGCTTGATGGGTTATGGCAAAATAATGGCACCGCGATATGCCGAACTGCGCACACGTTTGCGCGGTTTATAACAAATGCGTCTTAGGTATTCTGTATACCGAGCTAATTTAGTGTCTTCCGTTTGAAACGTCTTGTCCCTGGAGTTGTCATGAACATCGCTGCTGTACGCGAGCAGATTAGCCAAGCCCACGATCACGAAGGCCGCACCGGCCAACTGAAAGAGCGTCTCGAGCTGCAACTGCCCCACCTGCACCCCTCGATCCAACTGCCTGAGCAGGACGCCCAGGGTACTTTGGCGCGCTTCGTCAGCGCTTATATCGATCAAGTTCCAGAGCTGCTGGAAGCCGCCCACGAGGTCGCCCGCGAAGCCGGTATCGAATCGCAGATCAAACCTGTGCTGAAAATTGCCGAGGCCTACTTCCTGCAGCCGCCGAGTGTGATGCAGGGGCATGTGGGGCTCGATTGCCTGCTGGATGAGGCCTACCTGGCGCACCGCCTGGTGGAGGAGGTCAACGACCTGTACATCCGCCACTTCCAGCAGCCGCTGATCCCGGTCGACACCACGGTGGCCAACCTGATCGCGCACCAGTTGATTGGCGAAACCTTCGCCAACCAGCTGGATGAAGTGGTGCACCACTCGGTGGATGAGATGCTGAACGATGAAAGCTTTGCCGCAGAGTCGGTGGAAGCCTATCGCGACACCCTCACCAGCCCCGAGACAGGCGAGGCATGGAAGCGCTGGCCGTGCCTGTCGCGCCAGCTGGGTGTGGAGCTGGGCCAGCCGGCCTGATTCCGCCTGACCGGGCCTTTTCGCGAGCAGACCCGCTCCCACAGGTGCAACGCGACTCCAGCAGGAGCGGGTTCACCCGCGAAGAGGCCCGGCCAGGCAACACCACTCTTCAGCTCAGGCCCCCACGCCAGCCGTGGTGCGCAGCCGCCCCTCGATCCGCCGCTTCAAGCGCCGCTGCTCGATCACCAGCCGCGCACCATTGGCCGCGTTGCTGCGGTGCCAGTCCTCAAGCAGTTCCAGGCACGAATGGTCGATATAGCTCAGGTTGCCCAACGGCACATGCAAAGTCGTCCCCGCCGGCACGGTATCGAGCACCTGGGTCAACGCCGGCACCTTCAGGAAAGTCGCCGCGCCACTGAGCCGCAGCTCCATATGGCCGTTTTTCTCCAGGCTCACCAGGTTGATCTTCAGCCGCGCCGCCTTGAACGCCAGCTTCAGCAAGGTCAGGGCAAAGCCTAACAGCACGCCGGTCAGCAGGTCGGTAAAGATGATCGCCAGCGCGGTAGCCGCGTAGGTGAACATCGGCATCCGCCCATAACGGCCCAACCCTCGAAACGCCTTGAAATCCACCAGTTTCACGCCGGTGAACACCAGCACCCCGGCCAGGCTCGCCACTGGAATTTGCTGCAGCACGCTGCTCAGCACCACCACGAACGCCAGTAACCACAGGCCATGCAGAATTGCCGAAGCGCGGGTTTGCGCGCCAGCCTGAACGTTGGCCGAACTGCGCACGATCACCCCGGTCATCGGCAATGCACCCAGCACACCACAGAGCATGTTGCCGATGCCCTGCGCCGACAGTTCACGGTCGAAGTCCGAGCGCTGGCCGCTGTGCATGCGGTCTACCGCCGCCGCCGACAACAGCGTCTCGGCACTGGCGATGAAGGCCAGGGCGAAGGCCGCCACCAGCAGGGTCGGGTCGGCCAACTGCATCAGGTCGTCCAAGCGGATCCAGTCGATCGCTTCGGAAAGGTCCGCCGGCACCTGCACCCGGTTCACCGGTAACGCCAGCCACATCGCAATGGCGGTCATCGCCGCTACGCCCAACAAGGCGCCCGGCACGAAGCGCAGCTTCTGTGGCCGCAGGCGTTCCCAACCCCACATGATGGCAATGGTGCCCAAGCCCAGCGCGCCAGCCATCCAGCCAGAACCTGCATGTTCAAGCGGCAGGGCCGCGGCCACGGTGGACGGGAATTCCAGCAGGTTCTGCATACCCGACGGCTGTGGCGCCGTGTCGAACATCACGTGCACCTGGGACAGCACGATCAGCACGCCGATACCGGCGAGCATGCCGTACACCACTGCCGGCGCCGTGACCCGGAACCAGCAACCCAGGCGCAAACGCCCGGCCAGCAACTGCAGGATGCCGGCGAGCAGCAGAATCGGCCCGAGCATCGCCATGCCGTGCTGGCGTACCAGCTCGAACACCAGTACCGCCAGGCCAGCTGCCGGGCCACTGACCTGCAGCGGCGAACCCGCCAGGAAGCCGACCACGATACCGCCGATGATGCCGGTGATCAGGCCCTTGGCCGGCGGCATGCCCGACGCGATCGCAATGCCCATGCACAACGGCAGGGCGACCAGGAACACCACCACCGACGCCAGCAACTCACGCGGCAGGGCCGCTTTCAACTGTGTCATGTTCACCATCGTTCTCCTTTCTCTGTCGCACGGCCATTCCTCTGGCCGTGGGCACGTTTGGTCCCTGACGAACGCGCAGGCGCAGGCCGCCAGCGAAATCGCCGGCAGGGCAGTCAGGGCATGTTCAAGGCAGCCGAAGGCCGCGCCACACCCGCGATGGGTGCAGCCGGCTATTCAAGGTTCAGCGTTGGACGGGTCGCTTAGTAGCGGCCTCTCGGAGTGGCGCTCGGGATCGGCTCGCCAGCAGCCAGGGGCAGGAAGCTGTCGCTGGCGGCGTCGTAGGCTTCGATCTTGCTGGTTTCGATGTCGTAGACCCAGCCGTGGATGTACAGCTCACCCGCTGCGAGGCGCGACGCCACCGATGGGTGCGTACGCAGGTGATGCAACTGGGCGATCACGTTTTCCTTGGTCAGCACTTGCATGGTTTCGTGCTCGCTGCCGCAGGAACAGTTGTTCTCGACCACGGTACGAGCCACTTCCGCATGGCGCAGCCAGGCGGAAACCGTTGGCATCTTGGTCAACGACTGCGGGTTGAGCACCGCACGCATGGCGCCACAGTCAGAGTGACCGCAGATGATGATGTGGTGCACCTTCAATGCCGACACGGCGTACTCGATGGCGCTGGACACGCCGCCGTTCATCTGGCCGTAAGGGGGTACCACGTTACCGACGTTACGGGTCACGAACAGGTCGCCCGGCGAGCTCTGGGTAATCAGTTCGGGAACAATGCGCGAGTCGGCACAGGTGATGAACATGGCGCGCGGGGTTTGCGCGGTGGCGAGCTTCTTGAACAGCTCTTGCTGCTCGGGGAAGACGTCATGGTGAAAGCGCAGGAAGCCGTCGACGATGTGCTTCAGGGCGGCATCGGCGCTCTCCGCGGGGGCTTGCGGAATGACCTTGGATGGGTCCTTGACGGGCATGATTCATCCTCTTGACGGTGTGTAGGTAAATCCATTTTACCGGTGAAAGATTCTGGCTATGCGCAGATTTAGATGACGCGCGAGAGCGATAGATCACAGTCTTCGCTGACCGGATTCCTACGCTAGCGGGGAAAACTTAACTGAAACTTAATTCGAAGGCTCTAGAACGGGTGTTCCAGATCGGATAGGCGGGAATTGAATAATAGCAAAAAAGCATCAACTGCCAAGAGCCATTAGCATAATTATCATCTCGGATTAGCTGAGCTGGGGATGGCCACTGTCATCAGAACAATGCCATCTGCCCACCCGGCGGGCAGAACGCCGAGCAGTCCAGAGACTGCGCCTCGCGCCCGGCAAAATCCAGGCGCTTCATGGCCTTGGCAAAACGCTGCGCCAACAACTCGGCAAAAATTCCTTCGCCACGCATTCGCGCACCAAAGCGGCTGTCATACAACTCGCCACCCCGGCTCTGGCGAATCAGGCTGAGCACATGGGCGGCCCGCTGCGGGTAATGGTCCTGCAGCCACTGTTCGAATAATGGCGCCACTTCCAAAGGCAGGCGCAGCATCATGTAGGCAGCGCTCTGCGCGCCCGCTTCCTTGGCAGCCTCCAGCAAACGTTCCAGCTCGCTGTCGTTGATCATCGGGATCATCGGTGAACACAGCACACCCACCGGCACACCGGCCTCGCGCAATACGCGAATGGCCCGCAACCTGGCATTGGGTGACGCCGCGCGCGGCTCAAGCACCCGCTTGAGGTCATCGTCCAGGGTAGTGAGGCTGATCATCACCCGGACCAGACGCTGGCTGGCCATTTCGGCCAGCAGGTCGAGGTCGCGCAATACCAGCGCGCCCTTGGTGACGATGGTCACCGGGTGCCGAAACCGCAGCAGCACTTCCAGTATCCGCCTTGTCAGTTGCTGCTCCCGCTCGATCGGCTGGTAAGGGTCGGTGTTGGAGCCCAGGTTGATGGGTGCACAGACGTAGCCCGGCTTGCTCAGCTGTTGCGCAAGCACTTCGGCTGCGTTGGTCTTGGCAATCAGCTTGGTCTCGAAATCCAAACCTGGAGACAGATCCCAGTAGGCATGCGAAGGGCGGGCATAGCAGTAGATGCAACCATGCTCGCAACCTCGGTAGGGATTGATCGAACGGTCGAAGGGGAGGTCGGGGGAAGTGTTGCGGCTGATGACCGATTTCGCCGTCTCGATGCGCACCTCGGTACCCTGGGTCTGGGGCACCTCCTGGTACCAGCCGTCGTCCTCCGCCACCGAATGGCTGGGTGCGAAGCGGTTATGCGGATTGTGAGCCGTACCACGGCCCTTTAACGCTGCTGGAGGTATCATCGCCAACCCCTGATACTGTATTCATATACAGTATCTGCATCCCTGCGATATGACCAGCCCCTCCGGTCAGGACACGCCGTGCCAGCGCAAATAGGCTTGCTGGTTGGGCGAGCGCCCGAGGAAAGTTTCCAGCCCCTCCCTCAGCGGGCGTGACGCACCCGGCTCGAACAGCGCCTCTTGCAATGCCTTGCCTGTGGCACGGTCCAGCAAGCCATTGGCTTCGAAGCGGGTAAACAGGTCGAATGCATGAACATCGGCCCATAGGTAGGCATAAAAACCTGCATCGTAACCAGTGACCAGGTGATCGAACGCATGGGCGGGCCGTTCGAAATCAGCCAACGGCCAATACCCACAACGCTCGCGCGCATCGGCCAGGCGCTGAGCCAGGCTTCTGCCGTCCAACGGCGTGTCGTGCAGGTCCAGATCGAAGAGTGCCAGGCTCAGGTCACGGCCGCTGTCACCGATGTCGGCTTGGCGATACTGCCCCAGGAAGCGTTCAGCCTCGGTCTGGCTCATGCCGCTGCCATCCCGGCGCGGCGTGGCAATGGAGGCCAGGTAGCGTGCATTCCACACCCAACGCTCGAACAACTTGCCGAAAAGCTCCACACCATCGGTACCCAGCTCGGTCACGTTGGACATGACATGGTTGCCGGTGCGTACCAACAGGTGATGCAAGGCGTGGCCGAACTCGTGATACAGCTTGCGCAGCGACAGGTGGTCCAACAGCGGCTCGGCGCCCGCCAGTGCAGCTGGAATATCACTGTTCACCACCACCACCGCTGCGTGATAGATACCCTCGGCATCCACCCGGCGGTTACGGACATAGTTGGTATACACCGCATCGGCCTGCTTGCTGGGGTGCTGAACGGCGTCCAGGTAGAAGAAACCAACACGGGCGTGATCCTGCCAAACCTCGAAGGTCTGCACGCTAGCGTCCCAGGTCGCCAGTGCCACGGGCCGCAGCTCAAGGGCAAAGAGTCGCTGCGCCAGGTCCACCAGGGCCGCCACTACGGTTTTCAGCGGGAAGTGCTCGCGGAACTCGGTGTCAGCCTGCACCTCGCCGCCACGGTTCTGTAGATAGCCAACATCCCAGGGTTCGACCTGTTGCAGGTGTTGAACCACTGCCTGTCGTTGAAGACCCGCACGCCATTGCTCCAGCGCAGGGCGCAGATCCTTTGCCAGTGCATACAGAAATTCGCGTACCTGACTGGCCGAGCCGGCGCTCTTGGCAAGCAGACTGAGGTCGAGGTGACTGGCGTAGCCCAACAAACGGGCTTTCTCGTCCAGCAGCTCTGCCAACCGCTGCAGGTGGGTACCGTTATCCAGTTCCGCGTCGCTACTTACACCGCGCAGGTGAAAGGCGCGATAAACCCTTTCGCGTAGCGGGCGATGCTGCGCCTGGTTTAGAACTGCCTCGGTGACTGCGGTTTCACAAGCAATGAGCCAGCCCTGTTCCCCAGCCGCTTTAGCCTGTGTCGCCAGCTCCTCGCGCAGCCTTTGCGGCAACCCCTGCAACTGCGCCTCGTTTGCAATCAGGAGCCCAGGCCGGCCTATATTGGCCAGAAAGGTTGCCCGCAGCGCGCCAATCTGAGCCTGCAACTGGGCAAGACGGGGTTTGTCCTGTTCTGCCAGCGCGGCGCCGCTTACAGCGAACTTGCCGAGGTGCCAGCGCAGGGTGGCACGCTTGGCGGCATCCAGATTCACGCCGTTGGCCGTGTTCGACAAGCGCTCATACAAGACCTGCAGCCGGCTGTTGCAGAACTTTTGGTCGAAGCGCGTTACCGTCTTGTCGAAATAGCTGCCGAATGCCTGCCCCCAGTCAGCGCCCTTGCCCACAAGTGGCAAACAAGCGTAAAGCACTGCCAGTAGCTGTGCGTCCAGGCCATCTACCGCCAGCACCAGGTCGTCCCAGGTAGGAAGGGCCTGCTGCTGCTCGATGATCCGCGCAATGCCTTGCTCATGCGCCTCTAGCACGTAATCGAAGGCGTCAACCATGTTTTCAAGGGTAATCGATGGATAGTCGACGGGAATTTGGCTGCTTTGCAGGAGAGGATTGGCCACGGTACTTCACCTTGCTCATGTCGAGGAGCAAGGGAGCATGCATGGCTGGCGAGCGGGAAATGGCCTGAGTATCTACTACCGGCGAGCAGCATGGGCATGCCTGCCTGGGCACATGGCCCAGGCAGGCAAGACGGCTTCATTCAGCCGGTTTCTTCAGCTTCGGGTTCGGGAAGAACTGCACGGTCTGGACCTTGGCCGGCGCCGCCTTCGGCGCCAGCTGGTTGACCCGCGTACCGAGCTCCTTGGGCACCGACAGGCCCTGCTCGTTGAGTGTGTCGGTGAAGCCACAGGCCACGCACTCGCGATGCGGCACGTCGTCTTCGCTCCACATCATCAGCTTGTCGGGCTCGCTGCACGCCGGGCACACCGCCCCGGCGATGAAGCGTTTCTTGGTCTTGTTCACAGCTACCTCGGTCATGCCGCAGCGTCCTCGGTCAGGCCACTGTGGCGCAGCAATGCATCAATGGAAGGCTCACGCCCACGGAAGTCCACGAACAGCTCCATGGGTTCACGCGAGCCGCCGCGGGCCAGGATCGCTTCGCGGAACGCACGGCCGGTCTCGGCATTCAGCACGCCCTCTTCCTCGAAGCGCGAGAAGGCGTCCGCCGACAGCACTTCAGCCCACTTGTAGCTGTAGTAGCCCGCCGCATAACCGCCAGCGAAGATATGCGCGAAGCTGTTGGGGAAGCGGTTGTACGCTGGCGGGCGCATCACCGACACCTCGTCACGCACACCTTCGAGCACCTGCAGCACACTGCGGCCATCGCCGTGGCTGGCGTGCAACTCGAAGTCGAACAGCGAGAACTCCAGCTGACGCACCATCATCATGCCGGACTGGAAGTTCTTCGCCGCCAGCATCTTGTCCAGCAGGTCCTGGGGCAGGGCTGCACCGGTTTCGTAATGGCCGGAGATCAGCGCCAGGCCTTCCGGCTCCCAGCACCAGTTTTCCATGAACTGGCTCGGCAGTTCGACCGCGTCCCAGGCCACACCGTTGATGCCGGAAACACCAGCGTGCTCGATGCGGGTCAGCATGTGGTGCAGACCGTGGCCGAACTCGTGGAACAGCGTGGTGACTTCATCGTGGGTCAGCAGCGCAGGCTTGCCAGGTGCGGCCGGGGTGAAGTTGCACACCAGGTTGGCGACCGGGCTCTGCAGCTCGCCGCCAGCCGTGCGCCGACGGTCGCGGGCGCCGTCCATCCAGGCACCGCCACGCTTGTTGGCGCGGGCGTAGAGGTCGAAGAAGAAGCGGCCGACGTGCTGGCCGTTTTCCTTGATCTCGAACAGGCGTACGTCCGGGTGCCAGCTGTCGAAGCCCTTGAGTTCGGCGATCTCGATGCCGTAAAGGCGCTGGACGATGCTGAACAGGCCGCTGAGTACCTTGTCGATCGGGAAATAAGCGCGCAGGGTTTCCTGCGACACGCTGTAACGCTGCTCGCGCAGCTTCTCGCCGAAATAACCGGCGTCCCAGCTGGCCAGCTCAGGGCAGCCTTGCTCGGCGGCGTAGGCCTTGAGCTGCTCCAGGTCCTGGGCGGCAAACGGCTTGGAGCGCTTGGCCAGGTCACGCAGGAAGTTCAGCACCTGGTCGCTGGACTCGGCCATCTTGGTCGCCAGGCTCAGCTCGGCGTAATTCTTGTAACCCAGCAGCCCGGCCAGTTCCTGGCGCAGGTCGAGGATCTGCTGCATCACCGGGCCGTTGTCGAACTGGCCGGCATTCGGGCCCTGGTCCGAGGCACGGGTACAGTAGGCGGCGTACAGCTCTTCGCGCAGGGCGCGATCGCTGGCGTAGGTCATCACCGCGTAGTAGCTGGGGAATTCCAGGGTGATCAGCCAGCCGTCGAGGCCCTTGGCCTGGGCGGCAGCGGCCATCTGCGCCTTGGCCGAATCGGTCAGGCCGGCCAGCGCGGCTTCGTCGGTGACGTGCTTGGTCCAGGCCTGGGTGGCGTCGAGCAGCTGGTTGGAAAAACGGCTGCCCAACTCGCTCAGCTTGCTCTGCACTTCGGCATAACGCTGCTGCTGGTCGGCCGGCAGGTCGATGCCCGACAGGCGGAAGTCACGCAGGGCGTGGTCGAGGATAGTCTTCTGCGCCACGTCGAAGCTGGCAGCCTCCGGGCTGTTGACCAGCGCCTGATAGGCGTCGAACAGCGCACGGTTCTGGCCCAGTTCGGTAGAGTAGGCGCTCAGCGCTGGCAGGCAGGACTCGTAAGCCTCGCGCAGTTCCTGGCTGTTGCACACCGCATTGAGGTGGCTGACCGGGCTCCAGGCGGCGCCCAGTCGGTCGTTCAGTTCGTCCATGGCCAGCACCAGGCCAGCCCAGGTAGGGTTGTTGCCCTGCTGTTCGAGGATCTCGGCAATGGCTTTACGGTTGTCGGCCAGGATCGTTTCGATCGCCGGCAACACGTGTTCGGCACGGATTTGCGAGAAGGGCGGCAGATCGTAGGACTGCAGAAGCGGGTTGTTCGCACTCACGGTTCGGATACCTTGGCAGGAGAAACACTGCCCCATCTTAATTACAATCGACGCCGACCGCAGCAGGCAGCCTGCCTATCGGCACAGATGAGAGACGCTATCATGGCCATCCGCAGCTTCCAGCAACACACTCCGAAAGTGGGACTTCGGGCTTTCGTCGACCGTTCGGCGGTGGTCCTGGGCGATGTGGAGATCGGTGAAGACAGCTCTGTCTGGCCACTGACGGTGATCCGCGGCGACATGCACCGCATCCGTATCGGCGCACGCACCAGCGTGCAGGACGGCAGCGTGCTGCACATCACCCACGCAGGGCCCTTCAACCCCGACGGTTTTCCGCTGATCATCGGTGACGAGGTGACCATCGGCCACAAGGTCATGCTGCATGGCTGCACCCTGGGCAACCGCATCCTGGTCGGCATGGGCAGCACCATCATGGATGGCGCCATTGTCGAAGACGAAGTGATCATCGGTGCCGGCAGCCTGGTGCCGCCCGGCAAACGCCTGGTCAGTGGCTACCTGTACATGGGCAGCCCGGTGAAACAGGTCAGGCTGCTCAGCGAACAGGAGCACGCCTTCTTCCCTTACAGCGCCAGCAACTACGTCAAGCTCAAGGACCAGCACCTGGCCGAAGGCTACGACCAAGCGCAATGAACCCGACTACCGAGACGAACATGCACCAGCAGAACATCCTCTTCGACCTCGACGGTACCTTGACCGACCCGCGCCTGGGCATCACCCGCTCGATCCAGTACGCCCTGGCCAAGCTGGGCATCGACGAGCCCGACCTGACCCGCCTCGAACACTTCATCGGCCCACCTCTGCTGCAGGCCTTCATGCAGTTCTACAGCTTCGATGAGGCCAAGGCGTGGCAAGCGGTGAACTTCTACCGGGAACGCTTCCGTGTCACCGGCCTGTATGAAAACCTGGTGTTCGAAGGGGTGCCAGCGCTGCTCGAAGCACTCAATGGCCAGGGCCGCACGCTGTACATCGCCACCTCAAAACCCTGGGAATTTGCCCGGGAAATTGCCAGGCACTTTGCTTTCGATCACCACTTCAAGGTGATTTACGGTAGCGAGCTGGATGGCACGCGGACCAACAAGGTCGAGCTGATCCGCCACCTGCTGGACGCGGAAGGGCTGGATCCGGCGCAGACGCTGATGATCGGCGACCGCAAGCATGACCTGATCGGTGCCCACAGCAATGGCTTGCAGGCGGTGGCGGTGGGGTACGGGTTTGGCAGCCAGGAAGAGTTGCAGGCCGAGGCGCCAGCCTTCCACTTCGCGACCGTGGCCGATATGCATCAGGCCTTTATCCAGGGCTGAGGGCCATGGGGCTGCTTTGCAGCCCAACGCCGGCAAGCGCGGCCCGCAAGGTTTTGTGCAAGCCTTCAGGTCGATGCAGTACCTGTGGGAGCCGCGCTTGCCGGCGATGGGCCGCAAAGCGGCCCCAAGGTTCACATCAACCGCTGCAACGCCGCCTTCCTGTCAGCAGCTGGCAATCTGCCAAGCTGCTCGACCCGCTCATAAAACCGCGCCCAGTCCCCATTCACCTCCCGGAACAGGGCCGCAAACGCCGGCACCCACTGGTCATAAAGCCCGAACGGCAACAGCTTGGCATTGCTCAATGGCGCATAGATCCAGGCGTCATAGCGTTTGTCCCCGTGCCACTGGCTGTCCCGCACCTGCTTGTATTCACCCCGCAAACGCTCGAACTCTGCCTGCTTGGCCACCCGCTTGTGCGCATCGTCCAGCGGCCCGGCATAGATCACCTGCAACCGCTCGCGGCTGGCCAGTACCAACCGGGTGAACTGGTCGCTCTGTTGCGACTGCTCCGCATCGATCGCTGCAAGCCCACGCGCTGCGCGCCATTGCCGCGTGCCCTCCTGCTCGACGAAGGTGGCAAATGACTCGTTGAACTCGGTGTCGTCCTGAACATAGAAACGCTGATGGGCCAGCTCATGGAAGATCAGCGTGGCCAGCCGCTCATCCCCCCAACCGACCATCGACGAGAGGATCGGGTCATCGAACCAGCCCAATGTCGAGTAGGCTTCAACACCGCTCACGTAAACGTCCAGGCCCTGCTGGCGCATCAACGCCGCAGCACCACGCGCAGCACCCTGGCGGTAATAGCCGCGGTAGGCGACGCAGCCAGCGACAGGGAAGCAGTGTGTCACTGGTTGCAGTGAAAGCTCCGGTGTGGCGAACACGTTCCACACCACATAGGGGCGTTGCAGATCGGCGTAGAGCCGGTAGCTGCGATTGTCAGGCAGCTTGAGCTGGTCGCTGGCGAACATCCGCGCTTCTTCGGCATGGGCGAGGCGGATGCGTAACTGCGGGCTGCTGGCCGGGTCGGCGATCACTTTGTCCACAGGTTGGCGTGCCCGCAACAGCTGCCATTGCCCCTCGGCCAACTGGCCGTAATACCCCACAGTGCTGCAACCGTTCAGCAGAAAGGCACCCAGCAGCGGAACCAAAGGCCTGAAAAGGCGGTCGAGTGGCCCAGGGCCTGAGCGCTTGAAAAGAACAAAGAGATCCATCTGGGGCTATCCATCTCGCTCATGGCCGATGCGCTCCAAGACTATCTCGCCAAGGGGGAGTTTCGCCATGCGTGCACTGTTGGTCATCGGCTCAATGCTGCTGGTTTCTGCCTGTTCGACCCTGCCGGACCCGGACCCGAACCTGGCCTGGGTAGACCTTACCCCCTACGGCGAAACCTCGCTGGACGCGAAACAGGTGGATGAGCGCGACTGGGCCGACAGCCGCTACTTCGAAGTGCAGCCCGGCAGCCACGAGCTGACCGTGCGCTACCAGTTTCCGGTGACGCCGAGCAACATCGGCCCGGTCGACGCGCCACTGTGGCGTGATTGCCAGGTCAAGCTGACCTTCAAGGACTTCAGCGCCGGCCAGCGCTACCAGTTGCAAGCCGGCAGCATCGGCTTCCGCCCTTGGATCAAACTCTACGACCACCAGCAAAAACTACTCAGTCAGGGCCTGCCAGCCGGTTGCCAACGCACCTGAACCGCACAAACGGCGCTATGCTTGTAACCCGTGTATCGCGAGTGGGAGTTTTGCCATGCGCCAGCCCATGATGCTGATCGCCCTCAGTGCACTGGGGGCTTGCGCCAGCCCCTTGCCACCTGTCGACCCCAGCAAGGCGTGGGTCGATCTCTACACCGTCACCCCTGGGCGCATACTGATGGCCGACCGCCTGGATGGCCAGCGCCTGGACGATGGCCGCTACTTCCAGATAACTCCTGGCAAGCATGAACTGGTGGTGCGGTTCGATTACGAAATCTATGCCGGCGGCATGCTCACCAGCCCCAAGGAACGCACCTGTTACCTGACCGTGCGCTTCGATGACTTCAAGGCTGGGGAACGCTATCGCCTGGAGGCGCGGGCGCCGGTGATGGACCCGCAGGTGCTGCTGTACGACGCCAGCCGCAATGTGGTGGTCAACGAGCCGAGCGACGTGTTCTGCATTCCGTAACAAGCACTGGGGCCGCAATGCGGCCCCAGTCATTCAACGATCGTTTTTCTGGTAGATGATCTTCTTCGTCCCGCCATCACAGGTGCCGACGATCATGTTCTGATCCTTGACCTCACTGTTGGGCACGATTTCCAGGGTATAGGACGTCACACCCTGGGCCTGGATCTTGGCTTCGATCTCAGCCTTGAGTTCTTCGCACGGTTTCACCGCCGCCAATGCAGAAGTGGCCACAAGCGAAGCCAGCACGGCGATTGCTACGCGAATCATGGAACGGCTCCTGAAATGGCAGCTGCGCTGCCGACGCTGTTTAGACTACAGCAAAGCGTCGCCGTTGCGCCGTCTAGCCCACCAATGCAGCGTCCAGGCTTATCTTGGCGTTGAGCACCTTCGACACCGGGCAACCGGCCTTGGCCTTGTTGGCGATTTCCAGGAACTGCGCCTCGCTGGCCCCCGGCACCTTGGCCTTGAGGATCAGGTGCACGGCGGTGATGGCAAAGCCGTCGGGTTGCTTGTCCAAGGTGACTTCGGCAATGGTATCGATGCGGTCCGCGGTGAGTCCTGCCTCACCGAGCATCATCGACAGCGCCATCGAGAAACAACCGGCATGGGCCGCACCGATCAACTCTTCCGGGTTGGTCCCCGGCGAGCCCTCGAAACGGGTGTTGAAGCCATAGGGGTTCTGTTTGAGTGCGCCGCTTTCGGTGGAAAGCAGGCCTTTGCCATCCTTCAGGCCACCTTGCCAGATCGCCGATGCTGTCTTTTTCATGATGCCTCCTGGTCATAGGGTTACTTACTTACCTACGTTTACGAGGTCATAGTCCTACGGCAAGTTCAGAGCAATCGCCTAACGAGCATTGAATACGGCGAATGTGCCCATACAGAGTCAACAAGGCCTCCGGGCCAACCACTCTTGCGGAGGCTCCAATGACGCAGTTGCGTGACCTGAAGATATCCACCCTCGACCTAGTGCCGGTGCGCGCCGATAAAGGCCCGGCGCAATCGCTGCACAATTCGCTGGACCTGGCCCGGCATGTCGAGCGATTTGGCTATAACCGCTTCTGGGTGGCTGAACACCACAACATGGACGGTATCGCCAGCTCGGCCACTTCGGTATTGATCGGCTATCTGGCAGGTGGCACTTCGACCATTCGCGTCGGTTCCGGCGGCATCATGCTGCCCAACCATGCGCCGTTGGTGATCGCCGAGCAGTTCGGCACATTGGCCAGCCTGTACCCCGGACGTATCGACCTGGGTCTGGGCCGTGCGCCAGGCTCTGACCAGATGACCGCCTACGCCCTGCGCCGCGACCGCGCAGGCAGCGCCGACGATTTCCCGGATGATGTCGAGGAACTGTCGCGCTACCTGGGCCCACGTACCGATGATCAAAAAGTGATCGCCGTTCCCGGCCACGACACCAACGTCCCCCTGTGGCTGCTCGGCTCAAGCCTGTTCAGCGCCCAGCTGGCCGGTATGCGCGGCATGCCGTACGCCTTTGCCTCGCATTTCGCGCCGCGCCTCATGCATGAGGCAATCCGCATCTATCGCGACCATTTCAAGCCGTCGACCACGCTGGACAAGCCCTATGTGATGCTGGGGATTCCGATGGTGGTGGCGGAAACCGACGAAAAGGCCGAATACCTGGCTACCTCAGTGTATCAGCGCATCCTGGCGCTGATTCGCGGCCAGAGCCTGATGCAAAAGCCCCCTGTACCGAGCATGGACGGCCTGTGGCTACCCCATGAACGCGATGCCGTTGGGAGTTTCCTGGGCCTGGCGATGATCGGCAGCCCGCAGAAGGTCAGGGCCAAGGTGGAGGTACTGCTGGCGCAGACCGGAGCGGATGAGCTGATCTTTACCTGCGATTTGTATGAACATGCAGACCGGATTCGGTCCTATGAGCTGATGGCGCAAGCCTTGAAGTCTGAGTGACCTTCTTCGCGGGTAAACCCGCTCCCACAGGGATAGCGTCGCCTTCAAGGCCTGTACAGTACCTGTGGGAGCGGCTTTAGCCGCGAAGAAGCCAACCCTTTACTTGCGGTTGTAGACGATTTTCTTCTTACCTGCCTCACAGGTGCCAACGTCTTTCCCTGCCACCTTTCCCTTGTCGACAATTTCCAGCTCGTAATTTTTTACACCCTTGGCATCCAGCTTCGCCTCGATCTCTGCCTTGAGCTCTTCGCACGGTTTGCCGGCCGCCATCGCACCGCCCGCCAGCACCATCAAGCCCACCGCCAGCACCAGTTTCTTCATCGATCGCATTCCTTGTACAGATGAGAAAAGACCAAAAGGGCGCCGCCAAGGCGCCCTCCGGAGTTATAACGCCATCACGCCGGGCTATTCCAGCCCGGGAATGTTTCAGCTGTTGGCGATGCGGAAACCAACCTTCAACGTAACCTGAAAGTGCGCCGCCTTGTTGTCGCGGATATGGCCACGGGTATCGACCACTTCGAACCATTCCAGGTGCTTGATGCTCTTGCCGGCTTCGGCCAAGGCATTGTTGATCGCCTCTTCGATGCTGGTGTGGGACGAACCCACCAGCTCGATCTTCTTGTAGGTGTGATGATCGGTCATGAGCGCTCTCCTTGGGTGACGGTCAGATTGAGCCTAGCAGCGCAGGCCTGGTTTACCTGCGAGCCATCGCCGTTCAGTAAAGTTCGATCGCACTTTCCCGCAGCCCGAGAGTCGCAATCCTTACAGTCCATACTGCAAAGGAGAGTCAACATGCACCGCAACTCGCTGCGTAAAACGTCCCTGGAAAGCATGGAAGCGGAGATCGAAAGCCTGCTGAAAAGCCTGGAGAACCTGAAGCACGATGCCTCCGAGGAAACCCAGAAGTCAGTAAAGGCGATGCGCAGCAACGCCGAAAGCGCGCTGCGCCATTCGCGCAGCCTTATCAGCGATGCCTATGAGGAAGTCAAAGAGCGCACCCGCCAGACCGGCATCGCCACCCGCGACTACGCCCAGGAGCACCCGTACACCACTGCTGGCGTTGCCATTGGCGCACTGGGCCTGCTGGCGGCGTACCTGCTGTGCAAGCGCAGCTAAGCGCTCTGCCTGGCCAGCTCGGCGCGTAGCCATTGCGCCAGTTGCTCGGCGCGCCCATCTGCGGCGCGCCGCGGCACCCACAGCGCCAGCGCGGCAGGGGTCGGTGAAAAGCCCCACGGCGCACTCAAGCGTCCCGCTCGCAGGTCGTCGGCAACCAGTGGTTGCGGGGCGATCGCCACCCCCAGGCCGGCAACCGCAGCCTCCAGCAAGTAATACAGATGCTCGAAGGCCTGGCCATACTGCAATGCATTCACCTCCAGCCCTTGTTCTGCCGCCCAGGTTGGCCAGGCCTGCGGGCGTGAGGTGGTATGCAGCAGGGCTTCGTCCAGCAGGGCCTTTGCGGGTGCCGCCTGCAAGCGGTCGAAGCCGGCGAAGTGCGGGCTCAGCACCGGGCCGATGCGCTCCTGCGCCAGCACGTGCACTTGCATGTCCGCAGGCCATGGCGGTTCGGCATACACCAGCAACGCATCCAGCCCGGGCCTGCGCGGGTCAAGGTCGCCTTCACCCGCCGACAAGTGCAGGCGCAGCTCAGGCAGGTCTGCCTTCAATCGCCCCAGGCGGGGAATGAACCAGCGCGCCAGCAGGCTGCCGGAACACCCCAGTACGAATGGCGCCTCGCTCACATCCCGGCTCAACTCGGCGCACACACTGCGCAGGCGGTCGAACGCCTCACCACTGGCGTCACGCAGGCGCATCCCGGCATCTGTGAGTTTGATGCCACGCCCGTCCTTGACGAACAGAGCCACACCCAGGTGCTCTTCAAGCACCTTGATCTGCCGGCTGACGGCACCATGGGTGACGTGCAGCGCTTCGGCCGCCTGGCTGACGCTGTTGAGCCTGGCAGTGGCCTCGAAGGCCCGCAGGGCGTTGAGGGGAGGGAGGTCGTGGGCCATGTTACCTGTGAGTTTTTCTGACAAGTTTGCGCAATCTTATCGGTTTTCAGCCGGGCTTGCCGTGGTTAGAGTAAAGCCCATCACTCATTCATTACGCCCTGGAGCGCCCCATGACCCAGTCCCAATACCGTCCCGGCCCCGACGCCAACGGCCTGTTCGGCTCGTTCGGCGGCCGCTACGTGGCCGAAACCCTGATGCCGCTGGTGCTGGATCTGGCCCGCGAATACGAAGCGGCCAAGGCCGACCCCAAGTTCCTCGAAGAACTGGCCTACTTCCAACGCGACTACATCGGCCGCCCAAACCCGCTGTATTTCGCCGAGCGCCTGACCGAGCACTGTGGCGGCGCGAAGATCTTCTTCAAGCGTGAAGAGCTCAACCACACCGGCGCGCACAAGGTGAACAACTGCATTGGCCAGGTGTTGCTGGCCAAGCGCATGGGCAAGAAACGCCTGATCGCCGAAACCGGCGCCGGCATGCACGGCGTGGCCACCGCCACAGTGGCTGCGCGCTTCGGCCTGCCTTGCGTGATCTACATGGGCGCCACCGATATCGAACGCCAGCAGGCCAACGTATTTCGCATGAAGCTGCTGGGCGCCGAGATCGTTCCGGTCACCGCGGGCACTGGCACGCTGAAAGACGCCATGAACGAGGCCCTGCGCGACTGGGTCACCAACGTCGACGACACCTTCTACCTGATCGGCACCGTGGCCGGCCCGCACCCGTACCCGGCGATGGTCCGCGACTTCCAGTCGATCATCGGCAAGGAAACCCGCGCCCAGCTGCAAGAGAAGGAAGGCCGCCTGCCAGACAGCCTGATCGCCTGCGTTGGCGGTGGCTCCAACGCCATGGGCCTGTTCCATGAGTTCCTCGAAGAGCCAAGCGTACAGATCATCGGCGTCGAAGCGGGCGGCCACGGCGTGCACACCGACAAGCACGCCGCCAGCCTGAACGGTGGTGTACCCGGCGTGCTGCACGGCAACCGCACCTACCTGCTGCAGGACGAAGACGGCCAGATCACCGACGCCCACTCGATTTCCGCCGGCCTCGACTACCCAGGTATCGGCCCGGAGCACGCCTACCTGCACGAAGTGAAGCGCGTCGAATACGTCAGCATCACCGACGACGAAGCACTGGATGCGTTCCACGCCACCTGCCGCCTGGAAGGCATCATTCCGGCCCTGGAAAGCTCCCACGCCCTGGCCGAAGCGATCAAACGCGCACCGAACCTGCCCAAGGACCACCTGATGGTGATCTGCCTGTCCGGCCGCGGCGACAAAGATATGCAAACCGTGATGAACCACATGGCAGCCCAGGAGAAACAGGCATGAGCCGTCTTGAACAACGCTTCGCCGAGCTGAAGGCCGAAGGCCGCTCCGCGCTGGTCACCTTCGTCACTGCTGGCGACCCGGGTTATGACGCTTCGCTGCAGATCCTCAAGGGCCTGCCGGCAGCCGGCGCCGATGTGATCGAGCTGGGCATGCCGTTCACCGACCCGATGGCCGACGGCGTGGCCATCCAGCTCGCCACCCTGCGCGCCCTGGAAGCTGGCCAGACCCTGGCCAAGACCCTGCAGATGGTTCGCGAATTCCGTGTGGATAACCACACCACGCCGATCGTGCTGATGGGTTACTACAACCCGATCCACCGCTTCGGTGTGGATAAGTTTGTCGCCGAAGCCAAGCAAGCCGGCGTCGATGGCCTGATCATCGTCGACCTGCCACCTGAGCACGACGCCGAGCTGGCCACCCCGGCCCAAGCCGCAGGCATCGACTTCATCCGCCTGACCACCCCGACCACCGACGATGCGCGCCTGCCGCGTGTACTGGAGCGCAGCTCCGGGTTCGTCTACTACGTGTCGGTAGCAGGCGTGACCGGTGCCGGCTCGGCGACTACCGAGCACGTGACCGAAGCGATTACCCGCCTGCGTCGGCATACCGACCTGCCGATCAGCGTTGGTTTCGGCATTCGTACCCCGGAGCAGGCTGCCGCAATCGCGCGCTTGGCCGATGGTGTGGTGGTAGGTTCGGCGCTGGTCGACAAGATCGCCCAGGCCAAGGATGCCGGTCAGGCAGTGAACGATGTATTGAGCCTGTGCTCGGCACTGGCTGAAGGCGTGCGCGGCGCCCGCCGCTGAACCGCATCGCCTGCTTCGCGGGTCAAGCCCGCTCCCACAGGTTCACTGCAGTCTTACAGATTGCAATCAACCTGTGGGAGCGGGCTTGACCCGCGAAGAGGCCGGCATAGGCTATCCACCGAAGATCGACAGATTCAAAGGCCGCACAGCCCCCATCCAGATCGCATGGTCCCGGTGATCTGCCAGCTCATCCCCGGTCAGCGGATGCAGAAACACCACCAAGCCTTTCCGATACAGCGCCAACCACGGCAACACCACTCCCACGAATTCCGGCTCGAATGCCAGCTGGCAGCTCCAGTCCGGGTGCGGCCCGACCGGTTTCTGGTGCATGCGCCCCATGGTCACGGGAAACAGCCGCGCCGCCTCCTCGCACAGCTCACGGGCCTGCTCGAGGGTGGATGCGTCGTAGTACACGTGGGCGTGGTAACCCTTGATCCTCTGCACGATAACTCCTGATTGCGGTCCAACCATCACCCCCACTTGCAAAGGGAGTGATGCGGTGAAAAATGCCGAAACCCCAGTGTTCAAACTGGTGTTGTTCGGGGCTGAAAGCAGCCTGGGCAATGCCCTGATGGTTGAGCTGCTGGCGCGCCAGCATGAGGTCATTGCGGTGGTCGACGACCTCAACCGCCATGCGCCGCGCCCGGGCCTGCATTTCAAGATAGGCGGGCTGGACGATGCCGACCAGGCGGAGCAGAGTGCGGCAGGGGGTTCGGCGGTGATCGCCCTGCTGGCCCCAGGTGATCTGACAGTGCAGGCGCGAATGAGCGAAGTACTGGTGGCCGGGCTTGCCCGCACGACTATACGCCGGCTGCTTTTGGTGGGCGATTTTGATGTGCTGGATGCGCCGGGCAAATACAGCGCTGCACAGCGAGAAAGCGCTGATAGGGTAGCCGATGTGCTGCAGCGCAGTGCATTGCGCTGGACGTTGATCAATGCGCCGGATGACTTCCCTGGGTTGGGCATGGAACATTTTCGCAGTATCGACGGCACCTTGGAGCCGGGCGTGAGCGAACCCCTGCGGCGGCTGGCCAGGATCGCGGCGGGAATGGTGGATATGCTGGAACTGGATTTGCACCGAGGCGAGCATCTGAACTTCGTGGTCTAGATCGTCGGGGCTGCTCCGCAGCCCATCGCCGGCAAGCCAGCTCCCACAAGGGCCCGCGTCTGCCTGACAGGTTATGGCATTTCTGTAGTGGCTGAGCCGGAGAAAAGCCCCTCATAGCAACGCATGCCGCTCAGGCCGACGCGGTCCCTGTGGGAGCTGGCTTGCCGGCGATGGGCCGCAAAGCGGCCCCAAGATCTTAAAGGCTGCGCTCTTGCTCGAGCCAATCCACGAACCGCTCGATCAATGCCCCACGCCGCTTGCGTGGTGGCAGCACCGCATAATACCCCCGCGCCGAGCGCAAACTGCCCTGCAGCGGCCGGCACAACAACCCTTGCTCCACCAGTCCATCCACCAGGTGCCCCCAGCCAATCGCCACCCCTTGGCCAGCAATCGCCGCCTGTATCAGCAGGGTGTAATTATCGAATCGCAACTGCCCAGGCGGCGGCGGGCTGGCCACGCCAAACCCGCGAAACACCCCCGCCCAGTCAAACCAGCGGCTGGCCTGCTCACCTCGCAAGTGAAGCAACGGCAATCGCTGCAAAGCCACGGCTGACAAGGGTTTGCCATGAGTCAGCCGCGGGCTGCAGACCGGGAAGACTTCCTCGTCGAACAACCAGCGGCTTTCGCCCTGGTGAAAGCGCCCATCGCCAAACAGCACCGCCACATCAATATCCGGGCGCAGCATCCCCTGGCTGCGCTCGCCGGTCACCAGGCTCACGTCCACCTGTGGATAAGCCTCATGAAAGCGCTGCAGCCGTGGCATCAACCAGAACGCCGCAAAAGCAAAGTCGGTGGCCACCTGCAACACCTCACGCTGGCCTCGCCCGCTGGCCAGGGCAATGCCGTCATCCATGGCCTGCAAAGCTTGATGCACCTGCTCGAACAGCAGCTGGCCCGCCTCGGTCAGCTCGATGCCGCGGTAGATGCGATCGAACAGGCGTGTGCCCAGCTGCGCCTCCAGGCGCTTCACCTGCTGGCTTACCGCCGGTTGCGTAGTGCCCAGTTCCAGCGCCGCTGCGGTAAAGCCACGCAAGCGGGCTGCGGCCTCGAACACACGCAAGGCATCCAGCGACAATTCGGCAAGGTGGTCAAACATAAGCTCAGCTAATCCCAGACATTGCCCGCCATGGGCTTTACCCATGTTATCCACAGTCGCATCTTGGTAGGCAAGCGGTTCGCATAATCCTCAACGATGGAAGCCACCATGACGCGCCCGAATATCCTGTTCATCATGGCCGACCAGATGGCCGCGCCCTTGCTGCCGATCTACGGCCCTTCGCCGATCCACATGCCACACCTGAGTCGCCTCGCCGAGCAGGCAGTGGTGTTCGACTCGGCCTATTGCAACAGCCCCCTGTGCGCACCATCACGCTTCACCCTGGTCAGCGGCCAGCTGCCAAGCCGTATCGGCGCCTACGACAACGCGGCCGATTTCCCCGCCGACGTGCCGACTTATGCACACTACCTGCGCCGCCTGGGCTACCGCACAGCACTGTCGGGCAAGATGCACTTCTGCGGCCCGGACCAGTTGCACGGCTATGAGGAGCGCTTGACCAGCGATATATACCCGGCCGACTACGGTTGGGCAGTGAACTGGGATGAACCCGACGTGCGCCCGAGCTGGTACCACAACATGTCTTCGGTGCTGCAGGCCGGGCCTTGCGTGCGTACCAACCAGCTGGATTTCGACGAAGAAGTGCTGTTCAAGGCGCGCCAGTACCTCTACGACCATGTGCGCGAGAACGATGGCCGGCCGTTCTGCCTGACCGTCTCCATGACTCACCCGCACGACCCGTACACCATCCCGAAACGCTACTGGGACCGCTACCAGGCTGTGGATATCCCCATGCCCCGCGCCGAACTCAGCCAGACCGAACTCGACCCCCACTCGCAACGCCTGCTCAAGGTCTACGACCTGTGGAACAAGCCTCTGCCTGTGGACAAGATCCGCGACGCCCGTCGCGCCTACTTCGGCGCCTGCAGCTATATCGATGACAACATCGGCCAGCTGCTGCACACCCTGGAAGAATGCAACCTGGCCGACGACACAGTGATCGTGTTCTCCGGTGACCACGGCGACATGCTTGGCGAGCGAGGGCTCTGGTACAAGATGCACTGGTTCGAGATGTCGGCTCGTGTCCCGTTGCTGGTGCACGCGCCCCAACGCTTCGCCGCAAGCCGAATCAGCGCCTCGGTATCGACCTGCGACTTGCTGCCGACCCTGGTCGAACTGGCCGGTGGCGCTGTGGATAACCATCTGCACCTGGACGGTCGCTCACTGCTCGGCCATCTGCAAGGGCAGGGCGGCCATGACGAGGTGATCGGCGAATACATGGCCGAAGGCACCGTCGGCCCGCTGATGATGATCCGCCGGGGGCCGTACAAATTCGTGTACAGCGAAGACGACCCCTGCCTACTCTATGACCTGAGCCGCGACCCGCATGAGCGGGAGAACCTCACCGGCAGCCCGGACCATCAGGCGCTGCTGCAGGCATTTGTCGATGAAGCACAGCAGCGCTGGGACATCTCCAGCCTGCGCCAGCACGTTCTGGCCAGCCAGCGCCGCCGCCGCCTGGTGGCCGAGGCGCTGGCCATCGGCAAGCTGAAAAGCTGGGACCACCAACCCTTGGTGGACGCCAGCCAACAGTACATGCGCAATCACATCGATCTCGACGACCTCGAGCGCAAGGCACGTTATCCACAGCCCGCACCCATGGCTTGAGAAGAGAGGCCGCCATGCACAAGTTCTCCACCGCCGTATTCGCCCTGGCTCTGCCTCTGGCTCTAGCCACCGCCACGGCCCATGCCGCCGACGGCGACGCACAATGCAGCACCGTGAAGATGGCCGACCCCGGCTGGAGCGACATCGCCTCGACCAACGCCGTGGCCCGGCTACTGCTGGAAAGCCTGGGCTACCAGGTGAAGATCGACAGCCTGGCGGTGCCGATCATCTACGGCGGCCTCAAGGACGGTCGGGTCGATGCCTTCCTTGGTAACTGGATGCCGGCGCAACAGGGCTTCCATGACAAGTTCATCGCCAATGGTGATGTGCAACAGCTGTCGCGCAATCTGGAAGGCACCGAGTTCACCCTGGCGGTACCAGACTACGTGTGGAATGCGGGGGTGAAAGACTTCGCCGACCTGCAAAAGCACGCCGATCAGTTCGACAAGAAACTTTACGGCATCGGCTCCGGCGCGCCAGCGAACCTGTCGCTGAAGGAAATCATCGGCAAGAACGAGTTCAACCTGAGCCAGTGGAAGCTGGTGGAGTCCAGCGAGCAGGCGATGCTGGCGCAGGTGGATCGGGCGGTGAAGAAACAACAGTTCATCACCTTCCTCGGCTGGACACCGCACCCGATGAACGTGAAGCTGAAAATGCACTACCTGACTGGCGGCGAGAAGTGGTTCGGCAGCAAGGGCGAGGTGTTCACCCTGACTCGCAAGGGTTATCCACAAGCCTGCCCGAATGCGGCGAGGCTGCTGGGGAACCTGAGTTTTACCCTGGACATGGAAAACACCATCATGGCCGAGGTTGTGGATAAGAAGATCAGCTTTGACGAAGCGGCCAAGGCTTGGGTGAAGCTGCATCCCGAGCGGCTGGAGGGGTGGTTGGCGGGGGTGACCACCAAAACCGATGGCAATGCCCTGGAAGCTGTCAAAGCCAAGCTCTGACAGGCAGACCTGCACATTTCAATTGTGGGAGCAACTGTCTTGCTCAATTTCTAGGATCTGGCGCGATCCCTGTGGGAGCGGGCTTGCCCGCGAACACGGGCGAAGCCCGTGCCATTCACCACGGTGTCGGCTTCGCGGGAAAGCCCGCTTCCTCAAGGGAACGACCTGACATTTTTGCCAGTTGTGCTGGAGTCAATGATACGGAAGATGTGAGGTATCAACTCCGCACAGGTATGCGCCATGCCTCTCCACACTGCACTCATGACCTTGGCCCTCTCAGGCATTTTGTCTTGCAGTGCCTTTGGAGAGACCAGCAATGAATGCGCAACCCGGGCAAAGGAACGCATTGCCCGGTTGCAAACACTGAAAGGCGAACAGCAGGCTTATACAGGCAAAAAGCAATCCGCCGAAAAGTTGGCTTACTACGACCACGAGATTCGCCTCGAAAAGGCCAACCTCCAGGCATATCAAGGGCAGGTCAGTTGCGCATCAGCTGGCGGCGAAGCTCAGCCATCACCGGTGCCGTATCCGGCCGTACCCCACGCCAGATAAAGAAAGCCTCAGCCGCCTGCTCAGCCAGCATCCCCAGCCCATCCAGCACCTTGGCCGCTCCCAGCTTCTCAGCCCACCGGCAGAATGGCGTCGGCTCCTTGCCATACATCATGTCGTAGCACACCGTGCGCCCCGCCTCGACCAGGCTGTCGGCAATCGGCGGCAACTCGCCGGCCAGGCTCGCGGAAGTGGCGTTGATGATCACGTCCACCGGCTCCTGCAACCAGGCAAACCCGCTGGCCACCACAGGCCCCAGTTCATCGAACTCCCGCGCCAGCTGCTCAGCCTTCTCCAGCGTACGGTTGGCAATCACCAGCGACTGCGGCTGATGCGCCAGGATCGGCTCCAGCACGCCGCGCACGGCGCCACCGGCCCCGAGGATGAGAATGCGCTTGCCGGCCAGTTCGACCCCGGCATTGACCGTCAGGTCGCGCACCAGGCCAGCACCGTCGGTGTTGTCGCCCTGCAGCGTGCCGTCAGCCAGCTTGCTCAGTGTGTTCACCGCACCCGCACGCTGGGCACGCGGCGTCAGGCTGTCGCACAGGCGGTAGGCTTCTTCCTTGAACGGTATGGTGACGTTGCCGCCACTGCCTTGCTTGAAGAAGCCGCGCGCGCAATCGCTGAATTCGTCCAGCGGCGCCAGCAGCGTGGCGTATTCCAGGTCCTGGCCGGTCTGTTCGGCGAACAGACGGTGGATCAGCGGCGACTTGCTGTGGCCGATGGGGTTACCGAAAACAACATACTGGTCCATGACAATTCCTTGTTTATCCACAGGCTTACTGGCCAAGCCAGTCGCGGTCCTGCAGAAAGTATTCGGTCAGGCGCGCTTCTTCGCTGCCGGGCGCAGCCTTCCAGTCATAGCCCCAGCGCACTTGCGGCGGCAGCGACATGAGGATCGACTCGGTGCGGCCACCGGACTGCAGGCCGAACAGGGTGCCACGGTCGTAGACCAGGTTGAACTCCACGTAGCGGCCGCGGCGGTATTCCTGGAACTCGCGCTGCTGCGGGGTGAAGGGGGTGTTCTTGCGGCGCTGGACGATCGGCAGGTAAGCCTCGACGTAGGCATCGCCGATGGCACGCAGGAAGGCGAAGCAGGTGTCGAAGTCCCACTCGTTCAGGTCATCGAAGAACAGGCCGCCGATGCCACGCGGCTCACCGCGGTGCTTGAGGTGGAAGTAGCGGTCGCACCAGGCCTTGTAGCGTGGGTACACGTCGGCGCCGAACGGCGCGCAGGCCTGCTCGGCCACGCGGTGCCAGTGGATGCAGTCTTCTTCATTGCCGTAGTACGGAGTCAGGTCGAAGCCGCCGCCGAACCACCAGACCGCTTCTTCACCTTCCTTTTCGGCGATGAAGAAACGAACGTTGGCGTGGGACGTGGGCACATGCGGGTTGTGCGGGTGGATCACCAGCGACACGCCCAAGGCCTCGAAGCCACGGCCCGCCAGTTCGGGGCGGTGGGCGCTGGCCGACGGCGGCAGGCCGGCGCCGAACACGTGGGAGAAGTTGACTCCACCTTTCTCGATCAGCTTGCCGTCGCCGATGACCCGCGTGCGGCCCCCGCCACCGGCTTCGCGCACCCAGGCGTCCTCGACGAAGCGGGCGCCGCCGTCTTCAGCTTCGAGGGCAGAGCAGATGCGGTCTTGCAGGTCGAGCAGGTAGGCTTTCACGGCCTCGGTGCGGCTAGTCATCGGGTCACCAGGAACGGGCAGGGAAGAATTCGCCGCGTAGCATACCACCGCCGGCGCGCGCGCCGCAGTTGACGGCGATCAAGCAAAGGCGTCCGATAGAAGGCCTTTTCCCGATCCCGACAACAGGAGTGCGAGATGGCCAAGCGTATCCAGTTCAGCCAGCATGGCGGCCCGGAAGTGCTGCAGCTTGTGGAATTCGACCCCGCCCCACCTGGGCCGCAGCAGGTGCGCGTGCGTAACCATGCGATCGGCCTGAACTTCATCGACACCTACTTCCGCAGCGGGCTGTACGCGCCGCCGTCCCTGCCTTCGGGTCTGGGCACCGAGGCGGCGGGCGTGGTCGAAGCCGTGGGCGAGGGCGTGACCCGGCTCAAGGTCGGCGATCGCGTGGCCCATGCCGGCGGCCCCCTGGGCGCTTACAGCGAGGTACATACGCTGCCGGAAGCCAACCTGGTCAAGCTACCTGACTACATCAGTTTTGAGCAGGCGGCAGCGGTGATGCTCAAGGGGCTGACCGTGCAGTACCTGCTGAAACAGACCTATGAGGTGAAACCGGGTGAGGTGATCCTGTTCCACGCCGCAGCGGGTGGTGTGGGTTCCCTGGCGTGTCAGTGGGCCAAGGCGCTTGGCGCCAAGCTGATCGGTACCGTGAGCTCCGCCCAGAAGGCCGAGCGGGCCAAGGCGTTGGGGGCGTGGGCGACCATCGACTACAGCCGCGAGGACGTGGCCAAGCGGGTGCTGGAACTGACCGATGGCAAGAAGTGCCCGGTGGTGTATGACGGTGTCGGTGCCGACACCTGGCTCACCTCGTTGGACTGCCTGCAGCCGCGTGGGTTGATGGTGAGCTTCGGCAATGCTTCGGGGGCGGTGAGCGGGGTGAACCTGGGGATCCTGTCGCAGAAGGGTTCGCTGTATGTCACCCGGCCGACGCTGGCGACCTATGCCAACAATGCCGAGAACACCCAGGCCATGGCCGATGACCTGTTCGCGATAATTGGCAGTGGCAAGCTGGTTGTGGATATCCAGCAGCGGTACCCGTTGGGTGAGGCGGCCAAGGCCCAGGCGGAGTTGTCGGCGCGCAGGACGGTGGGGTCTACCGTTCTGCTGCCTTGAGCCTGGCTGGAGATCGCAGCATGGCCGCCAGGTGCTCGCCTTGAGGTTTGCAGCAGCTGTGAGATCGAGCGCCGCCCGCGCGGCGCATCGCGAGCTGCGCTCGCTCCTACGTTTGTTTCGGGCCAGTTTCGCCAGTGCCAGGCTCGCGCGACCGCCTTGTAGGTACGACGCAATATCGAGTCAGGCACCAAGGCGTTCGCGCGCAAATCGCATAGGACTGACTGGCTGGAAACAAACGTAGGAGCGAGCGCAGCTCGCGATGCGCCGCGCGGGCGGCGCTCGATCTCGCAGGCGCTGCAAACCTAATGGCAGGCACCTGTCAGCCCTCACACCTTCTTTTTCAGGTTCTTCAGCCGTTTTGCGGTCCAATCGCCAGCGGCATCAGCCCGGGCGAACGACTTCACCGGTCGCCAGGTTACGAATCACACTCGGATTCTTCCGTCCGCCCAGCGCCCCACCGAGCACCAGGTCCAGCTGGCCATGGAAGTACTGTTCCACCCGCAACCGGGTCTTCGCCGCCGGGCGCCCGCCCGGGTTGCACGAGGTGGAAATCAGCGGCCCCACCAGCGCGCACAGCTCACGTACCAGCGGATGGTCGCTGACGCGCAGCGCCACGGTGTCATGCTGCCCGGTCACCCACTCGGGCAACAGGTCCTGGTGCGGTACCAACCAGGTGTTCGGACCTGGCCAGGTGGCGCTCATGCGGTCGATCCAGTCCTCGGGAAAGTCCTCGAACAGAAAGTCGAACTGGCGGATGTTGTCGGCGACCAGGATCAGGCCTTTATCCACAGGCCGCGACTTCAGCGCCAGCAGGCGATACACCGCGTCCTCGTTCCACGGGTCGCAGCCCAGGCCCCAGACCGCTTCCGTCGGGTAGGCGATCACTGCGCCCGCCCGGATCTCACGTGCGGCTTGTTGCACACGAAAACTGCTCACCATTTGTGTCTCTCCGCCTTTTTAACCTTGCTTGCGCGCAGTGTACTTAGCCGGCGCGGGCAAACCAACGCCCGGCGACATTGCTGACCCGGCCTTCCAGCTCCAGTTCCGTCAGCTGCGCCAGCACCTCGGCCAGCGGCCGGTCGCTGAAGTGGGCCAGGTTCTCGCTAGTCTGTGGTGCGGCATGTAGCAGGGCAAGCAGCGGATGCGCCGGTTTTTCCACGATCGCGGGCGGCAGGTTCTGCCAACCGCGCAGGCTTTCCAGGATCTGCTCCACGCTTTCCACCAGCAATGCACCATCGCGGATCAGTTGATGGCAGCCCTTGGCCGCCGGATGGTGGATCGAACCGGGAATCGCGTACACCTCGCGGCCCTGCTCGGCCGCCAGGCGGGCGGTAATCAACGAGCCGCTGGCAAGGCTGGCCTCGACCACCAGCACCCCGAGCGACAGGCCGCTGATGATGCGGTTGCGCCGCGGGAAGTTGCCCGGCAGCGGCCCGGCGTCGAGCGGATACTCGGACACCAGTGCGCCACCTCGGTCGACCATCATCCGGGCAAGGTCACAGTGGCGCTGTGGATAAAGTTTTTGCAAGCCTGTGCCAAGCACACCTACGGTGCCCCCTCCGACCTCCAGCGCCGCCCGATGAGCGGCACCATCGATGCCCAGGGCGAGCCCGCTGGTGATGGTGAAACCGGCCTGCGCCAGGGAGCGGGAAAATGCCCTGGCCGTGTCGAGTGCCGGAGGTGTGGCACGCCTGCTGCCCACAATCGCCAGCTGAGGTCGGTCAAGCAGTGCCGGGTTGCCAGCAACGAAAAGCAGCGGGGGGGCATCGTCGATTTCCCCCAGCAGTGCCGGGTAGTCAGGGCCGTCCCACATCAGCAAATGCTGGTCAGGGCCCTCTAGCCAGGCCATTGCGGCCAGCGCGCCGTCGCGCACTTCGGCGCTGCGCCGGGCATCGATACTGGCCTGCCCTATGCCCAACGCACGCCAGGCCGAGCCCGGCGCACTGAGCGCGGAAGAAGCACTGCCAAAGGCCTCCAGCAAGGTACGAAAGCGTCGCAATCCCGTCTCGGGCAGGCGGTGCAGACGTAATCGCGCTTCCAGTTCGGAAGGTGGACAAGGCGACGAATGGTAACTGGGCATGGGGATCATCCTTGATCGAAACAGGGCCATCTACGTGGCACAACCTGTGGATAACTCTGTGAGTAACACTTTGAAAAGCTGTCCATTGATTGGGGGCTATCACGCCCATAGACACCCTAGACGAGCTTGCCAGGTGCCGAAATCCCCGTTTCCCTTTATTATGTGTGCTCAGTTTTCAACCGACCGCACAGTGACTGCCTGACCTTATGGCCATCTTGAACATTCTCGAATTCCCGGACCCGCGCCTGCGCACCATCGCCAAACCGGTGACGGTGTTCGACGACGCCTTGCGTCAGCTGATCGACGACATGTTTGAAACCATGTACGAAGCCCCCGGCATCGGCCTGGCCGCCACCCAGGTCAATGTGCACCTGCAGGTGGTGGTCATGGACCTCAGCGAAGACCGCAGCGAACCGCGCGTCTTCATCAACCCGACTGTCGAAGAACTGACCCACGACATGGGCCAGTACCAGGAAGGCTGCCTGTCGGTCCCGGGCTTCTACGAGAACGTCGACCGCCCACTGCGTGTGCGGGTCAAGGCCCAGGACCGCGACGGCAAGCCGTATGAGCTGGAATGCGAAGGCCTGCTGGCTGTGTGCGTGCAGCACGAGTTCGATCACCTCAACGGCAAGCTGTTCGTCGACTACCTGTCGCAGCTCAAGCGCGACCGGATCAAGAAGAAGCTGGAAAAGCAGCACCGCCAGCAAGCCTGATCCCCACCTTCCAGAAGGCTTGCTCCGGCAAGCCTTTTTCTTTTTTGAAGCGAGAACTCCATGCGCATCGTCTTTGCAGGCACTCCAGAGTTTGCCGCCGAACACCTCAAGGCCCTGCTCGACAGCCCGTACGAGATCGTGGCCGTCTACACCCAGCCTGACCGCCCTGCCGGTCGTGGCCAGAAGCTCATGCCCAGTGCAGTCAAGGCACTGGCCGTGGCCCATGACATCCCGGTGTTCCAGCCACCGACCCTGCGCAATGCCGAAGCACAGGCTGAACTGGCTGCGCTCAAGCCAGACCTGATGGTGGTGGTCGCCTACGGCCTGATCCTGCCCCAGGTGGTGCTCGACATCCCCCGCCTGGGCTGCATCAACAGCCACGCCTCGCTGCTGCCTCGCTGGCGCGGTGCGGCGCCGATCCAGCGCGCCGTGGAAGCGGGCGATGCCGAGAGCGGCGTGACCGTGATGCGCATGGAAGCCGGCCTGGATACCGGGCCGATGCTGCTCAAAGTGGTCACCCCGATCAGCGCCGACGACACCGGCGGCAGCCTGCACGACCGCCTCGCCGAAATGGGCCCGCCTGCTGTAGTCCAGGCCATCGCCGGTCTGGCTGACGGTTCGCTGCAAGGTGAAGTTCAGGACGATGCCCTGGCCACCTACGCACACAAGCTGAACAAGGACGAAGCCCGCATCGACTGGAGCCGCCCGGCCATCGAGCTGGAACGCCTGATCCGCGCCTTCAACCCTTGGCCGGTGTGCCACAGCACGCTCGACGGCGAGAGCGTCAAGGTACTGGCCGCCAACTTGTCCACAGGCAGAGGCGCGCCGGGTGAAATCCTCTCCGCCAGCAAGGATGGCCTGGTAGTCGCCTGCGGTGACCAGGCCCTGAGCCTGACCCGCCTGCAATTGCCCGGTGGCAAGGCGCTTAACTTCAGCGACCTGTTCAACAGCCGCCGCGAGAAATTCGCCGCCGGCAAGGTACTGGGCCAATGAACCCGCGCCTCGCCGCCGCCCGCGCCCTTGCCGCTGTCCTCAGCGGCAAGGCCTCGCTGAACAGCTCACTGCCGGCACAGCTGGACAAGGTCGAAGAACGCGACCGCGGCCTGACCCAGGACCTGGCATTCGGCACCGCGCGCTGGCAGCCCCGCCTCGACCTGCTGGCCGCTCAGCTGCTGCAGAAGCCATTCAAGGCCGCCGACGCCGATGTGCAGGCGCTGCTGCTGGTCGGCCTGTACCAGCTGTTCTACACCCGCATCCCGGCCCACGCCGCCATCGGCGAGACCGTTGGCTGTGCCGACAAGCTGAAGAAGCCTTGGGCCAAGGGCCTGCTCAATGCCGTATTGCGCCGCGCCCAACGTGAAGGCGAGGAACTGCTGGCCGGCATGGAGCGCGACCCGGTAGTGCGCACCGCGCACCCGCGCTGGCTGCAGAAGTCGCTGAAAGCTTTCTGGCCGGAGCAGTGGGAAGCCATCTGCGCTGCCAACAACGCCCACCCGCCGATGATCTTGCGCGTCAACCGCCGCCACCATAGCCGTGACGCCTACCTGGCGCTGCTGGCCGAGGCGGGCGTTGCCGCCAGCGCCTGCCAGTACAGCCGTGACGGCATCGTGCTGGCCGAAGCCTGCGACGTGCGCGGCCTGCCAGGCTTTGCCGAAGGCTGGGTGAGCGTGCAGGACGAAGCCGCGCAGCTGTCCGCCGACCTGCTGGAACTGGCACCCGGCCAGCGCGTGCTCGACGCTTGCTGCGCCCCGGGCGGCAAGACCTGCCATCTGCTCGAAGCCGAAGCTGGCCTGGGCCATGTAGTGGCCATCGACCTCGAAGCCAAGCGCCTGACCCGCGTGCGCGAGAACCTCGACCGCCTGCAGCTGGACGCCGAGCTGATCGCCTGCGATGCCCGCGACACTGCCAGCTGGTGGGACGGCAAGCCGTTCCAGCGCATCCTGCTCGATGCACCGTGCTCGGCCACCGGCGTGATCCGCCGCCACCCGGACATCAAGCTGACCCGTCAGGCCGACGACATCCCGGCCCTGGCCACGCTGCAAGGCGAACTGCTCGATGCCCTGTGGCCAACCCTGGAAGTGGGCGGCATGTTGCTGTACGCCACCTGCTCCAGCCTGCCGACCGAGAACACCGAAGTGATCGACGCCTTCCTCGCCCGCACCCCGGGCGCCCGTGAGCTGGACCTGGCCACCGCAGCCGGCCTGCGCCAGCCCCACGGCCGCCAGTTGCTGGCCCAGGAAGGCGGCCACGACGGGTTCTACTATGCCAAGCTGATCAAGATCGCCGCCTCGCGCGGATAAGAACAAAAGGTAGGGAGTAGCGGATGAAGATCATCATCCTCGGCGCAGGGCAGGTGGGCGGTACGCTGGCGGAACACCTGGCCAGCGAAGCCAACGACATCACCGTGGTCGACACCGATGGCGACCGCCTGCGCGACCTGGGCGACCGCCTGGACATCCGCACCGTGCAAGGCCGTGGCTCGCTGCCGACGGTGCTGCGCCAGGCCGGTGCCGACGACGCCGACATGCTGGTGGCGGTAACCAACAGTGACGAGACCAACATGGTCGCCTGCCAGGTGGCCTATTCGCTGTTCCACACCCCCACCAAGATTGCCCGGGTGCGTGAGTCGGCCTACCTGACCCGCGAAGAGCTGTTCGACAACGACCACATCCCGGTCGACGTGCTGATCAGCCCCGAGCAGGTGGTGACCAACTACATCAAGCGCCTGATCGAACACCCGGGCTCGCTGCAGGTGATCGACTTTGCCGAGGGCAAGGCCCAGCTGGTGGCGGTGAAGGCCTATTACGGCGGCCCGCTGGTGGGCCAGCAGCTGCGCCAGATCCGCGCGCACATGCCCAACGTCGATACCCGGGTGGCGGCGATCTTCCGCCGCGACCGGCCCATTACTCCGCGGGGCGACACGGTGATCGAAGCCGATGACGAAGTGTTCTTCATCGCCGCAAAGAAGGACATCCGCGCCGTGATGGGCGAGCTGCGCCGCATCGACGAGACCAACAAACGCATTGTCATCGCCGGAGGCGGGCAGATTGGCGAGCGTCTGGCCGAAGCCATCGAGAGCCGCTACCAGGTGAAGATCATCGAGATGAGCGCGGCACGCTGCAGGCACCTCTCCGATACCTTGGAAAGCACTGTGGTGCTGCAGGGCAGTGCCTCGGACAAGGACCTGATGCTCGAAGAGAACATCGCCGACGCCGACATCTTCCTGGCCCTGACCAACGACGACGAAGCCAACATCATGTCGTCGCTGCTGGCCAAGCGGCTGGGCGCGGGCAAGGTAATGACCATCATCAACAACCCGGCCTATGTCGACCTGGTTCAGGGCGGCGAAATCGACATCGCCATCAGCCCGCAGCTGGCCACCATCGGTACCTTGCTGGCGCACGTGCGGCGCGGCGATATCGTCAGTGTGCACTCGCTGCGCCGCGGCGCAGCCGAAGCCATCGAGGCGGTGGCGCACGGCGATTCGAAGTCGAGCAAGGTGGTCGGCAAGGCCGTCGAGCACATTGCCTTGCCACCGGGCACCACCATCGGCGCGATCATCCGCGACGAGGAAGTGCTGATCGCCCACGACGACACGGTGATCGAGTCGGGCGACCACGTCATCCTGTTCGTTGTGGATAAAAAGCACATTCGCGATGTGGAGAAGCTGTTCCACGTCGGCTTGAGTTTCTTCTAGGAGAAGAGGGCATGCGCGAATCGCTGGAGAAGATGCTGGCCAAGGGTGTGGATAACCCGCTGCTGCGGTTTGGCCTGGGCAAGGCCTGGCTCGATGAGGGCAATGGTGCGGAGGCGGCGGTGCACCTGGCACGGTGTGTGGAGCAGGATCCGAAGTATTCGGCGGCGTGGAAACTGCTGGGCAAGGCGTATCAGTTGGTCGGTGACCTGCCAGCGGCGCGCAAGGCCTGGGAGGACGGGATAGTTGCGGCGCAGGCCCATGGCGACAAGCAGGCCGAGAAAGAGATGACCGTGTTCCTGAAGAAGCTCAACAAGACATCAGGTTGACGCCCCCCCTGTGGGAGCGGGTTCACCCGCGAATGCGATGTTGGATTCAACGATGCATTCGCGGGTGAACCCGCTCCCACAGGGGACGGTGAAAGGCTTAGTACCAGCGCGGCTCGCCGGCCGGGCGCTTCTTGAAGCGCTTCATGCTCCACATGTACTGGCTCGGGTACTCGCGCACATAACGCTCGACCACCTTGCTCATGGCCGCTGCCGACACGTTCACGTCGGTGCTGTACATCTCTTCCGGCGCAGCTTCCAGGAACACCTTGAAACCCGAGCCGTCCGGCAGCCGCAGCGCATGCAGGAACACACCCACCGCCTTGCCACCGGCCAGCATGTTCGGCACGAACTTGCTGGTCAGCGCCTGGGTCCCGAGGAATGGCACGAACACACCCGCCGACTCGGCCGGCTCCGGGTCGGCAGGAATGCCCACCTGCCCGCCGCGACGCACTTCCTTGATCACGCTCAGGATGCCTTCCTTGGTCGAAGGCGCCACGCGGTTGCCCATCTGCACGCGCTGCTCGCGCAGCAGGTCATCCACTGCCTTGAGCTTCGGCGGGCGGTAGAAGATGATCGGTTTGCACTGGTTGCAGTAGAAGTGGTTGAGCACTTCCCAGTTGCCCAGGTGGCTGGTGATGCCGACCACGCCCTTGCCCGAGGCCAGGGCCTGCTCCAGCACTTCCAGGCCGTGCACTTCCTTGACCAGCTCCAGCGAACGCTGCGGTGGCCAGATCCAGGCACAGGCACTTTCGACAAAAGATTTGCCGATATCCTTCAGTGCACGGCCGACCAGCTGCTCACGCTCGACCGGGTCCATCTCCGGGAAGCACTTGGCCAGGTTGATGCGCACGACATTGCGCGAGCCATTGGGGATTTTCCACATCAACCAGCCGATACCGGCGCCGACGCGCTGCACAGCGCCCCAGGGCAGCTTGGCAAACAGACGCAGCACCCCGACCATCAGGGCGCCCTTGAACTTTTCCACAGGCAATTCCTTATTTCAGCAAGGCGCGCATTGTAACCCCTCAGCGCAACAAGGCGGCGTAGCGATCGCAATCGGTAGTGTGGTCCATGACCATGCCGGTGGCCTGCATGAAGGCGTAGCAGATGGTCGGGCCGACGAAGGTGAAACCGGCTTTCTGCAGGGCCTTGCTCATGGCCTTGGCCTCGTCGGTCACAGCGGGCACATCGCTGCGGCCCTGGAAGTGATTGATCTTCGGCTCCCCCCCCACGAACGACCACAACCACTCGGCTGGGTTATCCACAGCCAGCCAGGCCTGCGCGTTGCGCCGGGCAGCCTTGAGCTTGAGGCGATTGCGGATGATACCGGCATCGAGCATGAGCTCCTCGATACGTTCGTCGCTCATGGCAGCCAGTTTCACCGGATCGAAGCCGTGCATCACCTGGCGATAACGCTCGCGTTTACGCAAAACGGTGATCCATGAAAGCCCGGCCTGGAACCCTTCGAGCAAAAGCATCTCGAACAGCAACGCCGGGTCACGCTGTGGCGTTCCCCATTCCTGGTCGTGGTAGGCCTGGTACAACGGATCGTCGGTACACCAAAAGCAGCGTGGCATAAGGCTCCAATGAGTAGAGGGCGAGGCGAATCAGGTTATACTCCCGCTCTTTACATCCGCATCCCCAGATACAGGTGAATTTCGTGAGCCAGCCTACGCCAGCCGTGCGTACCTTCCAAGACCTGATCCTCGCCCTGCAAAACTACTGGGCAGCTCAAGGTTGTGTGGTGCTTCAGCCCTACGATATGGAAGTAGGCGCCGGCACTTTCCACACCGCTACATTCCTGCGCGCCGTGGGTCCAGAAACCTGGAACGCCGCCTATGTGCAGCCTAGCCGTCGCCCTGCCGACGGGCGGTATGGCGAAAACCCCAACCGCCTGCAGCACTACTACCAGTTCCAGGTGGTCCTGAAGCCGAACCCGGCCAACTTCCAGGAGCTGTACCTCGGCTCGCTGAAAGCCATCGGCCTCGACCCGCTGGTCCACGACATCCGCTTTGTCGAAGACAACTGGGAATCGCCGACCCTCGGCGCCTGGGGCCTGGGCTGGGAAATCTGGCTGAACGGCATGGAAGTCACCCAGTTCACCTACTTCCAGCAGGTAGGTGGCATCGAGTGCTACCCGGTCACCGGTGAAATCACCTACGGCCTGGAGCGCCTGGCCATGTACATCCAGGGCGTCGACTCGGTCTACGACCTGGTGTGGGCCGACGGCCCGTTCGGTAAGGTCACCTACGGCGACGTGTTCCACCAGAACGAGGTGGAGCAGTCGACCTACAACTTCGAACACGCCAACGTCGAGAAGCTGTTCGAACTGTTCGACTTCTACGAAAGCGAAGCCAACCGCCTGATCAAGCTGGAGCTGCCGCTGCCGACCTATGAAATGGTCCTGAAGGCCTCGCACACCTTCAACCTGCTGGACGCCCGTCGCGCCATCTCGGTAACCGAGCGCCAGCGTTACATCCTGCGCGTACGTACCCTGGCCCGGGACGTGGCGCAAAGCTATCTGCAAGCCCGCGCACGCCTGGGCTTCCCGATGGCCACCCCTGAACTGCGTGACGAAGTGTTGGCGAAGCTGGAGGCTGCACAATGAGTGCTCAAGATTTCCTGGTAGAACTGGGCACCGAAGAGCTGCCACCAAAAGCCCTGGCAAGTCTCGGCGACGCCTTCCTGGCCGGCATCGAGAAAGGCCTGCAGGCCGCTGGCCTGAACTACACCGGCAAGCAGGTCTACGCCGCGCCGCGTCGCCTGGCCGTGCTGATCCGCCAGCTGGACGTGCAGCAGCCTGACCGCAGCATCAACATCGACGGCCCGCCCATGCAGGCTGCTTTCAAAGACGGCGAGCCGACCCAGGCTGCCCTGGGCTTTGCCAAGAAATGCGGTGTGGAGCTGTCGGAAATCGACCAGAGCGGCGCCAAGCTGCGCTTCTCCCAGCACATCCCGGGCAAGGCCACCGCCAGCCTGCTGCCGACCATCATCGAGGATTCGCTCAACGACCTGCCGATCCCCAAGCGCATGCGCTGGGCCGCCAGCCGTGAAGAGTTCGTGCGCCCGACCCAGTGGCTGGTGATGCTGCTGGGCGACCAGGTGGTCGACTGCACCATCCTGTCGCAGAAGGCCGGCCGTGAATCCCGTGGCCACCGCTTCCACCACCCGGAAAACGTGGTCATCACCACCCCGGCCAACTACGTCGAAGACCTGCGCAAAGCCTACGTGCTGGCCGACTTCGCCGAGCGCCGCGAACTGATCAGCAAGCGTACCGCCGAGCTGGCCATGCAGCAGGAAGGCAGCGCCATCGTGCCGCCGGCACTGCTGGACGAAGTGACCGCCCTGGTCGAATGGCCGGTGCCGCTGGTGTGCTCGTTCGAGGAGCGTTTCCTCGAAGTGCCGCAGGAAGCCCTGATCACAACCATGCAGGACAACCAGAAGTACTTCTGCCTGCTGGACAGCGAAGGCAAGCTGCTGCCGCGCTTCATCACCGTGGCCAACGTCGAGAGCCGTGACCCCAAGCAGATCGTGCTGGGTAACGAGAAAGTCGTGCGCCCGCGCCTGACCGACGCCGAGTTCTTCTTCAAGCAGGACAAGAAACAGCCGCTGGAAACCTTCAACGAGCGCCTGAAGAACGTGGTGTTCCAGGCTCAGCTGGGCACTGTCTACGACAAGGCCGAGCGCGTTTCCAAACTGGCTGCGTTCATCGCCCCGCTGATCGGCGGCAACGCCCAGCGCGCTGGCCGTGCCGGCCTGCTGTCGAAGTGCGACCTGGCCACCGAGATGGTCGGCGAATTCCCTGAAATGCAGGGTGTTGCCGGTTATTACTACGCGCTCAACGACGGTGAGCCGGAAGACGTCGCCCTGGCCCTGAACGAGCAGTACATGCCGCGCGGTGCTGGCGCCGAGCTGCCGCAGACCCTCACCGGTGCTGCCGTGGCCATCGCCGACAAGCTCGACACCCTGGTCGGCATCTTCGGCATCGGCATGCTGCCTACCGGCAGCAAGGACCCGTACGCCCTGCGCCGTGCCGCCCTGGGCGTGCTGCGCATCCTGATCGAGAAGCAGCTGGACCTGGACCTGAGCGCTGCGGTCGAGTTCGCGGTCAAGCAGTTCGGTGCCAAGGTCAAGGCCGCTGGCCTTGCCGAGCAGGTGCTGGAGTTCATCTTCGACCGCCTGCGTGCACGCTACGAAGACGAAGGCATCGACGTTGCCACCTACCTGTCGGTACGTGCCCTGAAGCCGGCTTCTGCCCTGGACTTCGACCAGCGCGTGCAGGCCGTGCAGGCCTTCCGCAAGCTGCCGGAAGCCGAAGCCCTGGCGGCAGTGAACAAGCGTGTGTCGAACCTGCTGAGCAAGGCCGAAGGCGCCATCGCCGACCAGGTCGAGCCGAAGTACTTCGACAACGCCAACGAGTTCTCCCTGTACTCGGCCATCCAGCAGGCCGACCAGGCCGTGCAACCGATGGCAGCTGCTCGCCAGTACAGCGAATCGCTGGCGCGCCTGGCGGCCCTGCGTGACCCGGTCGACGCCTTCTTCGAGGCGGTGATGGTCAACGCCGAAGACGCCAAGGTACGTGCCAACCGTTATGCCCTGCTCAGCCGCCTGCGCGGCCTGTTCCTGGGCGTGGCCGACATTTCGCTGCTGGGGTAAGCCTTGAAACTGCTGATTCTCGATCGTGACGGGGTGATCAACTACGACTCCGACGCCTACATCAAGACGCTGGAAGAGTGGATCCCGATCCCTGGCTCGGTCGAGGCCATCGCGCAGTTGAGCAAGGCGGGCTGGACGGTGGCCGTGGCCACCAACCAGTCCGGCATCGCCCGTGGCTACTACCCGCTGGCAACCCTCGAGGCCATGCACGCGCGCCTGCGCGCGCTGGTGGCCGAGCAGGGCGGCGAGGTGGGCCATATCGTGTATTGCCCGCATGGGCCGGATGAAGGCTGCGATTGCCGCAAGCCCAAGCCTGGCATGCTGCGGGCGATCGCCGAGCATTACCAGGTGGGCCTTGAAGGCGTCTGGTTCGTAGGCGACAGCAAAGGTGACCTGGAGGCCGCCCTGGCCGTCGGTGCACAACCCGTGTTGGTGAAAACCGGCAAGGGTGAGCGGACCCTGGAAAAAGGCGTCCCGGAAACTACACTGATTTTCGACGATCTGGCAGCTATCGCCAGAGAAATTATTTAAACAACAATGCGCCTTCGGGCGCATTTTCCCAGGCGGGCACGCCCCGCAACGGTACTTGCCACTATGTCGATCCTGCAGGCGATCAGAATCTTTCTTTTTTACCTGCTGCTGGGCACCAGTTCGCTGCTGTGGTGCTCGCTGAGCTTCTTCGTCGCGCCGTTCTTGTCGTTCCCCAAGCGCTACACGTTCATCAACGTGTACTGGTGCCGTTGCGCCCTGTTCCTGGTGCGCACCATCCTTGGCATCAACTACAAGGTCACCGGTGCCGAGAACGTTCCGGACGAGCCCTGCGTGATCCTGTCCAACCACCAGAGCACGTGGGAAACCTTCTTCCTTTCCCAGTATTTCTCGCCGCTGAGCCAGGTGCTCAAGCGCGAGCTGCTGTATGTGCCGTTCTTTGGTTGGGCCATGGCCATGCTGCGGCCGATCGCGATCAACCGCGACAACCCCAAGGAAGCCCTGCGCCAGGTGGCCAGCAAGGGTGACGAGTTGCTCAAGCAGAAAACCTGGGTGCTGATCTTCCCGGAAGGTACCCGGGTGCCGTTCGGAACCGTGGGCAAATTCTCCCGAGGCGGTACCGCGCTGGCCGTGAATGCCGGGCTGCCGGTGCTGCCGATTGCCCACAACGCAGGCAAGTTCTGGCCCAAGACGGGCTGGGGCAAGCGCTCGGGCACCATCGAGGTGGTGATCGGCAAGCCGATGTATGCCGAGGGTACCGGGCCACGGGCCATTGCCGAGCTCAATGACCGCGCTGCAGCGTGGAACGAAGCGACCCAGCGGGCCATGGGGTCGCTGCCGCCAGTGGATGAAAAACCGCAGGAGCAGATGGCCTGACCATCTGTGGATAACTTGTGAACAATTTGTTCTTGAAATACCTGGAATCGGCGCTAAGTGTATGAATTAGCTGTTTATTTCTATGTATGACGTTTTTCTGAAAAACGTGCATAAGTTTTTTCGAGGCATAAAAAAACCGGCTTTTACAGCCGGTTTTTTTATGCGTGAAACGTGGTAATCGGTGTTGGTCTTTTCGCGGGCAAGCCCGCTCCCACAAGGTTGGCGGTGAGCCCGGTGGGAGCGGGCTTGCCCGCGAAGAGGCCGACGCAGATCCTCAGACCTTGTCGATATCCACGTCCTTGGTTTCTTTCAGGCAGAAGATCCCCACCACCAGGCTGATACCGGTCACCAGCACCGGGTACCACAAGCCGTAGAAGATATCCCCGGTATACACCACCAGCGCGAACGACACGGTTGGCAGGAAGCCGCCGAACCAGCCGTTGCCGATGTGGTAGGGCAGCGACATCGAGGTGTAGCGGATGCGGGTCGGGAACAGCTCGACCATCACCGCTGCCAGCGGGCCGTAGGTCATGGTCGCGATCAGGATCATCGCCACGATCAGCACCACCACCATCACCTGATTGACCTGCCCTGGGTCAGCCTTGGCCGGGTAGCCCGCTTGCTCCACTGCCGCGCGCATGGCCGCTTCGTCGAAGCCGTTGATGGTCTTGTCGCCAATGTTCACGACCACATCGCTGCCGGCCACGCTCACCGAGCTGTACGGCAGGCCCTGCTTGACCAGGAAGGTCTTGACCTTGTCGCACGGGCTGTCGAAGCGTGCCTTGCCGACCGGGTCGAACTGGAAGGTGCAGCCCTGCGGATCAGCAGTGACCACGATTGGCGCCTGGCGGCTGGCCGCGTCGATCTGCGGGTTGGCATAGTGGCTCAGGGCCTTGAACATCGGGAAATACAGCACGGTGGCCAGCAGCAGGCCGAGCATCAGGATCGGCTTGCGCCCGATGCGGTCGGATAGCCAGCCGAAGAACACGAAGAACGGCGCGCCGATCACCACGCTGATGATCAGCAGGGTATTGGCCTGGGCTGGGTCCATCTTGAGCATCTGGGTCATGAAGAACAGCACGTAGAACTGCGCGGTATAGAAGGTAACCGCTTGCCCGGCGTTGATGCTGAACAGCGCAGTGAGCACGACTTTCAGGTTCGGCCAGGAGGTGAACGACTCGCGGATCGGCGACTTGCTGACCTTGCCCTGGGCCTTCATTTTCACGAACGCCGGCGACTCGTGCATGCTCATGCGGATCCAGGTAGAGATCGCCAGCAGGAAGATCGACAGCAGGAACGGCAGGCGCCAGCCCCAGGTTTCGAACTGGTCGCCACTGATGTAGCGGCTGCCCAGTACCACCAGCAATGACAGCAGCAGGCCCAGGGTAGCGGTGGACTGGATGAAGCCGGTGTGGAAGCCGCGCTTGCCGGGTGGCGCGTGCTCGGCCACGTAGGTGGCGGCACCGCCATATTCACCACCCAGCGCCAGCCCCTGGAGCATGCGCAGGACCACCAGAATGATCGGTGCCGCGATGCCGATGCTGGCGTAGGTCGGCAGCAGGCCGACGGCGAAGGTCGACAGGCCCATCAGCACGATGGTCACCAGGAAGGTGTACTTGCGCCCGATCATGTCGCCCAGGCGGCCGAATACCAGCGCACCGAACGGCCGCACCAGGAAGCCGGCGGCAAACGCCATGAGGGCGAAGATGAAGGCGGTGGTGTCGTTGACCCCGGCGAAGAACTGCTTGCTGATGACAGCGGCCAGCGCCCCATAGAGAAAAAAGTCATACCACTCGAACACCGTCCCGAGGGATGACGCGAAAATGATCTTGCGCTCTTCACGACGGCTGGAGGAACTGGCCGTTGCACCCTGCTCTTGGATGTAATCCGACATCGTTGCTGTCCTCGGCCCGCAGGCCACAGTGATTATTCTTGTTGTTCCACTGTCGGCAGCTTGTGACCGCGAGCTGCCGGTGTTGCACGCTCCCGGGTCAGGGGGTCGGTACCGCGTCTTCGTTCAGGTAGGTCTGGGTTGCGGCTCCTTTGAGGATCAGTTGCGCCGCCTTCTCGGCGATCATCAGGGTGGGGGAACAGGTATTGCCGGAGGTGATCTGCGGCATGATCGAGGCATCGGCCACGCGCAGCCCAGGAATGCCATGCACCCGCAGCTGGTTATCCACAACGTCCAGGTCGCCGTTGCCCATGCGGCAGGTGCCGACCGGGTGGAAGATGGTGGTGCCGATCTTGCCGGCCGCCTCGAACAGTTCTTGCTCGGTTTGCAGGGACGGGCCTGGCAAATATTCCTTGGGATCGAAAGCGGCGAGGGCAGGGGCCTGGACGATGTGCCGGGTCAGGCGGATGGCGTCGGCGGCAACGCGCAGGTCCTGAGGGTCGCTCAAGTAGTTGGGATCGATCTGCGGCGTACTGTTCATGTCCGCACTGCGGATATCGATACGCCCGCGGCTGGCCGGGCGCAAGTTGCACACCGAGGCGGTGAAGGCCGGAAACGAATGCAGCGGCTCGCCGAAGCGCTCCAGTGACAACGGCTGCACGTGATACTGCAGGTTCGGTGTGGCCTGCTCCGGGCTCGAGCGCACGAAGGCCCCCAACTGGCTCGGCGCCATGGCCAGCGGGCCACTGCGGTCGTAGAGATAGCGCAGGCCCATGCCCAGCTTGCCCCACAGGCTGTTGGCCATCTGGTTGAGGGTGCGGGTGTTGCGGATCTGGTAGATCAGCCGCAGTTGCAGGTGATCCTGCAGGTTGCCGCCGACGCCTGGCATGTCGTGGCGTACAGCAATGCCCAGGCTTTCGAGCAGCTTGCGCGGGCCGATGCCGGAACGCTGGAGAATGCCGGGCGACCCCACGGCACCGGCGCAAAGGATGATCTCGCGGCGCGCAGCAAACTCATGCCAGGCGCCTTGCCACAAAGCTTTAACCGCACGGGCACGGGTGTTGTTCAACAGCACCTGGTCTACCTGCACACCGGTCAGCACGGTGAGATTGGGGCGGTCCTTGATCGGCCGCAGAAAAGCCTTGGAGGCGTTCCAGCGCACGCCGCTGCGCTGATTGACCTGAAAGTATCCACAACCCTGGTTGTCGCCGGTGTTGAAGTCGTCGACCTTGCCGATGCCACTTTGCTCGGCGGCGTCGCGGAACGCATCGAGGATCGGCCAGCTGTAGCGCTGGCGTTCGACCCGCCATTCACCCTCGGCGCCATGGTGCTCGCTGGCACCGGCAAAGTGGTTCTCACTGGCCTTGAACAACGGCAGTACATCGTTCCAGGCCCAGCCTTGGTTGCCTTGTGCGGCCCAATGGTCGTAATCGGCGGCCTGGCCGCGCATGTAGATCATGCCGTTGATCGAAGAACAGCCGCCGAGCACCTTGCCCCGTGGATAGCCCAGCGCACGACCGCCCAGGCCAGGTTGCGCTTCGGTCTTGAAGCACCAGTCGGTACGCGGGTTGCCGATGCAATAGAGGTAACCGACGGGGATGTGAATCCAGGGATAGTTGTCGCGACCACCGGCTTCGAGCAGCAGCACGCGGCTGGAAGGGTCAGCGGACAAACGATTGGCCAGCAGGCAGCCGGCGGGACCGGCGCCTACGACCACGTAGTCGAAGGCAGAATCGGCTGATGGCATGTGCAACCTCGCGCCTGATTTTTATTCTTGTTCCGATCCATCTTAGTGAGTAATTTCGCCAAGGAAACACGAGATTTCACGCAGCCGCTGTGCGTTTTAGCACAGCGGTAAGTCTGTACCGGCGCTTCGCAGCTAAAGCCGCTCCCACAGGGATAGCGTTGTCTGTGGGAGCGGGTTTACCCGCGAAAGGGCCGGAACGAACAGCCACAAGGATCAGTATGTTCGACTGGAACGATCTGCGGTTTTTCCTCGAGTTGCAGCGCAGTGGCCGCCTGCTCAGCGCGGCCAAGCGCCTCAATACCACCCACAGCACGGTGGCCCGGCATATCGAAAGCATCGAGAAGAGCCTGGGCACGCCACTGTTCATTCAGCATGCCCAGGGCTATGAACTGACCCCGTCGGGCCAGGCGCTGCTCAAACATGCCGAAGCCATGGAGAATGTTGCCCTGCTGGCGCAGGAAGAAATCACCCAGGCCATCACCCCGCTGGGCAAGATTCGCCTGGGAGTCACCGAAGGCATCGGCATCATGTTCTTCACCCCGCGCATGAGCGAGCTGTTCGCCCGCTATCCGGGGCTGGAGGTGGAGCTGGTGGCCGTACCGCGCTTCGTCAGCATCCTCAACCGCGAAGCAGAAATCAGCATCCACCTGGAGCGGCCCAACGCCGACCTGCTGATCACCCGCAAGCTCACCGACTACCGCCTGGCGCTGTACGCCAGCCAGGACTACCTGGACCGGGCGCCGCCCCTGCGCAACCGCGAGGACCTGGCCCGGCACAGCTGGATCGGCTACGTCGATGACCTGCTGTTCAGCCAGGAACTGCTGTTTCTCAACAGCTTCTGCCGCGCACCGAACGTGGCCTTCCGCAGCACCAGCGTGATCGCCCAGCAAACCGCCGCCCGCGCCGGCCTGGGTATCGCCGTGCTGCCCAACTACATGGCCCGTCACGACCCGGCGCTGGTGCGCGTGCTGCCCAGCGAGACCATCCAGCGCAGCTACTGGATCTGCACCCGCCGCGAGTTGCACAAGTCGGTGCGCCTGCGGGTGGTGTGGGACTACCTGCTGGCGCTGTGCGCGGCGGAACAGGATGAGCTGCTAGCTGAATAGCGCCTTGCCAGCCAGCAGCAGGGCCGCCAGCCAACCAGCCACGGCAAACAGCTGCTGCAGCCGTGGGCCGGCGATCCTGGTTGCCAGTGGCCTGGCCAGCAGCAGGCCGATCACTGCACCGATGGCGAACGGCGCACCGATCCGCCAGTGCATCACACCGGCCAGGCTGGCGCTGACCACGCTTCCCGTGGAAACCAGGGCGATGACGGCCAGGGATGTCGAGACAATGCTCTTCATGCGCAGGTTGGTGTAGCGGTTCAAGGCGGGAATGATCACAAAACCACCGCCCACCCCCAGCAGGCCGGAGAGCAAGCCGGACATTACTCCGGTAAACGCCAGGGCGCGTGCGCAGGGCAGCGTCCAGCGCAAACGCCCCTGCAACGGGTTCAGCACGCAAGGCTCGATGTAGCGATGGGCTTCGCTGCCTTCGCCACGCAGCTCTTTGGCCGCCTTGCGCCAGATGCGCAGGCAGGCGTAGATCAGCACGCCAGCGAACACCAACGCCAAGGGTGTGTTGGGCAAACGGTGGGCCAGCATCAGGCCGAACGGCGCCGCGGCGATGCCGATCAGTGCGATGAACAGGGCGGCGCGATAACGCACCAGCCCTTCGCGCAAACCGAGTACCGCGCCCACCGCCGCGGCAAGCCCTACGGCAAGCAGGCCGATGGGCGCCGCTTCGACCATCGACAGGCCAAGCCCGAACACCAGCAGCGGTACCGCCAGGATGCCACCACCGGCACCGGTCAGCGCCAGCACCGCACCGATGATCGCACCGAGGCCAGCGCCCAGCAGTTGATGTTCGATCACTGTGCGCCCTCGGTGTCCAGCGGTTGCGGGCGCGCCAGCCACTCTCGGCCTTTGAGCATGCCCTGCCAATACAGCGGCGGCAGCACCCGTGCCTTCAGCAACCAGGCCAGGCGTGTCGGCTGGCGCCCATCGAGCAACCAGCGAGGGAAGCTCGGAGCGACCTTGCCGCCATAGGTGAACTCGGCCAGGACGATCTTGCCGCGCTCGACGGTCAGTGGGCAGGAGCCATAGCCGTCATATTGGGCCAGGCTAGGGAGGCGGCCCAGCGCCACCAGCACATTGTTGGCCACCACCGGCGCCTGCTTGCGCGCAGCCGCGGCAGTCTTGGCATTGCTGGTGTTGGCCACATCGCCCAGCGCGTGGATGTTGCCGAACTGACGATGGCGCAAGGTATGCGGGTCGACATCGACCCAACCCGCTGCATCGGCCAACGGGCTTTGGCGGATGAAGTCCGGGGCAACCTGCGGCGGCACCACATGCAACATGTCGAAGGCTTCGGTACGGGTTTCACTGCTACCGTCGCCTAGTGTACGCACGAAGGTGGCACGCTGGTTGGGCCCATCCACGGCCACCAGGCGATGGCTGTAGTTGAGGTCCACGCCGTACTTGTCGATGTAGGCCATCAAGGCGGGCACATAGTCGGGAACGCCGAACAGCACGGCACCGGCATTGAAGAAACTGGCCTTCACAGCGCCCAGCCGACCATTGCGCAGCCAATGGTCACAGGACAGGTACAGCGCCTTCTGCGGCGCGCCAGCGCACTTGATCGGCATCGGCGGCTGGGTGAACAGGGCGCGTCCCTGCTTGAGCTTTTGCACCAGCTCCCAGGTATAGGGCGCCAGGTCGTAGCGGTAGTTGGAGGTGACACCGTTGCGACCGAGGGTTTCGCTGAGCCCGTCGATGGCGTCCCAGTCGAGTTTCAGGCCAGGGCAGACCACCAGTTGTTCATAACTGATGGCACGGCCACCTTCGAGGGCGACCAGCTGGGCCGAGGGGTCGAAGCCCTGCACGCAGGCCTTTATCCAGCGCACACCCCGCGGGATAGCCGAGGCCAGGGTGCGGGCAGTGCTCGGCGCCGTGAACACACCTGCGCCGACCATGGTCCAGCCTGGCTGGTAGTAGTGCACGTCGGCAGGGTCGATCAGGGCGATGTCCAGCGAAGGGTCGCGGGCGATCAGGCTAGAGGCAGTGGCGATACCGGCAGCACCGGCACCGACGATGACCACCTTGTGGTGGTCGGCATTGGCAGGCATGGCAGTCAATCCTGGAATTTCTGGTAATAGGGCAGGGCAGTCAAAGCTTGTTCAGCGGGATCTTCAGGTAGCTCACGCCGTTTTCTTCAGGCTCCGGGAACTGGCCACTGCGCATGTTCACCTGCACCGATGGCAGGATGAGCACGGGCATGTCGAGGGTCTTGTCGCGGGCTTCGCGCATGGCCACGAAGCTGTCCTCGTCGATGCCTTGGTGGATGTGAATGTTGCTGGCGCGCTGCTCGGCCACCGTGGTGACGTACTGCATCTCGCGCCCGCCTGGCAGGTAGTCGTGGCACATGAACAGCTGGGTCCGGTCGGGGAAGGCGAGCAGACGACGGATCGAGCGGTACAGCGTGCGCGCATCGGCGCCGGGGAAGTCGCAGCGGGCAGTGCCGTAGTCAGGCATGAACAGCGTATCGCCGACGAACACCGCAGTCTCGCCAGCGTCCACAACCATATAGCTGAGGCACGCCGGCGTATGCCCCGGGGTATGCAGGGCGCGGGCATGCAGGTTGCCAATGCTGAAGCCTTCCTCATCTTCGAACAGCACATCGAACTGGCTACCATCCCGGGCAAAGCCGGGCTCGGCATTGAACAGCGTGCCGAAGACTTTCTGTACCTGGGTAATGTGCGCACCGATGGCCGTGTGGCCACCGAGCTTGCCCTTGAGGTAGGCCGCTGCCGAGAGGTGGTCGGCGTGCACATGGGTTTCCAGCACCCACTGCACCGTGGCTTTGAGCGCTTTCACACGATCGATCAAGCGATCCGCCGAGGCGGTGCAGGTGCGACCGGACTTGGGGTCGTAGTCCAGCACGCTGTCGATCAGTGCGCACTGACGGGTTTCACGATCCATGGCCAGGTAGCTGATGGTCGAGGTCGCCTTGTCGTAGAAGGCTTCCACGTGAAGGTTGTTGCCAATGATCATCACGTTCTCCAGATAATCCGCCTCGCCTTGTACCGGCGTAGGCAGTGGGAGGAGGTTTATCAAGATGCATGCCAGGCCATTTCCAGCGCCGCGGTCAATGAAACCGGCACGTCACCAATAGCTGTCAGCCATTCTGGCAGCGCCTTTGGCAGTCGACTGTCAGCCAATGGCAGTGTTTGGCAGTCCTTGTTACCCTGCGCCAGGTCATCCCATGGTGCTGTCATGTCTGAAACCCGCCCCCTCATCCTAGCTCTGGTTTCCTACCTTGAGCACGATGCCCTGCCGACCATCGTGCTGGACACCGACTACAACATCCTCGCGGCCAACGCGGCTTATCGCCGGCAGTTCGGTCGAGACGAGCAGGCCCCGCTGGGTGAAAAATGTCATCGGGTGTCGCACCACTACGCCGTCCCGTGTGACCAGGCCGGTGAGCACTGCCCGATGCGCAAGGCATGGGAGAGCAAAGTGCCCGAGCGCGTGCTGCACATTCATCACACGCCCCGTGGTCCCGAACATGTGGACGTGGAATTGCGGCCGATCCTCGATGAACAGGGCAGGGTGGTGGCCTTCGTCGAGCGGCTTACCAGCATCACCCTGGCGTCCGCGCAACCTCAAGAACAAGGGCTGGTCGGGCGAGCGCCGGCTTTCAAGACAGCCCTGGCCAGCCTGCAGCGTGCGGCACCCGCGCAGATTCCTGTACTGCTCCAGGGCGAATCGGGTACCGGCAAGGAGCTGTTCGCCCGCGCCATTCACATGGGTAGCCCACGGGCCAATGGCCCACTGGTCGTTGTCGACTGTACAGGCCTGACCGAGTCGCTGTTCGAGAGTGAGCTGTTCGGCTACGAGAAAGGCGCGTTCACCGGCGCCAACCAACGCAAGATAGGCCTGGCCGAAGCGGCCCATGGCGGCACACTGTTCCTCGACGAGATCGGCGAGGTGCCGTTGGCGATGCAGGTCAAATTGCTGCGCCTTATCGAGTCTGGCAGCTTCCGGCCTGTAGGCAGCTTGCGCACGGTGCATTCGGATTTTCGCCTGGTCTCGGCGACCCACAAACCGTTGAAGCAGATGGTGGCCGATGGCACTTTCCGTGAGGACCTTTACTACCGCATCAGCGGTTTCCCGATCCGCCTGCCCGCGTTACGCGAACGGGTAGAGGATCTGTCGTTGCTGGCCGAGAGCCTGTTGCAGCGCATGGCAGGCAAACCGTCAACGCAGCTCACCGACGCAGCCCTGAAGCAGCTCGGGATGCATCCCTTCCCGGGCAACATCCGCGAACTGCGCAACATTCTTGAAAGGGCACGGCTGTTTGCCGAAGACGGATTGATCCGGCCCGAGCACTTGCCGGAAGACGTTGGGCCGCAGATAGCAGCTGATGTTAACGGAGTTCGAAGACGAAAGGACCTACCGGAGCTGGCCCAGGCTCTCGAACAGTTCCAGGGTTCGCGCAGCGAGCTGGCGCGTCACCTTGGCCTGAGCGAACGCACCTTGTATCGCCGTCTGAAGGCGCTCGGCCTGCAGCAGTATCCTCGGACCTTTACCTGACCTTTACCTCGCACCTGACATTGAATGGGGAAAGTTGTGGTCAGATCAGTTAACCGCACCAGGCATACAGCAGTAACCGCCGGGCGTTAACAGGAACAGGATCCACACATGAAAAAAACCCTGACGGTATTTTGCGCGGCGCTCGTGCTCAGCACCCCCTTGGCCAGCTTTGCTCAACCAGGGCCTGATCATCATGACGACGGCCCTCCTCATCAGGGCAACCCGCACCCTGGCCAGCCACAGCGGTTCGATCACCATGACAACGGCCGGCGGCCGGCTTACCACAACCCGAACTTCCGACCAGAAGCGGGCATGCCGGTACCGCATCAACAATGGCATCGTGGCTACGTGATTGAACCCCGCTATCGCGCAGACCGCTACTGGGTCACCGACTGGCGTGCACGCCACCTGTATGCGCCCCCTCATGATCATCGCTGGTTGTATGTGAATGGGGACTATGTACTGGTGGCGATTGCCACAGGTGTGGTCGTCAGCGTCCTTTCCGGCTATTGATAGTGACAGAGACACAAAGGCCCGCATCAGCGGGCTTTTGCGTCTCTGCTATCAGCCGCTATGAGTTCCACGTGGAACATGGCCGCCTTCAAAGCACGACATGCGCGGTATCTGCGTTGATTTCCAGACAGGTGTCGAACCCCGAACACAACGCCGCAAAGCGTTGCAGGATCGACCTGGCCTGATCCCCCTCGGCTAGCCGTGGTCGCCCTCGACGGTGTATGGCTTCACCGAGCCCAAGGTGCACCGGATGCAGTTCGATGCCTGTCAGTGTGCGGCCATCGAAGGTGCAGATCGGCACAATGCTCTCCCAGAAGCGCGCATCGGACGGAAAGCTGCGTGTGCCGTTGTGAGTGCGCTGCAGGAACACCTTGGACGGGGTCTGCTGCCGGTCCACGCGGAACTGGTCGTAGCTGTCCACAGGCAGACGTTCGACCAGCTCGTTCTGGCCAATGAAGTTGCCCAGGCTGTAGAAGATGGGTTTTCCCCGGTATATCTCCATGCCCCGCAGCAAGTGTGGGCCATGGCCCACGACGATATCGACGCCCGCGTCGATCAGCTTGCGCGCCACCGGCTGGATGAATTCGGCAGGCACTTCGAGGTCCCATTCACCCTCTGGGTTGTAGCCCAGTTCGTGGGCATGCAGGCTGACCATCACAATGTCAGAGGTCAGCCGTGCTTCCTCGACCCAACGCAAAATACCATCCAGGTCTTTCTTGCGGGCGAGCGTGCGCAGTCGGGTACTGGCACCTTCGCGGAACAGCAACGGGGTGAATGGGCCGAACACCTGCAGCGATGGGTCGGGCAACGGATGCGCGAACCCCAGTTCCACCGCTCCCTGGTACAGGCGATCCAGCCCCAGGTCCGCAATCAGCTGGCGCACCTGGGCCATCTGCTCGGTGCTGACTTCATGCAGGGTGTCGTAACCCAACGGATTGAGGCCCGGGCGACCAGGCATGTCGCGGCCCTGGTCGCTGGCTTCCTGGCCCTTGCCGTAGGTCGAGCTGCAGGCCAGCAAGGCAACGGTACCCGCAGGTTTGCTGCAGTACACCGGACGGCGGGCTTCCTCAAGGTTACGCCCGGTGCCAGCGAACAGCAGTTCGCGTTTGCGCAACTGTTCGTGGGCCGCATGAAGGCCGCTGATGCCGTAGTCCAGGCTGTGGTTGTTGGCGGTAGAGAACAGGTCGAAGCCACCGTCGACCAGTTCGTCGAGCACCCAGGCCGGGGCACCGAAATGCGAACCACCGCTTTCCAGTACCGGGTCACCGGCAAAATCGTTGGGCAACACTTCAAGGTTGGTGAAGCTCACGTCTGCGGCGCGGATCAGGTCGAACAACGGGCTCAAGGTCTGGTCATCCCGGCTGTGCAGGCGGCGCTGCAGGATACTGTCGCCAGTCAGGGCAATCTTCATGGTCTACCTCGGAAGGGGTGGAATCCGTCGGACTATAGGCCAACCCTGCAAGCCATCAGATTGAATACCGTTCATCTCCATAGCCACCGGTTATCGATACCGGCCCACCCTCTCATTTGGCTATGGGCATCACTTTTTTTCAGAAGCCGCCGCTGTGACTCGCTGCTTACCATGCAACCGCCCCGCCCATCGGGATGGCTTTCTCATGAACAGCAAGTTCAAGGCGCAGAGCACTATGAAAAAAACAATAACCGGCGTCGCGGTCCTGAGGCCTCAGGCCCTTCCGCTGGCAGTCAGCCTGGCACTCGCGGCAACCAGCGCGCAGGCCGTGCCGTTCAACATCGGGGAAATCGAGGGGCGCTTCGACTCCAGCCTGTCCATCGGCGCCAGTTGGGCCATGGACAGTCCGGACCGCGCCTTCATCGGCAGCCGCAACGGAGGGACGGCATCAACCCAGACCTCCGACGACGGCCGCCTGAACTTCAAGAAAGGCGAGACCTTCTCGAAGATCTTCAAAGGCGTGCACGACCTTGAACTCAAGTACGGCGACACTGGCGTGTTCGTGCGTGGCAAGTACTGGTATGACTTCGAGCTCAAGGACGAAAGCCGCCCGCTCTATGACATCGACGACAACCACCGCGACACCGCCGCCAAGGCGTCGGGCGCCGAGTTGCTGGATGCCTTCGTCTACCACAACTACACCCTCGACGACCTGCCTGGCACCGTGCGCGCCGGCCGCCAGGTGGTTAGCTGGGGCGAAAGCACGTTCATCCAGAATGGCATCAACAGCATCAACCCGGTCGACGTCTCGGCCTTGCGCCGCCCAGGCTCCGAGGTCAAGGAAGCGCTGATCCCGGTCAACATGCTGTATTTCAACCAGGGCCTGACCGACAACCTGTCGGTCGAAGCCTTCTACCAGTTGCAATGGGAAAAGACCGTCGCCGACAACTGCGGCACCTTCTTCAGCAGCGATGTGGTGGCCAAGGGCTGTGACATCAACATGGCAATCAACGGCAGCGATTTCGACCGCGACATCGACGGCACCGGAGTGCTTGGCGGTTACGGTTATGTACCACGGCTGTCGGACAAGGACCCACGCAACAGTGGCCAGTTCGGTGTGGCCCTGCGCTGGATGGTGCCTGAACTCAATGACACCGAGTTCGGCTTGTACGCCATGAACTATCACAGCCGTACCCCGACCAGCGCCTGGACGGTGGGCCGTGGTGCCCTGGCTGACCCGGTGGGTGGATTGGTCGGGCAGGGCGGTGCCAGTACCGCACGCTACTACCTGGAATACCCGGAAGACATTCGCCTGTACGGGCTGAGCTTCAGCACGACAGTGGGCGCCACCGCCGTGGCCGGTGAGATCAGTTATCGGCCGAACATGCCGCTGTCACTGAACGCCAGCGACGTGTCGGCCGCAGCTACCCTCGGCGCCGCGGCCACCAACCCGCGGGTCAATGCTGGCTTGCCGATCTTCCAGACCGGTTTCGCCAGTTCCGCCTACGGCTCGCTGATCAACGGCTATGTGCGCAAGCCCTTCACCCAGGCGCAGGTCACCTTGACCCGAACCATCGACCAGCTGACGTTCATCGGTGCTGACCGGCTGACGCTGGTGGGTGAGGTCGGCTATAGCCATATCGCCGACCTGGGCTCGACCGACGGTTCGGACCTGCGCTTTGGTCGCAGCAGCGTGTTTGGCAACGGTGAGCTATCCACAGCTGGCAGCGCGTCGTTGCTCGGAGGCATCTCCGGCAACAACCTGTGCCGCCAGATAGCCAACTCCGCCAATCCGGACCAATGCACCAGCAAGGGCTTCTACACCGCCGACTCCTGGGGCTACCGGCTGCGCGCCGTACTCGAATACGCCGACTTGATCGGCGGTGTAGTGCTGCGCCCGAACCTGTCCTTCGCCCACGACGTCGAGGGCTTCGGCCCGACCTTCAACGAAGGCGACAAGTCGGTCAGCATCGGCCTGGATGCCGAATACCTGACCCGCTACAACCTCGCCATCAGTTACACCGATTACTTCGGCGGTGACTTCAACACCAACACCGACCGCGACTTCCTCGCCGTCAGCCTGGGCGTGAGTTTCTGACGTCCCTTTATTCCAGGAGGTAGACCATGATTCGCAAAGCCTTGATCCGCTGCAGTTGCCTGGCCCTGAGCCTGTTGGCCAGCCAGGTGATGGCCGCGGTATCCGAACAGGAAGCCGCTCGCCTGGGAAGCGATCTGACCCCGATCGGTGCCGAGAAGGCCGGAAACGCCGACGGCAGTATCCCAGCCTGGACCGGCGGTTTGCCGGCCAGTACCGGTGCAGTCGACGCCGGCGGCTTTATCCCCAACCCCTACGCCAATGAAAAACCTCTGTTCGTCATCACCGCGCAAAACGCCGAACAGTACAAAGCGCGCCTGACGCCTGGCCAGCTGGCGATGTTCAAACGCTTCCCGGACACCTATCGCATCCCGGTGTACACCACTCACCGCAGCGTCACGCTGCCACCCACCGTGTTCGCGGCGGTCAAGGAAAACGCCACCCGCACCACCCTCGCCGAAGGCGGTAACGGCCTGCAGAATTTCAAGATGTCGATTCCGTTCCCCATTCCCCAGTCCGGCCTGGAAGTTATCTGGAACCACATCACCCGCTATCGGGGCGACTCGATCCTGCGCAATACCGCACAGATGAACCCGCAGGAAAACGGCACCTACACCATCAGCATGATGAAGGAGCAATTCGCCTTCCCGTTCGGGCTGAAGGATTACGACCCGCAAAAGATGGCCAACATCCTGTTCTACTTCCGCCAGGAAATTCTTTCGCCACCGCGGCGGGCTGGCAGCGTGATGCTGGTGCTGGAAACCCTCGACCAGGTCGCCGAGCCGCGCATGGCCTGGATGTACAACGCCGGTCAGCGTCGGGTACGCCGTGCGCCGCAGGTGGGGTACGACAGCCCAGGCGCCGAAGGGATGCGCACCTACGACGACTTCGACATGTTCAATGGGGCGCCCGATCGATACGACTGGAAGCTGGTGGGCAAGAAAGAGCTCTACATCCCATATAACAGCTACGCCCTGGATTCGCCGAAGCTCAAATACGACGACATCATTCGCCCGGGCCACCTCAACCCGGACCATACCCGTTATGAACTGCACCGCGTGTGGCATGTGGTCGCCACTCTCAAGCCAGGTCAGCGGCATATCTACAGCAAGCGCGACCTGTACATCGACGAAGACAGCTGGCAGGTCGCCGAAGCCGATGCCTATGACGGTCGCGGCAACCTGTGGCGGGTTTCCGAAGGGCATGCACGATTCTTCTACGACCAACAGTTCCCCTGGCTGACCGCAGAAACTCACTACGATGTCACCAATGGCCGCTACACCGTTTCAGGCCTGCGCAACGAAGAACAAAAGGGCAGCTACGACTTCTCGCAGAACGCATCGAGCAAGGAGTTCACCCCGAACGCCTTGCGCGCGACCGGGATTCGCTGACAGCCGGCGCCCACGGGATCGCAATCCTGCCCGTGGGCGCAGGCTCGTTTTTATGCTCTAGTTCGCATCCCCTCAGGTTCAGGTGTGTGCCCATGAAGTTGCATCAACTGCGCGCAATCGTCGCGATCTGCGAAAGTGGCAGTATCCAGGAGGCTTCACGGATACTGCATATTTCCCAGCCGGCCCTGTCCAAGAGCATCAAGGAACTGGAGTCGGAACTGGGCGTGCCCCTGTTGGTGCGATCCAACCGTGGCATCACCGCCACGCCCTATGGCGAACACCTGGTACGCCGTGCGCGGCTGGTCGTGGAGGAGGTGCGCCGGGCGCGGGATGAGATCGAAACGCTCAAGGGCACCATGGACGGCAAGGTGACCATTGGCGTGTCGCCTGTCACGCCCAGCCAGCAGTTCGCCAGTTGCATCCTCAGCTACCGCAAGCGCTACCCGAAGGTACAGTTGCAGATCCTTGAGCTGCGCCCGGCCAAGCTGCTGGAAGGTTTGCGGGAAGGTCAACTGGACCTGGCCCTGACGTCACACCCACCTTCACGCAGTGTCGAAGGTTTCGAGTGGCATGAACTGTACGCTCAACCCACTACCTTGGCCGTGCGCAAAGGCCATCCACAGTCGAAAGCCCGCTCACTGAGCGAGTTGCTCGAGCTTGAATGGCTGCTGCCCGATGCGCTGGACATTTCACTGGCCGGGCGCATGTTTGAGGATTACGGCGTCAGGCCACCAGAACGCACCATGGTCTGCGCGTCCGTCGTGCTGTACGCGGAACTCGCCGCCACCACCGATGCCGTGAGTATCTGGTCGCGTCGGGTGTTCGACTTGCCCGTCGTGTCTGGCAACCTCGACATGCTACCGATTGCAGAACGCGTGCCCGGCACCGACATCTCGCTGGTTTGCCGACCTGCAGAACTGATGACCCGGGAAACCCAGATGCTCGTCGACGACATCATCTACGCCTTCAAGAACCCATCATCACTTCGTTCTCCGCTCCATAACCAACCCTGATAAGCATGCCGAGAGATCATTATTCAGCGATCAGCGGCTGCGGCATCCTGCCTGCATGAACCCTGGAGTAACCCCGTATGCCGTTCTCCCACCGTAGTCTCGTGCTGGTGATGCTGATGGCTGTGATGATCATCAGCGTACTGGACAAGAGCATCTTCGCCTTCGCCGGCGCCCAGATCATCGAAGACTTGCAGCTGACGCCAGCTGAATTCGGCTTCATTGGCAGTGCGTTCTTCTTCCTCTACTCGATTTCCGGAGTGGCCGTAGGCTTCCTCGCCAACCGTTTTCCCAGCCGCTGGATCCTGGTTGGCATGTCACTGGTGTGGATGGTTTCACAACTGCTGGTCAGCGTCAGCAGCAGCTTCGCTGCACTGGTGCTCAGCCGCCTGCTGCTCGGTGCCGGTACCGGCCCCGGCACTGCCGTGACCCAACATGCCTGCTTCAAATGGTTCGGCCCCACCGAACGAGTGATGCCGGCATCGCTGATCCAGGTATCGATCATGCTCGGCGCCGTGCTGGCTGCAGTCAGCTTGCCCTTGCTGATTACCCAGGTTGGCTGGCGCATGGCCTATCTGGCGCTGGCGCTGATCGGGCTGTTGTGGATGCTGCTGTGGCTGGCCTTTGGGCGCGAAGGCACCCAGGTGGATGCGGTGACCGACGATGCCAGGCAACCCTTGCCAGGCTATCGCCGCTTGCTGCTGAACCGGACATTCCTCGGTATTACCTTGATTGGCTTCATGGGCTTCTTACCCAATGCGCTGGTCTACAGCTGGGTACCGGTTTACCTGCAAAAGGGCCTGGGCATGACGCCAATGCAGTCAGGTTATGTGGTCATGGTCGTTACCCTGGCGGTCATCCTGTGCAACCTCGGCGTGTCGGCAGTCTCGCAACGGGCACTCAAACGCGGAGCCAGCACACAGCGGGCCATGGTGGCATTGCCACTGGTCTGCTGCCTGATCGCCGGCTTCGCCTTCCTGCTGATCACCCAGGCCCATGGCCACCTGCTGGCGACGCTGGCGCTGTACGCGATGGGTGCGGTCCTTATCAACGTGTTGCCGACGTTCGCCAATACCATCGTCGCCTTCATTGCACCGGGCGTACGTCGGGGTTCGATGTTATCGATTCACATTGGCGGGGTGACCAGCGCCGGCATGCTCGCGCCTTGGCTGGTCGGCCAATGGGTCGCGGTTCGCGGCGGTGACATCGCACAGGGCTTCGAGTCCGCGTTGGCGCTGATCGGCACGGCCATCATCGTCTGCACGCTGATTGCCTTCTGGCTGATACGGCCAGAGCACACCCGTGAACATCTGCAAGCCGGCGATTCGTCCTTGCAGCCAGCGCTTCACACCAGCTGACATTCAGGCCGCGCGGCGGCCTGTTCCCCTCATCAATTCTTGCTGACCTCGGGCCGGCCGGCATGCGGCTGCCCGCTGGTTGACATATCCCATGGAACATCACGGAGCTGCGATGAAACCTGCTGCCTGCTTCTCACAGACTTATGCTCAAGCACGACAAAAATTCCTGGCGGCCTGTGCTGGGCTCGGTCTACCCGTCGAGTCTCAACTGCACCCGTTACGGGGCGCCGAAGGCGAGGAGCTGGCCATCGATGTGGCGCGCAGCGGCCCGCTCGATGCCCAGCATGTGATGCTGATCAGCAGCGGCTGCCATGGGGTTGAAGGCTTCTGCGGATCAGCAGTGCAGGTGGCGCTGTTGCAGGATGAAGCCTTCCAGCGCCAGGCCAGAGACGCCGGTTGCGCGGTGGTCTACCTGCATGCCGCCAACCCGTACGGGTTTTCCTGGCTGCGCCGCTGGACCCATGAAAACGTCGACTTGAACCGCAACTTTCAGGACTTCAGCCAGCCCAGCTCGCATAACCCCGACTATCCAGGGCTTCACGCGCTGTTGATTCCTCAGCGCTGGCCAGTGACCTTGCCCAACCGCCTGCGCCTGCTCTCACACCTGGTGAAGTTAGGACGCAAGCGTATGCAGAAGGCGATATCCAGCGGGCAGAACAGCCATCCCGACGGCCTGTTCTACATCGGCAACGCGCCAACCTGGAGCAACGAGGCGGTACGCGCGATCATCGGCCAGCACGCCAGCCGATGCCAACATCTTGTCTGGGTCGATATTCACACAGGGCTTGGACCCAAAGGGCATGGTGAACGCATCTACTCCGGGCCAGCCAACTCGCCGATGCTGGAACGGGCAAGGCGTTGGTGGGGGGAGGGCGTACGTTCTTCGCAAGAAGGGCAGTCGGTGTCAGTACCGCTGAGCGGGCTGATGGTGTACGGCGCAGTGGGTGAGTACACACCCTCGGCCTTCACCGCGTTGACGCTGGAGTTCGGGACCCTGCCGGGGCCACAGGTACTGGATGCCTTGCGTGCCGAGCAGTGGCTGCATAACAACCCAGGGGCCGGCGAACCCCGGCGCCAGCAAATCAAGCGGCAACTGCGCGACGCGTTCTATGTCGATGAACCCCAGTGGAAGGAGGATGTGTTGCGCCAGGCACGTGAAGTCGCGCGGCAGGCTATCAGCGGATTGAGCCAAGAAACATCCGGGGCACAATAACCCACACAAAAAAGCCCGCTTGCGCGGGCTTATATCTGTCGATCTCTGCAGATCAGAAGTCCAGGTTCGACACCGACAGCGCGTTGCTTTCGATGAAGTCACGGCGAGGCTCCACCGCATCACCCATCAGGGTGTTGAAGATCTGGTCGGCGGCAATCGCGTCTTCGATGGTGACCTTGAGCATGCGGCGGACGGTTGGGTCCATGGTGGTTTCCCACAGCTGCTCCGGGTTCATCTCGCCCAGCCCTTTGTATCGCTGGATGGTGTGACGCTTGGTGCTTTCGTTCATCAGCCAGTCGAGGGCTTCCTTGAACTCGGTGATCGCCTTGCGACGTTCACCGCGCTGAACGTAGGCGCCTTCACCCAGCAGGCTGGAAAGCCTGGCACCAATGTTGACCACCGTACGGTAGTCGTTGCTGCCGAAGAAATCGCGGTTGAAGGTGACGTAGCTGGCCAGGCCGTGGGAGGTAACTTCCACTTCCGGCAGCCAGACATTGCGCTCCTTGTCTTCGCGCAGGCTGGCCTTGTAGACCAGGCCCGACTTCTGGCTGTTGCTCAGGCGCTCCTGGAACTTCACCAGCCAGGCTTGCATAACAGCGTGGTCGCCCAGTTGCTCCAGGGTGACTTCCGGCAAGTAGATGAAGTGCTCGGTGATGTCTTCCGGGTACAGGCGCGACAGGCGCTTGAGGGTCTTCATCACGGAACGGAATTCGTTCACCAGGGTTTCCAGCTGTACGCCGGAAACGGCTGGCGCCGATTCGTCCAGGTGCAGGCTGGCATCTTCGAGGGCCGATTGGGTCATGTATTCTTCCATGGCCTCGTCGTCCTTGATGTACTGCTCCTGCTTGCCTTTCTTCACCTTGTACAGCGGCGGCTGGGCGATGTAGATGTAGCCGCGCTCGACCAGTTCCGGCAGCTGACGGAAGAAGAAGGTCAGCAGCAGGGTACGGATGTGCGAACCGTCGACGTCAGCATCGGTCATGATGATGATGTTGTGATAACGCAGCTTGTCGATGTTGTACTCTTCGCGGCCGATACCACAGCCCAGCGCGGTGATCAGCGTGCCCACTTCCTGGGACGAGATCATCTTGTCGAAGCGTGCTTTCTCGACGTTGAGGATTTTGCCCTTCAGCGGCAGGATCGCCTGGGTGCGACGGTTACGGCCTTGCTTGGCCGAGCCACCCGCGGAGTCACCCTCCACCAGGTACAGTTCGGAAAGGGCAGGGTCCTTCTCCTGGCAGTCCGCCAGTTTGCCCGGCAGGCCGGCGATATCCAGCGCACCTTTGCGGCGGGTCATTTCACGGGCTTTACGCGCCGCTTCACGGGCACGGGCAGCGTCGATCATTTTGCCGACCACGGCCTTGGCTTCGTTCGGGTTTTCCAGCAGGAAGTCGGCGAAGTACTTGTTCATCTCTTGTTCCACGGCGGTTTTCACCTCCGAGGAGACCAGCTTGTCCTTGGTCTGCGAGCTGAACTTCGGATCCGGCACTTTCACCGAAATGATCGCGGTCAGGCCTTCACGGGCATCGTCACCTGTAGTAGCGACCTTGTTCTTCTTGGCCAGGCCTTCCTGCTCGATGTAGCTGTTCAGGCTACGGGTGAGCGAGGAGCGGAAACCGACCAGGTGAGTACCGCCGTCACGCTGCGGAATGTTGTTGGTGAAGCACAGCAGGTTTTCGTTGAAGCTGTCGTTCCACTGCAGGGCAACCTCGACACCCACGCCATCGTCACGCTGGACGTTGAAGTGGAAGACCTGCGAGTTGATCGGGGTCTTGTTGGTGTTGAGGTATTCAACGAACGCGCGCAAGCCACCTTCGTACTTGAAGAACTCTTCCTTGCCCGAACGCTCGTCCTTCAGCAGGATGCCGACACCCGAGTTGAGGAACGACAGTTCGCGGATCCGCTTGGCCAGGATGTCCCAGCTGAAGTGGATGTTCTTGAAGGTTTCAGCCGAAGGCTTGAAGTGGATGTGGGTACCGGTGGTTTCGCTGTCACCGACAACCGCCATCGGCGCCTGTGGAACACCGTGAACGTAGGTCTGCTCCCAGATCTTGCCGCTACGGCGAACGGTCAGCACCAGCTTCTCGGACAGGGCGTTAACCACCGAAACACCTACACCGTGCAGACCGCCGGAAACTTTGTAGGAGTTGTCGTCGAATTTACCGCCAGCGTGCAGCACGGTCATGATGACCTCGGCTGCGGATACGCCTTCTTCTTTATGCACGTCGACCGGAATGCCGCGACCGTTGTCGCGCACACTGATGGATTCGTCCGTGTGGATGATGACTGTGATGTCATCGCAGTGACCGGCGAGGGCTTCGTCGATCGAGTTGTCGACCACTTCGAAGACCATGTGGTGCAGGCCGCTACCATCATCGGTGTCGCCAATGTACATGCCGGGACGCTTGCGTACGGCATCCAAACCTTTCAGCACCTTGATGCTGGAGGAGTCGTACGTTTGATTTTCGCTCATGCCTTCACTCCCGATGGTCGTGGGTCTGGGTGATACGGCCTTGTTCCACGTGGAACAAGGCAACTGGCGTTTCCGTCTGCCAGCCTTCCCTCAGTAATTCGTGATCTACACAGGTGATGAACACCTGGCAGCGTAATTCTTCAAGCAAGCGGCACAGCGCGCGGCGATGCTGGTCATCCAGCTCGGACGGCAGGTCGTCAACGAGATAAATACAGTGGCCGCGGCGAGCCTGGCTGACGAGATGGCCCTGGGCAATGCGCAGTGCGCACACCACCAGCTTTTGCTGACCACGCGACAGGATGTCAGCTGCGTTATTGGCAGCCAGACGAAGACGCAGATCTGCACGCTGCGGGCCAGCTTGGGTGTGGCCCATCTGCTGATCGCGAAGGAGAGAGGAGGCGAGTACTTCTTGCAGTTCCCGGTCCTTGTCCCAGCCTCGGTAGTAGCTCAGGGTCAACCCGTCCAGCTCGACCAGCTCGCTCAGGGTTTGCTCGAAGACGGGCTTCAAGGCCTTGATGTAGTTGCGACGGTATTCATCTATTTCCGCACTGGCCAGGCATAACTCCCGGTCCCAGGCGGCTTGCGAAGCTGGGTCAAGTGTACCATGCCGCAACCATGAGTTCCGCTGCCGCAGCGCCTTCTGCAGACGCTGCCAGGCGGGCAGGAATCGAGGTTCCACGTGGAACACACCCCAATCGAGGAACTGTCGGCGGATTTTCGGTGCGCCTTCGAGCAACCGAAAACTGTCCGGGTTGATCAGCTGCAGGGGCAACATTTCAGCCAGTTGAGCGGCGCTCTTGGCATTCTGCCCGTCGATGCGGATAGTGAATTCGCCCGCCCGCTCCCTTGAGACGCCCAGGTTGCTGGTGCCACCTTCAGCCAACTGGACTTCGCCAAACACGGTACAAGCAGGTTGTTCATACTGGATGACCGGGTTCAGCCGAGTACTGCGAAATGACCGGGCAAGGCCAAGCAGGTGCACGGCTTCGAGCACACTGGTCTTGCCGCTGCCGTTGGCGCCGTAAAGAATATTGATGCGAGGGGAAGGTGAGAGAGTCACCGGGTGCAGATTGCGCACCGCGGTGACCATGATACGTCGAAGGGACATTTCGCCTGCTACGAATTACAGACGCATTGGCATGACAACGTAGGAAGAATCGTCATTGCCAGCTTCCTGCAGCAGGGCACTGCTGTTGGAGTCGGACAGAATCAGACGAACTTGCTCGGTAGTCATAACGCCCAACACGTCCAACAGGTAGCTGACGTTGAAGCCGATCTCCAGCGAGCTACCTTCGTAGTCCACGCTGATCTCTTCTTCCGCTTCTTCCTGTTCAGGGTTGTTGGCCTGGATCTTCAATTGGCCGGCAGCCAGTTGCAGGCGAATACCACGGTACTTCTCGTTGGAGAGAATCGCAGTACGGCTGAACGCTTCACGCAGCGCCTGACGGTCACCGACTACCAGCTTGTCACCGCCCTTTGGCAGTACACGCTCATAGTCAGGGAACTTGCCATCGACCAGCTTGGACGTGAAGGTGAACTCACCGGTGGTCGCACGGATGTGGTGCTGACCAAGAACGATGCTGACCATGCCTTCCGGATCGGTCAGCAGGCGCGCCAGCTCAAGAATACCTTTACGTGGAACGATGACCTGATGGCGATCGTCCTGCTCGATCGGTGCGCTCATCGAGCACAGCGCCAGACGGTGACCGTCGGTGGAAACAGCGCGCAGGGTGTTGCGCGACACTTCCAGCAGCATGCCGTTGAGGTAGTAACGCACGTCCTGCTGGGCCATGGCGAAGCTGGTGCGCTCGATCAGGCGGCGCAGTTTGCTCTGCTCCAGGTTGCAGGTCAGCGACCCTGGGCCTTCTTCAACAGTGGGGAAATCGTTGGCAGGCAGGGTCGACAAGGTGAAGCGACTACGGCCGGCCTTGACCAACAGCTTCTGCTCGTCGACCTTGATATCGATCAGAACATCGTTCGGCAGGCTTTTGCAGATGTCCATCAGCTTGCGCGCCGGGACAGTGATCTCGCCTGGCTCGGCCGGCTCTTCCAGTTGCACGCGGCCAACCAGTTCGACTTCCAGGTCGGTACCGGTCAACGACAGCTGCTGGCCTTGCACGACCAGCAGGACGTTGGACAGCACCGGCAAGGTCTGACGGCGCTCGACGACACCGGCGACCAGTTGCAGGGGTTTCAACAGGGCTTCGCGTTGAATGGTGAAATGCATGGTCTAGTCCCTTGCCTTCAATTAGCTGCGCTGGCGACCATCACGTCGTCAGCGTCCGCAGCAGGTTCTTGTAGTCCTCGCGGATGTCCGCGTCGGATTCCTTCAATTCGTTGATCTTGCGGCAGGCGTGCAGCACGGTGGTGTGGTCGCGGCCGCCAAACATGTCGCCGATCTCCGGCAGACTGTGGTTGGTCAGTTCCTTCGACAGTGCCATGGCTACCTGACGCGGTCGCGCAACGGAGCGCGAACGGCGCTTGGACAACAGATCGGCAATCTTGATCTTGTAGTACTCGGCCACGGTGCGCTGGATGTTATCCACACTCACCAGCTTGTCCTGCAGCGCCAGCAGGTCCTTCAACGACTCGCGAATCAGCTCGATGGTGATGTCACGGCCCATGAAGTGCGAGTGAGCGATCACCCGCTTCAGGGCGCCTTCCAGTTCACGTACGTTGGAGCGGATACGCTGGGCAATGAAGAACGCCGCATCATGCGGCAGCTCGACCTTGGCCTGGTCGGCCTTCTTCATCAGGATCGCTACGCGCGTTTCCAGTTCCGGCGGCTCGACGGCTACCGTCAGGCCCCAGCCGAAGCGTGACTTCAGGCGCTCTTCCAGGCCTTCGATCTCCTTCGGGTAGCGGTCGCTGGTGAGAATCACCTGCTGACCCCCCTCAAGCAGGGCGTTGAAGGTGTGGAAAAACTCTTCCTGGGAACGCTCTTTACGGGCAAAGAACTGGATGTCGTCGATCAGCAGCGCATCGACCGAGCGGTAGAAGCGCTTGAATTCATTGATCGCGTTGAGTTGCAGCGCCTTGACCATGTCCGCGACGAAGCGCTCGGAATGCAGGTACACGACCTTGGCATTCGGGTTCTTCTTCAGCAGGTGGTTACCCACAGCATGCATCAGGTGGGTTTTACCCAGACCAACTCCGCCATAAAGGAACAGCGGGTTGTAACCATGCTTGGGGTTGTCGGCGACCTGCCAGGCCGCAGCGCGGGCCAGCTGGTTGGATTTACCTTCGACAAAGGTCTCGAAGGTAAATGTGCGGTTCAGGTAGCTGGTGTGCTTGAGCGCACCTTCTACCTGGACCGTGCGTTGCTCGGTGCGGTTGCCTGTGGCAGGCGCCGAAGCGCTGTCACCCATGCCATCGAAGCTGTCACGCGAAGCCGTTTCACCGATCTCGTTCACCTGCTCAGGCTCAGCCACTGGCGCTTGAACCGTTTCGGCAACAGCGGCCACGGCAGGCGCAGCGGCCTGTTGAGTCTGGCTGCTTGCGAGCGACGCAGCGACTGCTGCGCTGACAGGTGCATTGGGTGCAGCACGCGGAGCGGAGCTGCGACGGCTGCCTATCAACAAGGAAAGGGCTGGCGCCATGCCGCTGCCGTTTTCACCCAACAGTTCGAGCAGGCGGCCAAGGTACTTTTCATTCACCCAATCGAGAACGAAACGGTTAGGCGCATAGACGCGCAACTCGTCGCCTTCGGCTTCGACCTGTAGCGGACGGATCCAGGTGTTGAATTGCTGGGCAGGCAGTTCATCGCGCAGAAGCTCTACGCACTGCTGCCAAAGTTCCACTGACAC